>CAVOEM010000315.1:0-2531 GCA_963694575.1 Planctomycetes bacterium UBA1146 | reverse complement strand
TGACGTCGACCACTTCAGCGGCACGACGTGCTTGCTCTTCATCATGAACATCGGTGGTCAGGGGGAGTCCCGTCTCCTCGCGGACTCGAGCCAGAACTTCCAGTCCGGCATCGATTCCTGGGCCGCGAAAGGAAGAAGCACTCGAGCGATTCGCCTTTTCGTAACTGGCCTTGAAGATTACCGGTAGATTTTTCTCTGCGGCGATGTTGGCGATGACCTTGGCGACTTCCAGGGTGAATCCTTGGTCCTCGATGACATCGGGGCCGAGGATCCAGGCGGGAGCCGCAAGCTGCTCTTTTCCCAGGGAGAAATGATCACGAAGAGTCTGCAATTCCGATCCACCCTTCTGGCCCCGCAGGGGGTCTAGTTGGTGGGAACCCAGCGGGTCCCGCTGGCGTAGGATATCCGTCAACTCCCCGGGCATCCAAGCAAGGCGTGTCGCCAGATGGAATCGGCCGTGATAAGATCCCGCCGGGGAGACAGATGGAGGTCTGGATGTCCGAGAAATCGTCGATACTGCTCTATGGAGCCACCTGGTGCCCGGATTGTACCCGTGCATCTCGATTTCTGGATGAACACAAGATCGTTTACCAGAAGGTCGATATCTCCGAGGATCCGCAAGCGGCCCTCGAACTGGAGCGTCAGACTGGCAAACTCGGGATTCCTTTCCTGGTCGTGGGTGATCAGTGGGTTCGAGCCTACACTCCCGGCGGTGGAGAGTTCCCAGCCGCAGAAATCCTTGCCGCTGTCGCACTCGACGATTGAACCCCTGTAACAGAAGGCGATACCGATGAATCTGATCCGATCGATGATGGTACTGATCCTGGGATGGCTGATCTCTGCATCGGTACTGGCGCAGGATCCACCTGGACTCGATGGCTTCGATCTCGATGGCTTCGATCTCGATGCTTTTGGCTTCGAAGAAGATTCTCCCGTCCAGTTCTCTGCTGAGGATGTCGATGGAGCGGTGCCCGGTACCGAGGTGGTGGTCAAGGTCTTCGCCACCATCGAACGGGGATGGCATATCTATGGATTCGAGATGGATCCAGAGCAGGGGATTCCCACCACCTTGGTGTTGGCCGGATCGGGAGATCTGGAACTCCATCATGACATCCGAGAACAGCCGGCCCACCAACGCGATGATGCCATCCTCGGCCTGGTGCACGAGCATGAGGGAAAGGTACAGTTCGAGGTTCCGCTACAGGTGCCTGAGGCGGCAGAGGCGGGTCCACGCAAGATACTCATCGATATCAGTTACCAGGTCTGTGATGCCAAGCAATGTCTTCCGCCTGCGATGGCCACGGTCAAGGCTGTGGTCACGGTGGGGGCGAAGAGTTCACCCGAGAAGGGTGGAGGATCGGAAGAAGTTCCCGCTTCGTTGAAGGTGGAAGCGGCGCTCAAGGGTTCACCGGTTTCCTGGCAAGCGATCGGAGTCGATCAGTTGCAGGCCGGGACCACGGTGCAGGTCGAACTTCACGCCATCATCGAAAGAGGATGGCATATCTACGGGATCGGGCTCGATCCCGATCTGGGCGATCCGACCACTTTTCACATCGCTGAGGACTCTGCACTGACCATCGGTGAGCCGATCGAGGTGACTCCACCTCGCCCTCGCGATGACGGATCGGGTGGAGTGCTGCTCGAGCACGAGCGCAAGGCGATCTTCCGGCTGCCGATTTCGATTCCGCAGCCGCTGCCGAAGCCGCTGAAGGCACTCCAGCTCCGGGTCGGATACATGGTCTGCGACGCGCAGATCTGTCTTCCTCCAGAACAGGTTTCACTGGAGATTCCGCTCTTCTCGGGCCAGGCTCCCACGGAATTGTCTCCATCCGAGATCGAATCCACTGACGGAAATGATGCCCCTCTTCGTCCTGAGGTCGCGGACGGTGAAATCCGCATCTCGGCAGGATTCAGTCAGAAGGAGGTGCAGCCCGGCAGTGTGATCGACTTCCAACTGGAGGGATCGGTCGAAGAGGCACTGAGGATCCCTGCCATCCGCAAGGACACCCGGGGGGCGGCGGAACAGGCCGGACTGCTCGGGATCATCCTGCTCTCCTTCGGTGGGGCACTGGTGGCGTTGCTGACTCCCTGTGTCTATCCGATGATCCCCATCACCGTCAGCGTCTTCACCAAGCAAGCCCACGAGAGTCGTTCTCGGGTGCTGTGGCTGGCCGGACTCTTTGGCGCGGGAATCGTCGTCTCCTTCACCGCGCTCGGATTCTTGCTGTCGGCGCTGCTCGGGGAAGAGGGCGCCAACTTCATGGCCACCAACGGTTTTGTCAATCTGGCCATCGGAGTGCTCTTCGTCGTGTTTGGTTTCAGCTTGTTCGGTTACTACGATATCCAGTTGCCCAGCTGGCTTCGATCCGCGGTGGGAGGCAGTGGTGGAGGTGGTGGAGCCGCCAGCGTGCTGGTGATGGGGCTGGTCTTCAGCGTCACCACCTTCACCTGTGTCGGACCGATCGTCGCATTTCTACTCGCTCTGGCGGCGGGGGAAGGTCCTGGTTACGCAGCCATCGGAATGCTCGCCA
>CAVOEM010000314.1:0-2538 GCA_963694575.1 Planctomycetes bacterium UBA1146 | reverse complement strand
TCTCTAGCACCCGTTCCACCACCAGATCGATACCAGTTCCCTCGGTGGCACTGACCACGAACGAGTCTTCCTGTTCTGCCAGCAGGTGTTGAAGGTCGATCCGCTGATCTTCGCGTACTCGATCGAGTTTGTTGAACACGACCAGTCTCGGATGTTCATCGCAGCCGATGCGAGTCAAGGTTCGCTCCACCGACTCCATGTCGAACTCGATGGTTGGCGACGATGCATCGACTATGTGCATCAGCAGGTCCGCTTCTCTTGCTTCCATCAATGTGGCATGGAAGGAGGCGACCAGCCCGTGAGGGAGCTTTCGGATGAATCCGACAGTGTCAGAGAGCAGTACATCGAAGGGAACATCGAGGTCCCAGTTGCGGGTGCTGGTATCGAGGGTCGAGAAGAGACGATCCTCGATCAGAACATTGGCACCGGTGAGGCGTTTCAGTATCGTCGACTTTCCGGCGTTGGTGTAACCGACCAGGGCGATGCGGAATGTGCCCTCCCTCAATTTGTGCTGCGTTTGGGCCTGTTTTTCGATATTGGCCAGCCGCTTCTTCAAGATGCTGATCTTGCGGCTGACGATCCTGCGGTCCGTTTCCAGCTGGGTTTCACCGGGGCCACGGGTCCCTACGGCGCCCCCTTCCATGCGGGACAGGTGGGTCCACATGCGGGTGAGGCGCGACTGGGAGTACTGCAACTGGGCCAGTTCAATCTGAAGTTTCGCCTGATGGCTGCGAGCGTTGCGGGCGAAGATATCCATGATCAACTCGGCACGGTCGACCACTCGCAGCTCGGTACGTTCCTCGATATTGCGACCCTGTCCCGGGGAGATCGGATCATCGACGATGATCAGCTGGGCTTCGAGTTGAGTGGCCAGTTCGGCCAGTTCCTCCAGTTTTCCCTTGCCGACATAGGTCCCGGGATGGGGGCGGTTGCGCTTCTGCTTCACCACCCCTGCAACCCGCACACCGGCAGTGTCTGCCAGCGCAGTGATCTCGGCGACCGGATCGACCCCACCGATGTGCAAGGAAGGGTCGCCCGGCATCACTGCCTTGAGGACAACCGCGACCTCCCGACGATCGTCGTCAGAGGGGGTGGCCAGCATTGGTAGGTCGAAGGATTGTTTCGCCATCGAAGGGCGTTTCCTCCCCCGCAAGGGTGAAGTGGGCGGCTGTGACGGGGCACGGGTCCGCTCCGGTCTCCCCACCGAGGCGATCCCCGGTATCGGACAGTTCCAAGGTATCCGAAGCGATCGCAGCGAGCCACAGAGAGCGAGGATAAACTTCTGTCTGATGAGTCGGGTGGGCAAGAGGCTTCTGTTGGTTACCATTCGATGGTCTCGCAGGTAATCGATGTGGAGGACCCGTTGGATTCACCATTCGTCAGCAATGAAGAGTCGCATCCGCGAAGGATCGGATGGCTCGATGGAGTGCCACGAGACCAGCAGGCTCTACTGCAGTTTCCCGGAGTCGAGATCCTCCAGTCGGAGACTCAGAGAATGGTGTTGAGGATCCCTCCGTCGCCCGCACGACCGACACTCATCGCAAAAATTCACCACGAGCGAGATCTGGCGGCACGCTGTCGCCGCTTTCTTGGTTGGGGGCGGGCGCGACTCGAGTGGCACAACCTGATGCTTGCGGAAGCGGGCGGAGCTGCGGTACCGAGACCGGTGGCGCTGGCGTGTCACCGTGACCACGACATCGTCTTCTTCGATTACCTTCTCGATACCGAGCACTTTCCACAGTTCCTCGAACGGTTTGACGGGGTCCAGCGGGTGGCGCTGTTGCGTGTGCTGGGAAACTGGCTGGCAGGCATCGTCCGTGCAGGAGTGGATGCTCACGACATTCATACCGGCAACATCCTGGTTCGCGGATACGACGCAGAGACCGCAGCGCTGTGGTTGATCGATCTCCACGATGCGAAGGTTGGCTTCGGGGTGGCCCCTCATCGGAGGGTGGCGATGGTGCGACAGGTTGCGCGGGCACTGGGTGCCGCTCGTGCCGGGAAGGATGTGCTTCACTTCCTCCAGGGGTGGGCCCACGGGGCCCGATCGAAGGGGATCGATGGCTCTTGGGCGGTCGGTCCCGATCGTGAAACCACCGGGGTCGGCTGGGCCGACGTGGTGGAGGATCGCCATGACGAGACGCTGCGCGCTGCAGAGCGAGCGGAGATACGTCGCCGTCGACGCCACATCTCGCGCGCTCTGCGCGGTGGAAAGGGTATCCATCACCAGCCGGTCAAAGTCGATGGAGTGGTGCAGGTCCGCCGCCAGTCACCCGCCGCCTCGAGCCATTCGGGGTACTCACCGGGAGAGCCTCGTGCGGCATGGTTTGGCGATCGGGTGTTGCAGACGGTCTGGCACGGTAAACCCCGCTCGGCTCTCTTCATCGAAGGGGCCAAGGGAGTCACCGAGCAGGTGGTCGAGCCGGTGGTCGCGGGAACTACCCTGGCCACTCTTCTCAGGGATCCAGCTGCCGTTTCCGACCGGGTTCAGATGGCGCTCGTCATCGACACGGTGATCGAAACGATGGCTCGATACCA
>CAVOEM010000313.1:0-2600 GCA_963694575.1 Planctomycetes bacterium UBA1146 | reverse complement strand
TGGCCGCCTCGATCCTGTTACTGGCGACGCTGGCGCTGCTACCCTCCGACCGAACCGCGCGGCTACTTCAGGAAGCCCCCCAGTAGCGCATCCCGACCCACAGCAGCGGTGCCACCACCAGGCCAGCGGCGACATCATCCAGCAACACTCCCCATCCTCGCGGTAAAGATTCGAGGCGGCGGATGCCGAACGGTTTCAGCACATCGAGAACTCGAAAGGCGACAAATGCAGCGGCCCAGGGCCAGATCTGATCGACCGCCCCCGGCGCCAACCACGGCAAGGCACTGAGTGCCAACCACTGTCCGGCAGCCTCATCGATCACCACCGCTCCCGGATCCTTCTTGCCGAACAGCGCCTCGATTCGTTCGCCGCAGATGACACACCCTGCAGATGCGAGGATTCCCAGCAATGGGAACAGATACGGCTGGAAGGATGCATCGCAGATGTTCCAGGCGCCCCACCCGACGACCAGTGCAGCAAGGGATCCTGCAGTACCCGGAGCGACCGGGAAAAGTCCCGATCCAAAAAAGGTCAGGACGCTTCGATCGACAACTTCGGAGATCTTCAAGCGGAGTTCTGCTTCTGCTGGATGGATCGGGTCGCCACCAGGATGTAGTCCGCCGCCGACCACAGGGTCGTGATGAGGGTTCCCCAGAAGAGGATGATGGCGACCACATCGAGGCTCTCCAGCAGCCACGGATAGAAGAAGTCACTTCCTTCATTGGCCTTCTTGAACATCACCGCCGGAATCAGCATCGACTGCAGCACCATCTTGAGTTTGCCACCGGCACGGGCCCCGAACTCGATCCCCTGGCTCTCCATGTAGGAGCGGATGCCGCTGACGAGGAACTCGCGGGCGACGATGATGACGACAAACCAGGGGCGGATCAGATCTGGAGTCAGATGGACCAGATAGATCAGCGTTCCGCAGATCACGATCTTGTCGACGAAGGAATCGGCGAGGCGGCCGAAGGCGGTGACCATCTTCCAGCGCCGTGCCAGGTAGCCGTCGATGAAATCGGTGGCGACGCAGAGGATGAATGCCAGCGCAGCGAGATTGAGCGCCAGATGGCGATCGCCGATGATCCCCCAACCACGGATTTCGAGGGTCAGCATCGCAAACAGAAGAAAAGCGATGGCGAGGCGGCTCATCGTGATCATGTTGGGTAGGTTGCGCCAATCTTTCCCCTGGCTGCCCATCATGCCTCTCTTTCTCTCCTGTCAGACGACCTTCAACGGTTCTGCAACCAGATCGTAATCATCTGTAGCGGTGATGCGACATCGAATCATCTCACCGGCCGAGGCCGAGCCACTGGGGAGGCGGATGGTGGAGTCGATCTCGGGCGCCTCGGCGTAGGAACGACCGAGGACAGCGCCACTGTCGGTACAGATCTCATCGACCAGCACATCGACCTCGGTGCCGATCCGTTGACGATTCCAGCCAAATGCCACCTGTTGCTGGGCCAGCATCAACTCCTCGACGCGAGCCTGCGCCTCCTCTTCGGGGATCCTCCCCGGCAACTTCTCCGCCGGGGTGCCCTCTTCTGGCGACCAGGGGAAGACTCCGACCCGCTCGATGTGGTTCTCCTCGACGAATCGGACCAACTTCTCGAACTGCTGACGAGTTTCTCCGGGAAAGCCCACGATGAAGGTGGTTCGCAACACCAGTCCAGGAATCCGCTCTCGCATCCTGTGGAACAGTGCTCGAGTGCCCTCTTCTCCCAGTCTTCGACCCATACGCCGCAGCATCGTGTCATCGATATGCTGTAGCGGCATGTCGATGTAGGGAATCACCCGCTGACACTCGGCCACCGCATCGATCATCGCATCGGAGAACTTGTAGGGATAAGTGTAGAGCAGGCGAATCCAGTCGATTCCATCGACCTGATCGAGCTTCTTCATGATGTCAGGAAGAAGAAACTCTCCATCGATATCAAGACCATAAGATGTGAGATCCTGGCTGATGAGATTGATCTCACGGGTGCCGTTGGCGACCAGTTCGCGCGCCTCGTTGACGATGAACTCGGGAGACTTGGAGCGAAAGCGGCCGCGGAAGGATGGGATCGAGCAGAAGGTACAGGGATTGTCGCAACCCTCGCTGATCTTCAGGTAAGCACTATGCTTGGGCGTGAGCCTGAGGCGGGAATCCTCCGACCAGGCCGGATGCGAAGCACTTCCGACATGAACCCGGCGCGCTGCCCGGACCTCTTCCATCAAACCGTTGAGGATCTCTGGCATCCTCGGATACTCCGACATGCCGACGATCGCATCGATCTCGGGGATCTCCTTGGCGAGTTCCTCGGGGTAACGCTGGCCGAGGCAACCGGCCACCACCACCCGCTTGGCGGGGTCCTTCTCTTTAAGGCGCACCAGATCGAGGATCGCCTCGATCGACTCCTGCTTGGCGCTCTCGATGAAGCCGCAGGTGTTGACCATCAGGATGTCGGCATCTACCGCTTGCTGAGCCACCACGAACCCCTCGGCGCCGATCCTGCCGAGGATCACCTCGGAATCGACCAGGTTCTTGGGACAGCCGAGGCTGACCATGTGGATCGCCAGTGGTTGCATTCGTGTTTGCATCAAGTGGTTGCCGATCCTCT
>CAVOEM010000312.1:0-2611 GCA_963694575.1 Planctomycetes bacterium UBA1146 | reverse complement strand
ACAGCTCTCGCCTCCCGGGCCTGTCTCCGAAGTGCCTTCATCGTCTCCTCCAGTGCATTTAATGGTTACCTGGTTGAAGATATCGGCAAGAACACAGACCGCAATCATGCGCATCCAAATCGCTGCAGCGAAGATAGCAATTGACCCCCCTGGCCCTGAGGTTTACGAAGGACTACTGATGACGAGAATCAGCGCAAGCAATCTATCAGGAGGTGCGAGATGAAGCGGATATCCATCGGTTCCTGGGCCTACACCATCGGACCCTACGAGAAGGAACCTGTCGATTTCTTCACGGTTTGCGAGAAACTCAAGGAACTCGGTTTCGACGGCGTCGAACTGGGAGGCTTTCCACCCCATCCCAATCCAGATGACATCCTGGAATCCACCGCACGCCAGGAGGTGGCTGCCCGGGTTCGGCAGATGGGACTGGAGTTCAGTGGCCTCGCCGCAAATCTCTGGGGAGAACATCTCATCGATACGGATGATCCTTCTGGATACATCTCCGAGTTCACCAAGAACTGCGATTTTTGCACCGACATGGGGATCCAGACGATCCGTGTCGACACGGTCCAGCCTCCGACCATCTTCGAGACGGTGGATCGTGAAACTGCGCTGGCTAGAGTCGTCGACACCTGGAAGACATGCTGCTCCATCGCCGCCGATCATGGATTGCAAATGACCTGGGAATTCGAACCCGGATTCGCCTTCAACAAGCCCTCCGATGTGGTCCAGATCCTCGAAGCGATCCCCGACGACAATTTCGGTGTGATGTACGACACCTGCCATGGCCAGATGGTCGCGGTTGTGGGTGCTCGACATCCTGGCGCGAAAGAAGTGCTTGCTGGCGGGCAACTTGAACTGATCCAGATGCTCAGCGGAAGAATCAATCACATCCATCTCATCGATTCCGACAACAACTGTCACAAGGCAGAAGATGGAACGGATGAGACGTCGAGCCATCCTCCCTTCGGCCTAGGGGTTCTCGACTTCGATTCCATCGTCCCAGCTCTCGCCAAGGAAACGCTACCGCATGACTGGTGGACCATCGATCTGTGCTTCTGGCCCGATGCGTGGCAGGCCACCGCCAGTTGCAAGGCATCCATCGATGAACTGAACGCCCGTTACGGAGTGAAAGAGGAGATTCGATGAAGGATCTCAGGATCGGCATGATCGGATACGGATTCATGGGAAAGGCGCATTCCAACGCCTACCAGAAGGTCAATCGGTTCTTTGACCTGCAGACCAGACCAGTTCTCCAGGCGCTGTGTGCGAGGGATCAGGAGGTCGCACAGCAATTTGCCAACAACTGGGGCTACGCCTCTGTCGAGTCCGACTGGCGAGCGCTCATCGAACGAGACGACATCGATGCCGTAGACATCTGCGTGCCCAACCATCTCCATCGAGATATTGCCGTGGCCGCGGCAGAAGCGGGTAAGTGGGTACTGTGTGAAAAACCGCTCTCGATGAATGTCGCCGAAGCGGTCGAGATGACGGAAGCGGTGGAAAAAGCGGGTGTCCCGAACATGGTCTGGTTCAACTACCGTCGGGTTCCAGCCATCGCACTCGCAAAACAACTGGTCGATGAAGGTCGCATAGGAAAGCCGTTCCACTACCGCGGAACCTACCTACAAGACTGGACGATCGCCGAAGATGTACCACAGGGAGGAGCAACCCTGTGGAGACTCGATGCAGATTCAGCAGGATCCGGAGTGACGGGAGATTTGCTGGCTCATTCCATCGATACTGCGATGTGGCTCAATGGCCCCATTACCCGGGTGGTTGCAGACACCGAAACTTTTGTGCGAGAGAGGATGCACCAGGAAACAGGTCAAGTTCAGCCTGTTGGCATCGATGACGCCTGCATGTTCCTGGCGCGTTTCCAGAACGGATCGATGGGAACCTTTGAATCGACTCGCTATGCCCGTGGCCGAAAGAACTTCAACACCTTCGAATTGAATGGTCATGACGGATCGTGTCACTTCGACCTGGAAGATCCGCAATATCTGGACTTTTACGAGCACACTCGTAAAGCAGACGGACAGAAGGTCGAGGATCACCTGACCGGATGGCGCAGGATTCACACGACAAACTTCGAGCATCCCTACATGGATCGTTGGTGGGTACCGGGTTGCACCATCGGATACGAGCACACCTTCATCCACGCACTGGCGGACTTCCTGGTTGGCGTCGAGAAGGACCAGGCCGCCCAGCCTGATTTCCGCTGTGCACTGCAAACTCAGAGGGTCTGCGATGCTGTGTTGGAATCAGCGAAAAGTGGTCAATGGTCTGAGATCCGTCACTGATCCACCGATCAGACGTTACAGATCTTGACTGCCTGGGTGAGGCTCACCAGTGGATCTCCGGTGGGCAGGAACTCTTGCCCGACGTATCCCTCGTAGCCCATATCGACCAGTGCTTCCATCACCGCCTTGTAGTAGATCTCCTGACCCGCACCGATTTCGTTGCGTCCTGGATTTCCGGCAACATGAACATGGCCGAGGATATCCTTGTACTGTCGCAACCTCCGGATGACATCGCCATTCATGATCTGAATGTGATAAACATCAAACAGCAATTTCAAGTTTGGAGAATCTACCTTACGGATGATGTC
>CAVOEM010000311.1:0-2632 GCA_963694575.1 Planctomycetes bacterium UBA1146 | reverse complement strand
GCACAGGATCTGAGTGGATTCATCCGTGGCGATGTCAATGGAGACCTTTCCATCGATCTGAGCGATCCAGTGCTGTTGCTGGAGGTCCTGTTCGGTCCCTCGCAGGGACTCGCCTGTGCAGAAGCGGCCGATCTCAACGATGACGCGGCTCTGCAACTCGATGATGTCATCGTTTCACTGGGGCTCATCTTTCTCGGAGATCCGACCCAACTGGCCGTTCCCTTTCCCGATTGCGGGACCGACCCGCTGGCCAACACACTTTCCTGTGAAAACCCTCCCTGCGTGATCGGACCGATCGTCGCCCAGCGTCAGGTGACCCTGGCCACGGCCCGCCAGCCTCTCCCCTATCAAGATCAGTTGCCGAGTAGTTTTGAGCCTGGTATCGCCTGGCAAACCGGTAATCTCACTGGCGTCCATCGATCGGAAGTTCCCTTCATCTCCTATGGCCTGATGCCGGGGCAACAATTCCCGCTAGGGATGACATTGAATCACCAGAATGGGCGACTCTCCGCTACCGAGTTCACACCCGGAATGCACCAGTTGCAATTTTGGGGACTCGACTCCGAGGGAGGCGTGACCTTGCTCAATTGTCGCTGGGCCGCTTTCGATGCCCTCGAAACTGCGGTGATCCCCGGTCAAACGTTGAACACTGCCGGCCCGTATCCGGTGCAGATCATCAATGGGTTGACCGACTACACCCATTCATTGATCTGGCCGACCCCTTACCCACTGTGGGGCTGTGCAGCCACCGCTCCGCCCTTCTCTTCCCAGCTGGACTTCAAGGCGCTGCAGATCTTCGTGCCCGAGGGACTGACCGAACCGGCACCGTTGCTGGTGTTTCATCACGGCACAGGGTTCGACTGGAATGGCTACAATGGCCTGCTCGATTTCATTACCTCCCACGGAATCATCTGCGTCTCGATCAGTGATTCCTTCTCCTTCGATAGCTACACCAACTGGTATTGCTGGGGGGGCCACGATGAGGCCGCCCAGGTGATGGTTCACACGCGTGGCGTGATGGAGGACCTTTCTCAACAAGCGGGAAGCATGCTCGAGGGTCTGATCGATTCGAACCGGGTCTTCTACTCGGGACATTCTCGCGGTGGAGGTGCGGCGGTTGCAGCGGCCGAGATCGACCCCGACGTGAGGGGCCTGATCCTGCTCCAGCCGACCGATGCCAAGCAGGATTCCTGGATTGGAAACACCGATCGCTGGCAAACCCTGCCCGACATTCCGTTACTCTCGATTACAGCGGAGCAGGATACCGATGTGATCTACCCCTATGCCGAACGACTACTGGAGCGAATGACTGGGCCTTCCACCTCGATCTGTATCTATGGTGGATGCCACGGTTTCTCCAGTGATGCACAGAGCATCGGCTGCAACAATTGCGTGTGGCAGCCGGTCGCACCGATGGTCGATGCCTGCTCCTACATCGACCGATCCCTGCAGCACCAGCTGACTCAACAGTGGATGTGGACCTTTCTCAAACGCCACGCGTTGGATGACCTCTCGGTGGAGGGCTTGCTCTACGGTAGTGAGTCCCAGACTTCGCCCTACTTCTGCGTCGCCCATCGTCGTGACCTGTCGGGAACCCTGATCATCGATGACTTCGATCAGTTTCCTCGCAACAACCTGGGATACCTGATCTCGTCGAGCAATACCGACCTCTTTACCCAGGGAGCCTGCTATGACTGGCCATTTCCGCTCCCCCAACCACTGCCCCAGATCACCAATCTGGTGATGATCCTGCCGCTGGCGACCACTTCCATCCTGTCGATGCCATTGGGAACGATCGGATCTCCACTCGATGTGGGCCCTCGCAAGGAACTCCAGTTCAGGATCAAGAACCATGACGTCCACGGAGCACTGGATAACTCTGGCTGGCAGTTTGACGGCACCCTGTTCCTCTCCGATAGTCTAGGAACCACTGCCAGCGTCGACCTGGGACAGTTCCTGCCGCAGACGCCGCTCCACCCCGAGCCTTCCCCGGTTGGATTACAGGTGCCCCTCAAGTACCAGAGGTTCCTCCAGGTGGCGATCCCGCTGGAGAAGTTTCTGGAGGATCAGCCGCTCCTCGATACCAGTCAGTTGATACAGTTGGAGTGGCAACTGAATACGGTGGGATCCACCAATGTCGATATCCGCCTGGGGCTCGACGACATCCTGTTCCGATAGAAGCGTGATGCAGCACAGATGAGGTGCACGAGCGCGGTACACCATTCTCGACTCCCTCGTCACTGAATATGACACGAAGATCATCCAAATCTCCTCCCAAGCCATCATGAAGCCTGAGAGCAGTTCCACTTGGAGAAACCACATCGACGAGCAAGTCTGCAACGAATCCGTGAGAAATATCGACACTGACATGAAGATCTTCGATCAGGAGATCTTCATTGATCACCAAGGAATCGGAGATGGATACAGGAGTTCCATTCTCTCCTCCGAAATCCAAAGCGGGAGAGGAGCAAACCTCAAGATCGGGTTGAGCCAACACCCCTCCCGAGATCACCCATATCCAAATGAGAATCAAAGGTATGCGCATTAGGGACATGAATAGGTATCACAATCGAGAGCATCCCCAGTCGGATCGACTCCACAAGCCCCGAAAGGAATTGCTGGTTCAGGGCCT
>CAVOEM010000310.1:0-2642 GCA_963694575.1 Planctomycetes bacterium UBA1146 | reverse complement strand
ACAGGGAAACCCAGTCCCCGCACAGGGAAACACCAGTCCCCGCACAGGGAAACACCAGTCCCCGCACAGGGAAACACCAGTCCACCAAACAGTGAACACCGGCCACCACCAGGATCCTCCACCAGGGCTGCGCTACCGATGGCCCCGATAGCGCCTGGCCCCTGAACACCGTACGATCCGCATCTCTGCGGAAATGTCCCCGCGGAAAGGAGTTCCGATGATCGAAGTGATGATCTCCATCATCCTGTGGGCCGGATCGACCGGCGGTTTCGTACTGCCCACTCCAACCCCCACTCCAGCGCTCACCGAGGCGACCACCGAGGCGACCCTCCAGTCGATCCTGGTCTTCAGCAAGACCTCCGGTTTTCGCCACGGCAGCATCCAGTCGGGCCGGAAGGCGATTGAATCCATCGGAAAGAAGTACGGATTTCAGGTCGAGTTGACGGAAGATCCCGCTCTCTTCACCGAGGCGAAGTTGAAGAAGCACCAGGTGGTGGTGTTCCTCAACACCACTCAGGATGTGCTGGCGGAGCCGCAGGAAAAGGTGTTCGAGCAGTGGATCCGCGGTGGCGGCGGCTACCTCGGCATTCATGCCGCCTCCGATACCGAATACCAGTGGTCCTTCTACGGTCACCTGGTCGGAGCCTACTTTTCCGGTCACCCGCGAGTCCAACCGGCGATCGTCGAGGTCAAAAACCGCAAGCATCCAGCCACCGCCCACCTGCCCGAAAAGTGGCAACGCACCGATGAGTGGTACAACTTCAAGAAGTTCCCCGAGCATGTGAAGGTGCTCGCCTACCTCGACACCGACAGCTATGAGGGGTCCACGATGAAGGGCAAGCACCCGGCGATCTGGTGTCACGAGGTCGATCAGGGGCGTGCCCTCTACACCGTCGGCGGGCACACCCAGCAGTCCTTCTCCGAGGAACTATTCCTGAAGCACCTCTACGGCGCCATCTGGTGGGCCGCTGGCCACGACGACACTCCCCCTGCGGCGGCCAGCGCCGCAGCAATTCGCCCGGCAAATGAGAAATCCAATCCTTTACCAGCCACCACTTCTTCAGGAGATTCCCGATGAACCGCATCGAAAATGGCATCCTCATCTCGCTCAACCCGGCCACTGAAGAAGAGGTGGGACGACTCCCCATCACGGCCGTCGGACAGATTCCCGATGTGGTCGCCACTGCGCGGGCGGCACAACCCGCCTGGGCTCAACTCTCGCTGGAACAGCGTGCCGATCGGATGCGCCCCTTCGGAAAAGCGCTGGTCGAGGCCTCCGAGGAACTGGGAACATTGCTGACCCGCGAGATGGGCAAGCCGCTGGCGCAGGGCATCGGAGAAGCCAAGCACTGTGGAGCATCTCTCGACGACACCCTCGACGAATTGATCGAGGCGTTGACCCCGGAACCGATGGACGATGAGAATATCGCCTCGACGCTGGTGTTCGACCCCCTCGGCGTCTGTGCCGGCATCACACCGTGGAACTTTCCCCTGTCGATGCCGCACTGGACCGTCATCCCGGCCCTGATGGCGGGCAACACGGTGGTCCTCAAGCCTTCAGAGAAGACCCCACTGGTGGCGCAGGCCTACTCCGAACTGCTGATGCAGCAACTTCCCGAGGGAGTCTTGCAGGTGATCCACGGCGACGCCGAGCAGGGTCAGGCACTGGTGGCTGCCGATGTCGACCTCATCGCCTTCACCGGCTCCCGCGCGACCGGGGCACACATCCTGAAAAGTGCCAGCGGCAGTCTCAAGCGTGTCATCCTGGAACTGGGGGGAAAGGATCCACTGATCGTCCTCGACGATGCCGATCTCGACGCTGCAGCAAAGTTCGCCGCGGCGAACTCCTTCCGCAACGCCGGCCAGGTGTGTGTCAGCACCGAACGCATCTATGTCCAGGAGCCGGTCCTCGAGCAGTTCCAGAAGCTGCTGTGCGAGGCCGCGAGCCAGATGCAAGTCGGCGATGGCTGTGACGATGGCACCGAGGTCGGGCCGATGATCGACGGTGGCCAGAAAGCCCACGTCGAAAAACAGCTGGCCGCTGCGGTCGCGGATGGTGCGCAGATCGCCTATCAGAGTGATGACCTCGGCGGCAACTTCCACCCGCTGACGGTGCTGAGCGATTGCCAGGAAACGATGGATGTGATCCGCGAAGAAACCTTCGGCCCCATCGCCTGCGTGATGAAGGTCTCCGATGATGCCGAGGCGATCGATCGCGCCAACAACACCCCCTACGGGCTCGGTGCATCGGTCTTCGGCAGTTCTGAACGTGGCCACCAGATCGCCCGTCACCTGACCGCCGGCATGGTCGGCATCAACAAGGGCTGCGGCGGTGCCTCGGGAACCCCCTGGGTCGGCGCCAAGCAATCGGGCTACGGCTACCACTCCGGCCGCGACGGCCACCGCCAGTTCGCCCAGTTGCGCGTGATCAGCGAGATGCGAAGCCAGTAAGCGAGGTACCCGCGTCGGTCACGCCCCGAACTTGTCGAGGCGATCGGCGTGAGCGAGTAGCAGCGGCATCAATTCCTGACCACGGATGGTGCCGATGTCGCCGTAGATGCAGCCGCGCTCGGTGAAGGGGACCCCCTCCACCGGCAACACTCGCCTCGAATGAACCAGCAATGGCACCGAATGCCAGGAGT
>CAVOEM010000309.1:0-2649 GCA_963694575.1 Planctomycetes bacterium UBA1146 | reverse complement strand
GGTGGCACCGTCGCGGTGGCACCGTCGCGGTGGCACCGTCAATGGCACTGTCGATGGCACTGTCGTGGTGGCACTGTCGCTGACGATTGCTGAATCGAAAGTGAAGTCTCCCCAGTCTCGCGATGGAGACCGGGGAGATCCTCGATTCAGGTCATCTTTGGATTCAACAGTTGTTCAGAAACTGCTGCTCAGCGGTAATGCACCGCACACGCCTGTCCGAAACCGTATTCCTCTTGCAAGGTGCGCAGCATACTGATGGCATTCATCTGATTCTCGGCGGCACGCAGTTCCAACACCGTCGATGACCGCAGTTTACCGAGTATTGCGATTTCTCTGGTCATGTCGTTGAGCAACGATGCCATGCCGTTGCTTCCGCGGGCAGCGGCCGCTTCGCTCATCACCAAGCTGACATGCATCACCTGCGCCTGGCCCATCGACCCGTCGTCGCGAACGTCTTTCACGGTTGCGAGACGTCCATCCACTCTGCGCATCCGAACCATTGCGACCGCCAGAGCATCGATCACCTGTCTTTCTGCTTGTTCGATGACAGAAGGCATGACGATCCGCGCGTAGGGACCCCTCGACGCCATTCCAGCCAGAACATTGGCTCGCACCGACACCAGTGTCGAGAGCAGATTGACCTGCGGCGGCGCATCGCCCGCTCGACTCATCGAAACGGCAGAGAGCAGCAACTCTTCATCCCCCATCCGGCCACGTCGGAGGTCGAAGACTTTACCGCGGGCAAAGACGTGAATGACGGTGCCTTCCATCGTTTTCTCGATGGCGTACTGGCCGTCAGAGTCGGTATGGGTCTGTTGAGATCGCCCGCTCACCATGTCGGTGATCTTGATCACCGAGGATTTCTGCATCGGACCGAGAAACACGCTCGATGATTCTGTGACTTCTTTTCCGGCACCAGATGTTCCGGTCACTGCGCTCCCGGTGGGACGCTTGACCACCTTGCCGCTGCTCTCGGCAGCTTCGACCATGGTGCCGAGGAAGAAACCGCTCAATAGAACTACCCAGGCAAATGCACTGAATCTTTCAACGGTCGTAGAGGCTCTTGTCGCCTCGGTGGGGTATGTACTGGTCATGACTGCTCCTTGCTTCCACGGCGGACTTAGTGGAGCCTCACTCCGACTCCAGGGATGGAATCCGGGAATGGCAGAGGATCGGACGAATGATCTGATGATCGTGGCGATATCGGTCCAGCGGTGGCCCATGGCAGAGATCTTGCCGTTGCGATGTGAGACCTGAATAATCGTAGGTGAGAATCGTAGATGAGAAGTTCAGTAACGATGCGGCTGTTGCTGCCGGTAGCCTGCGAGCCTGATCTCCAGTTGCGGATCCTGCGGCAGTTCCGGGTGATCTCCCAGGTATTGCAACGCCTCGTTGACCTTGTCGATGGCGCTGTCGAATTCTCCGCACTCGGCGAGACTGGCTGCCCAGACATCGAGCGACCTGGGGTAGGTCGGACCCTGCTTCTGGCACAACACTTCAGCGATCTTTCTCGCTTCGATGCCATCTCTCCATCTCGAATCTGGACAGGTGCACAGAAGCCAGGCCAGTTCCGAGGAGATTCGCCAGCTGCCGGGTATCTTTTGATGGGCGGTCCGTAGTGATGCGATGGCTTCACCATGGAGTTCCGCTCGAACCAGTGCACGAGTCAGATTGGTCCAACCAGTCACTCGCTCTGGCTGCTGCTCTGTAAGCCATGAAAACTGCGCCGCCGCTTCGGTGAATCGACCCAGCTCTGCCAACGCCACGCCATACTCGAAGCGAGCCCGCGGTCGATCGGCATCGATCTTCATCATCGACTCCAGTTCGGTACACACCGCAGACCACTCCTTCAACGCTCGATGTGCCATCGCCAGGTTGAATCGCACATCCGCGTCATCCGGTGCGACTTCGCAAGCCCGCTGCAGGAACTGAACCCCCTCGACGCCCCTTCTGGTGGTCATCATCAATGCCCCAAGGTTGGTCAAGATCTCGTGCGATGTCGAATCGAGGACCAATCCCTGGCGAAGCGCTTTCTCCGCACCAGTAGAATCACCGCGGCGCATCCGCAACACGCCCAGAGCGATATGGGCCTCGACCAGCTCAGGATCGAGCCGTGCCGCCGCGGCATATTCTTGCAGGGCCAGAAGTGGCTTCTTCAGCTGTTGGGCCACTCGTCCCAGTTCCATTCGTGTCGCCGCATCCTGTGGATCATCGAGAATCGCCTGCTGCCACAGATCGATGGCCCCCTGCGAATCCCCCGCCGCCATCAGTCGTCGGCTTCGTTCTCGCATCCATTGCGGACCCACTCCCTGCTCCATCACCGCTCGCTGGCGCAGCGTATCGGGAAGAGGTTCTCGAGGAGCGCGGGTGCTGGCGGCTTCAAGTTGCTGTTGCGCTTGCTGGACATCTCCTTTCAGCCTCCACCAATGGGCGCGTGCACTGGCGACCTCACCCGCCTCTGGCTGCAGTTGCTCACAACGATCGAGGTGAACTGCCGCAGCAACCAGATCCGGAGCGATCAGAGCACAGCGAGCCAGGCCCAGATGCCCCTGGATCAAACGATCATCGATGGAGACCGCAGAGCGAAACCACTGCTCGGCACTGTCAAACTCTCCTCGCTGGAGAAGAATCTGTCCCTGTCGAATCGAA
>CAVOEM010000308.1:0-2693 GCA_963694575.1 Planctomycetes bacterium UBA1146 | reverse complement strand
CGCTGGTCATCTCTAGCACCACAACACTATGGTTGCCGGAAGGTGCTTCGCTTCATCGAGACACGGCGGGAACCTTGATCATCGATCCGGGTCGAGAGTGAGTCGCTTTTCTGTCGCCATCTCGTTCTGGCTGACCGCCATATTGTTTCTGTGTGGCTGGATGATCTGGGTTTCAATTGCGCCAGGACTGGATGGCTCCGTATCGGTGCTTCCTTCGATCTTGGGGGCGTTGGTGCTGTTACTTCCGGCTGTGGTCGTGTACCGGTTAGCTCCTCGATTGAGCTCTCCTCGTATCACCATGGGTGGAATCGTGGTGTCGGCACTGGTAGTTCGAGTCTTGTTGCTGTCGGTGGATCCATTCCTCAGTGATGACTTGTGGCGCTATCTCTGGGATGGAGAGGTGCAAAGATCGGGGATTAATCCCTATCTCGCCCCACCCGCCGATCCGCTGCTCGATCCGGTAGCTTCCGATCCATACTGGATCGAAGTCAGGTCGAGTGTAAACCATCCATCGATTCGCACGATTTACCCACCGATGAGCCAACTGAGCTTTCGTTTCGCGGCTCTCGGGGAAACAGGGTGGAGAATTTTCACTACGCTGCTAGACCTCTCCGTTGGCGCAGTCCTGGCCCTGGCACTTCGTCGCCGTGGTCGTGATCCTCGCGAAGCGGTGCTGTGGTGGTGGCACCCACTGCCGATTCTCGAGTGCGCCGTGGGCGCGCATGTCGAGGTGCTGGCAGTGCTGCTGACCGTCATTGCGTTTTATTGGCTCGATGCACGAAGAGGATCGCGCGCGCTGGTGATGTTAGGGGCCGCCATCGCCACCAAGATCTTGCCACTGGGGTGGATCCCGTTGTTCTTGATGAAGGCCGGTGGTCGACGAGGCTGGTTGTTGCTGCTGGTCGGAATCCTGAGTGTACTCCCCTATCTGGAGAGTAATCTTTCACAGATGACCGAAGGGCTCCGGGAGTTCTCCGCCGGCTGGTATTCTGGAGACATCCTTTTCAGGCCCGTCGGATTTTTGATCGGTATCGATCCAGAAAACCGCCATGATCGCGCCTCTCAATATCTGCGGTTGGCGTTCCTGGCGGCTTGGTTGGCAGTCTCCTGGTATTGCAGAAATATGGAACCGTGGCGTGGGTTTCTCGTAGTGAGCCTCGCCTTCGTCGTCTTGACTCCCACTCTGCACCCTTGGTATTTGCTGTGGTTGCTGGCGCCGGCAGTGATGGAGCGCTCGGGTGCATCGATTCTGCTCTGCACGACAGTACTGTTTCAGTATCGAGTTCTCGATGGCTGGTGGGCTGAAAAGTCATGGGAGATGCCAGCCGGAACGAGATGGTTGGTCATCGTCGTTCCATTACTGTGGTTCATCTGGAACTGGTATTTCCGGCGCTTTTCATCAGGATCAGTTCTCGAATCAAGATGATGGCGACTCCGCAAACGATGGCGCTGTCGGCAATGTTGAAATTGGGCCAGACGTATTCCGTTTCCCCGAGGTGAATCGACCAACGGATGAAATCCCTGACCCCACCGATGACGGATCGATCGTAGAGGTTTCCTGCAGCCCCGGAACCGATCAAGGCGAGCGAGGCTACCATCCAAGGAGCACGAGGTTTCATACGAAGAGCCACACCGAAACAGAGCGGCACAGAGAGAGCAGAGATGCTGATCAGCAGGGTGGTCATTCCTGAAAACCAGCCGTTAAAGGCTCCAAGATTCAGCGATGCTTCCAGTCCAAATCCCGGGAAGACCTCACGGATCGCAGTCTGAAGCAGATAGGGAAGGCCATCTGAATTGTAATGAACTACGCTTCCGAGATATTCAAAGGCGGCCGTTTTTGACCAGAGATCGGTCAGTAAGATCACCGAGAAGAGGGCGAGGAATAGAGTGGCGGCACGGCGCGTGGAAAGGCCCCCGGATCGATTCTCTGGTCGGGCGCTTGGCGCAGCAGACGGAACCTTCACGGGGTCATGATCGGTTGGATTATTGGTGGGTTCTTTTTCCTGTGTCATGACCACATCGCAACCTGGAAAGAGGGCCGTGTCGAGGGGTGTTCTGTAAGAGAAGTGGCGGCCATCGGGGCAAGCAACGCTTCTAAACTCAAGCGGAACTCCCGGAAATGCTCTCCTGGTGGTAGCGGTTCACTTCTTCAAGGATCAGACCTCGCAAATCGGAACCTTCTTCGGGGCAGTCTCCAATAAACTTGTCGAAGTGCTCCACGGCTCGATAGAGGGGCATCGAGTCCATCGAAACGCTTCGGATAAAGGGACTGGTTTTTCGAAGAACCGATCGGACCAGATGGGGAAGCTTCATTCCTTGAGTCGCGAGGCAGTAGCCGTACATCAACACCGCAGCCTGGAGCTGCGATTCACACTCCTCATTCATCAATCGAGAGACCAGATCTCCGGGACGATCGATTTCGATACTTTCATCTTTGAGCTCCAGTATCAGAAGCCCGTCTGGATCACCATTCCATTGCGCCGCATGGATCATCGAACCCTTCTTCCACATGAAAACTGGCCGCTAGCGACGAGGTTATCCCGGTCGATGAGTTGGATCAATACGCCCCGTAAAGGAACTCATTCCAGTGGCCAGTGACTGGCGAAAGCGTACCCGGAAACAAGACTTGCGATTATCAATATGACAATAGTGACGGAGGTGACTCGCTTGAAGGCCGATTGTTGACTTCAAGC
>CAVOEM010000307.1:0-2707 GCA_963694575.1 Planctomycetes bacterium UBA1146 | reverse complement strand
GGTATCCCGTTTCTCGTCATATCTAGTGGCGGGGAAAAATACGTGCCCGTTCGAGTAAAGCTCGATCAGGGCTCGTTGGCACGAGATCGACACGGGGTGAGAAGGTTCGCTGGATTCTTTCGTCCACCGATAGGCATATTGCAATTGCTATTCAGTTTCTTCGGGGGATCCGGAACCGATCACCCGCGCTACATTTGCGTGATCGATTCTTGCCAGTGCATGCATCTCGGCATCAAAGCGAGCGAGGATTTCTCTCGTCCCCATACCCAGTCGGATCAACTTGATGGAGACATCGCGCTTCAACCCCTCCACTTCTCGGCAATGATAGACTTCGCCAAAGCCATCTTCGCCAAAGCCATCTTCGCCAAAACCACCTTCGCCGATGAGGGAGAAAACCTCGTAGCCAGGGATATCCACGTCAGGATCGTTCAGATCGGACGGCACGTGATCCGCCAAATCCAACTATCTCGATCCCAGAAGATGTTCCATTAACAATTGATCAAGGCGTTCCCAGCCGAGGCCAGTGGAGCCGATGACTTCGGGGTCGATGGGTAGTTGCCTCAGAGTTTGAGCCTTTTCGGACGAATAACCGGCCAGAAGTGGATCGATTTCAGGATCGACGATGTCTGCGATCAATTCCTTGACCTCCGGATCGCTGTCGAAGGCGTGAGCTCGTTCCTTCAAGATGTTGTAGGTTCTCATACAACCCCTGGCGAACTCCCACACTCCATCGAGATCCTCGGTGCGGTAGGCGTGGGCATCGAAGTGCCTCGACCCTTCCCAGCGTTCACCTGCTGCGGTGCCCTCCAGCAATCGGATGAGGAGTAGAGCCTGCTTGGGGTCTTCCGATCCGAAGCGGAAGTCCTGGTCGTAGCGACCGATCTTCTGGCTGTTGAGATCGATGTGGAACAGTTTGTTCGCCTCCATCGCCTGGCCGACGGCGTGGACGAAGGAGAGCCCGGCCATCGTTTCGTGGGCGACTTCAGGATTTACGCCGACCATCTCGGAATGCTCGAGAGTCTCGATGAAGTGCAGCATGTGGCCGGTGGTGGGGAAGTAGATGTCGCCGCGCGGTTCGTTCGGTTTTGCCTCCAGGGCGAAGCGAAGGTCGTACCCCTGATCCTTGACGTATTCACAGAGAAAGTTGATGCCATCTCGAACTCTCCGGATGGCTGTTCTCGGGTCTCGACAGGCATCCGATTCGGTTCCTTCGCGGCCACCCCAGAAGACGAAGTTCTTGGCTCCCAGTTCGACACCTAGATCGATGGCGTCCATCGTTTTACGAAGGGCAAAAGCTCGGACCTTTGGATCATTGGCGGTGAAGGCGCCATCCTTGAAGATCGGATGGCTGAACAGGTTGGTGGTGGCCATCGGAACCACGACGTTGCTCTCTTCGCAGGCAGCCTTGAATTTGCCGACGATGGCGTCACGCTCGGAGGGACTGGCGTCGAAGGGTACCAGATCGTTGTCATGTAAGTTGACTCCCCAGGCTCCGATCTCACCGAGCATCCGGACCAGGTCACAGGGGTCCTGAGTCGGGCGAACCGCCGGACCGAACGGATCACTTCCTGGATTCCCCACGGTCCACAGGCCAAAGGTGAATCGATCTTCAGGCTTGGGTGCGTACGAGTCGGTCATCTGGTTGGCTCCTATTCGGGGATGTCGACCCAGCGATTTTCGGCACTGGAGAGGAGTGCCGCACCGACAAAACGGATTCCACGAACTCCGTCATCGACGGTCGGGAACGGGTCGGCCACCGGCTGCTCTTGCTGGCGAACAGCTCGGGCGAAAGCACTGTAGATGTTGGCGAATGCTTCGAGGTAACCCTCCGGATGTCCGGCGGGTGTCCGGGTCAGAGTGGCGGACGCTGCCCCGGCAGTTCCGGTCGCCGTGCGAATCGTCGTGGCCGCTCCATCGCTACCGATCACCTTCAGATCATTGGGGTGTTCCTGGTCCCACTCGATGGCTCCCTCGGTACCGAAGATGCGCAACTTCAGGCCGTTTTCCCGGCCGAAGCATACCTGGCTGGAACAGAGGGTCCCGGTGGCTCCACTGGCCATCTTCAGCAGGATCATGTCGTCGTCGTCGAGGGCTCGACCCTCCACGAAGGTCTGAAGAATCGCATAGATGGATGTCACTCGATCTCCAGAAACGAACTCGAGCAGTTGGTGTGCATGAGTACCGATGTCACCGAGGGCACCGACCGGTCCGGAGCGGGCAGGATCGGTTCGCCAGTCCGCTTGCTTCTGACCGGAGTCCTCGAGCTTCTCGGAGAGCCATCCCTGGAGGTACTCGACGTAGACCTTGCGAATCGTTCCCAGGTCTCCTCGGGCGATCCTCTCCCGCGCTTCACGCACCATCGGCGAGGCACAGTAGTTGTGTGTCAGGGCGAAAACCATTCCGGTTTTCTCGACGGTGACTGCCAGATCGTCCGCTTCCTCCTGCGAGATGCAGAGAGGCTTGTCGCAGATGACATGAAACCCCGCCTCCATCGCAGCCTTTGCCGGGGCGTGGTGGACATGATTGGGGGTGACGATGCTGACCGCCTCGATGCGTTGTTCGGGAGGCAGTTTTGATTCCGCCTCGATCATCCGTTCCCAGGTGGGGTAGCAGCGATCGGGGTCGAGCCCCAGTTCTTTACCGGTGACTTTCGTGTTGTTGGGATCTCTTCCGAAGCAACCCGCGACCAGTTCAAAGGCATCATCCA
>CAVOEM010000306.1:0-2708 GCA_963694575.1 Planctomycetes bacterium UBA1146 | reverse complement strand
CAACACCTGGTTGGCATCCCTGAGAGTCACTCCCTTGGGGGCAGTGATCAGCTGGGTGGTCATCACGTCGCGCAGCAAGGTCGACCGATCCTTCTCGAAATCGACATCCCGGTTGGTGACGATTCCCACCAACTTGGAATTCAGTGTTCCATCTTCGGTGATGGGTATTCCTGAGAATCCATTTTTTGAGCGAATCTCGTCAACATCCTGGATGCTGTTGGCGGGGCTGAGAACGACCGGCTCGGTGATGAATCCGTTCTCGTATCTCTTCACTCGTCGGACCATGGAAGACTGTTGCTCGATGGTGTTGTTGTAGTGAATGAAACCGATGCCCCCGAGTAGGGCCAGGTTCACGGCCATTTCGGTCTCCGTGACGGTGTCCATCGGTGAAGAGCAGAGAGGGGCCGCGAGCTCGATTTCACGAGTGATCTTGGTCTGAAGTTGCACATCCTGAGCGCCGAAATCGATGTACCCGGGCAAGATGATGATGTCGTCGTAGGTGAGGCTGCTGTGGGACTGGAACAGTTCCCGAGCGTTCATTCCATCGGTCATGAGACCCCCTCGTCTTCCCCTGCATTCGGCAGGGGCTCCTTCGAGGTCGCTCTTCCGGCAGAGAAACAGGCCGATCGGGAGGTTCCCGGTCGGACAATCCGACGGAACCACCCCGTGGCGACATTTCGTTGGAAGGGGCAGTGGACAGAGTTTAGGGGTGGCAGGATCCAAGTCAACGAGACCCGGGCAGGAGAGTCGATGGGAGTCGGTGGCAGCCAATTCTGTCATCACGGTAGGTTTCCTCGGGAATCGGTACCCTTTATCTTCCACAGACCAGAGGACCCATCGACCTGGGGTGTCATTAATTGCCCCCCGGAACCATCTTGCAGGTATTGCCCCGGCGAGGAGAGCCGCCGTCTGGCCAGACCCAGGAACGAGGAAATTACATGACCAGTGCAGATGAACGCCCAGATGAGGGCATCGAGCCGGGAGAAGATTCTGGCGAGATGGCCGATCCCAGCGACCAACCGTCCCCGGATGAAGCCGCGGATGTGGGTGAAGACACCATCGCTCAGATTCAGCAGGCCGTGGATGAATTGCGTCGACAACTGGGAAAGATCATCGTCGGCCAGGAAGAGGTCATCGATCAGTTGCTGCTGTCATTACTATCTGGCGGTCACTGCTTGCTGGTCGGGGTTCCCGGTCTGGCAAAGACACTTCTCATCAGCACACTGGCTCGGGCACTCACTCTCACCTTCAACAGGATCCAGTTCACTCCGGATCTGATGCCGAGTGATATCACTGGTACCGAGGTGATCCAGTCCGATTCGGAAACGGGAGACCGGGTGTTCCGATTCGTGCCAGGACCTATTTTTGCCAACGTGGTACTGGCAGACGAAATCAACCGGACACCACCCAAGACTCAGGCCGCACTTCTCGAGGCGATGCAAGAGAAGCAAGTCACGGTGGGCGGTAACCGCCATCCACTCGCTCCACCCTTTTTCGTACTTGCGACCCAGAATCCCATCGAACAGGAAGGCACCTACCCACTTCCCGAAGCGCAACTGGACCGATTCATGTTCAACATCAGCGTCGATTATCCCAACGTGGAAGAGGAACTGGAAATCATGCAGCGCACCACAGGAGGAATAGATGCCGAGGTGGAGTCGGTGCTGGACGGAAAACGAATCCTCGAGCTGCAGGCGTTGGTTCGCGGCGTCCCGATTGCGGATGACCTGATTCGCTACGCCTTACGATTGACTCGGGCGACCCGTGTTCGAACGGAAGAAGCTCCCGATTTCGTCCGCCGTCATGTCGAGTGGGGAGCGGGACCTCGCGCAGGCCAATACCTGGTTCTGGGAGCGAAGGCGAATGCGGTCCTCAATGGTCGTCCCCATGTGACCGGCGATGACATCCGCAGGGTCGCCTTGCCAGTTCTTCGTCACAGGATCGTGACCAACTTCGCAGCAGAAGCAGAGGGAGTCAGTTCCGACGACATCATTCGCAGATTACTCGAAGAAACGGCGGCGCATGTCGTCTGATGAGTCGCAGAGACTTCTCGATCCGGCTTCCCTGGCCAAGGTCTCGGGCTTGATCGTCCGTGCCCGGATGATCGTCGAGGGCTCCATCACAGGATTGCACCGAAGCCCCTTCCATGGATCTTCGGTGGAGTTTGCAGAGCACCGGGAGTACGTCCCTGGGGATGATATCCGGCATATCGACTGGAAGGTCTTCGGGCGTTCCGATCGCTTCTACATCAAACAATTCGAGGAGGAGACCAATCTCAGGGTCCAACTGGTGCTCGATGCCAGCGAGTCGATGACCTACGGTTCGGGAGCGATGACGAAACTGGATTATGCCAGAACGCTCGCTGCTTCACTCGCCTATCTCATTTTGGGGCAACAAGATGCAGTCGGGGCGCTGGTCTTCGATGACAAGATTCGGGCCGAAGCACCCATCTCTCAAAGTCGTAGCCATCTGCAAGATATGGTCAGCGTGCTGGCGCAACAATCGGGTCAAGATGCTACTGATATCGGGGAAGTTCTCGGTCGAGTCTCCGACCGGTTGAAGCGTCGTTGCCTCATCGTATTGTTGTCCGACCTGTTCGATGATGAAGATCGTCTGGTCCATGGCCTACGAAGACTTCGGCATGCCGGCCATGATGTTCTGGTGCTTCACATCATGGATCCGGATGAGTTGAACTTTCCATTTAACAG
>CAVOEM010000305.1:0-2719 GCA_963694575.1 Planctomycetes bacterium UBA1146 | reverse complement strand
GACCAGACCCAGGTCCGCCAGCAGCGCCCGGGAAGCGTCGAGTGGATCCCAGTCACTGCCCGTGGTAATTCCAGCGCTTCCTGGTCGCAACAAGATGTTGCTCGGCTTGACATCGCGGTGCACCAATCGTTGCTGGTGGAGGTGCGACAACGCATCGAGGACCTCTGCCGCTCGTTCGATCAGCCAGCGCCATCGTGTTCTGGGTAGGCCTTCTGGATGGGCGAGAAAGACATCCTCGAGCGAGATGGGCCCGACATACTCCATCACGTAGAAGAGGCTGCCCCCCTCCCAACCGATGTCGAGCAGCGGCACCACCGAGGGGTGGGTGATCTCCTGCAACACCCGCACCTCGCGTTCGAATCGACGCCGATCGACCTCGTCGAGTCCCTCCGGCATCAGCTTGATCGCCACGAGAGCACCGTCTCGTGCCTCATCGTGGGCGCGCCAGACATCTCCCATGCCACCACGTCCAATGCGGACATCGAGGCGGTATCGGTGATTGAGCAGCTGTTGGGGTGCGGCTCCAGGCACATATCCTCTTTCCGGGAGACAAAGTGGCCAGGATCTATCCACATAGTACCGCTCCGCGGCACCGATGGCCAGTGATGGTCAAACTCTATCCGGTCAGGAAATAGTCAGATATAGACGGCCCGCACCTCTCCAGGCAAGATCAGGGCATGAAGATGCTGATGCTCCATGTGCGAGATTTCTGGTACCAGACCCACTGTCGTAACCTCGAGACCGAAGAGGAGCGGCAGCAGGAGGCGACCGTTGCCGACGGTGCGGTGCTGGCGTGGATCCATGTCGAACCGCACGACCTCGACGATCGGGTGACGGCGGTGAGAAAGACCATCAAGAATCTCAAGTGGCACGCCCGCAAGGTCGAGGTCGAGCAGGTCGTGTTGCACTCCTTCGCCCACCTGGCCGAGCAGACCGCAGAGCCGGAAGCCTCACGCAGCATCATCGAGGAGGTGGGGGAGCGTCTCGTGTCGGTCGGCTTCCAGGTTCATCACACACCGTGGGGCTACTTCAACCAGTTCAAGATGCACGTCGAGGGCCCCGGCATCGCCAAGGTGTTCAAGAGTTTCTGAAGATCAACTCCACAGTGAAAGCAATCCCGCCTCGACCAGACCGACGATGAAACCAAGGACTCCGCCGAGGAATTCGATGTGACGTAATTCCTTTTTCGCCACGCGGAGTACCAGTCTTTCCATCTGATCCAGTTCGAAGGCGAGGATGCGATCGCGTACCTTTTTCTTCAGATCGAGTTGCTGACCAAGGGTCCCCTGCAGATCGGTTCCCAGTTCCTCGACAAAGGAGAACACCTCTTTCTCGATGCGAAGACGGATCTTATCGACCAGGTCGGCGGGTAAGAAGGCTGAAACCATCGGTCCGAAACTTAGAAGTTGTTCCTCGATCAGCAGATCGATGCGTCCCTTGAGTCGATCTCTTATCTGATCACTGGTGGCGAGTTTCTGGACCAACTGGGCGATGTCATCGGCGGAGATCAGTTCTTCTTGCACTGTTTCGGCGATGCTCTCTGCGAGTGCCTCATGGCGACGGGGCACCACCCCCTGGAATTTCAAGGGGCCGAATCCGATCGGACGATGGGGGCGAAACAGCATTTTGACTGCCAGCCAGTTGGTCGCCCATCCGATCAGAGCACCGACCAGCGGGAATACGATCCAGGGGAGCCACGGTTGCAACAGAGATCTCCTATCGAATGACGGACCAGCGTGTCGGGCGTTTTCCTCGGGCAGATTTGGGGGTCATCAGGATCACCAGGCCGAGGCCAGCGAAGAAGCCGCCAATATGAGCCCATACCGCCACGTTGCCACCGGTATCGTTGAGACCCTTGAGGATATCGAGCCCGACATAGAGGCCCAGAAGCCAGCTGGCTCGGATCTGAAAGGTGCCGAAGAAAAGGAAGATCCAGTAGAAGACCGTGACCAACGAATGGGGAAAACAGAACCAGTAGGCACCCAGAACTCCGAAAATCGCTCCACTGGCACCGATGGTCGGGATCAGCGAGTCGAGGTTCATCTGGGTGTGAATCGCTGAGGCCGCGACTCCACAGATGAGGTAGAAGAGCAGGAAACGCAGGTGTCCCAGACGCCCCTCGACATTGTCGCCGAAGATCCACAAGAACAACATGTTACCGATGAGGTGAAGAAACCCGCCATGGAGAAACATCGACAAGAACAAGGGAAGCACTGCAGTGGAAAAGGAGATCTCGTGCTTGTGGGAGGAGCGTGCCTCGAATCTGAATTGATGGGAGACATCCGCAGGCGCGGTCATCGTTTCCTTCCCTTCGATCCATCCGGTGAGGATGGCGGGACGAAGGCCGTACCTGTCGATGAGATCATCACCACTGCCCAGTTGAAGCAGGAATCCGAGGATGTTCAGCACCATCAGCCCGATCGTCACGTAGGGGGTGATGCCACTGGGTTCGCTGTCACGAATTGGAATCATCGGGTGACATCCTCATCGATCGATTCTCCGGATTGCAGTTCTTCGAGCAGTTCCCGATGGACTCTGATGTTACCCTCGACCATCGCTTCGGCACTGAATTGACTGGTGGCTCGTTGCTTACCCGTTTCGGCGAGGCGCGCTGCGGTGGTGGGATCATCCAGCATCTGATCGATCACCTCGGCGAGGAGTGCTGGATTCGCCGCCGCAACCAATCGGCCGGTGACTCCATCTTCGATCACTTCCGGGA
>CAVOEM010000304.1:0-2730 GCA_963694575.1 Planctomycetes bacterium UBA1146 | reverse complement strand
TGACAGGGTGACAGTGTGACAGTGTGACAGTGTGACAGTGTGACAGGGTGACCCGGGCATGATGCCTCGATGGGAGTGGTCGAGAAGAGGTGCGGCAGAGATGCCGATCAGTTCTGTTCCTCCTGCGGGCCCTCGTTCAACTCTTCTTCATGATTGCTGAGTTCCAGCAACACCGCTTCCACATCGGCGGTACCGATCACTTCGGTTCCATTGAAGACCACTTCCCAGGTGTAGCGTCCCGGTTCGGGAAATTCCATCGGTGGCAGTTCAAAGATGCACTCATGGTGTTCTCTTCGATCTGAATGCTCGAGGGGAAACTCTGGGCTCTCTTCGAGAATGGTGTCATCTGCGAGACGTTTGAAACGGAACGAAACGGTATGCTGACCGGAAAAACCACTCAGATTCAGGTACAGTGATGCCGGCTGATATTCACAGGGGAATTCTGCCAGGGGGATCTGGTTAAAAGTACCTGCCAGCACGCATTTGCGTGTTTCGTCATCCTTGTAAACTCTGTCGCAAAGGATGATGGCCTGCACCAACGGCAAAAGAGGTCGAGCCATGAATGAATTACGCCCTTCAATCGGATCCCAAGTAGATTTTTCTTCGGAGATCAGGGCTCGATGGGGATCGTGAAGGCCTGCCCATCAATTCCTGAGTCTATCCATATTATTACAGGGTAAATGCAACTTGTCATCTGATCTGAGTCGCTGGACTTGACCCCATCCAGCAGGAGACACAGAATGCCCGACGCTGGGCTCAATCCGCTGGCTCTCCCAGCATGGGGGTAGTCCGATTGGCCCGGGGAGGGGTTCCGGAAACCTTGCGTATACTCTCGGTTCGTGAAACCACTTGGTTCAACATCGAGCCCAAGGAGACTTGGGAGTCGATTTCCAAACTGGAGGAGTGGCCTCGGTGGTGCCAGGGCCTGGAGTCTGCTCGGTGGACCCAGGGAGAGGCGTGGAAGCCGGGATCACGATTTGAACTGATCTGGCAACCGTGGGGGGGGGCACCCCTCTCTGGCGGTGTGATCATGCAAGACGAAGTGGTCTCCATTGCCGGTTCACAGTACTCGAGCGCACTCCCGCTGAGGAGCATCTCCTGGAATGCCGGGAGGGGGCCATTCAGAAGTGAGGTGCGCCTGCTGATCATGGCGGACGGCGGCGGCTCTCTGGTCGAATTCGTGTCATCATGGAAGGGTTGGGCTTCTCTCATTATCGGACGGCGTGCTGTGCGCTGTGCGGATCTGCAGAGGGATTGGCTCGCCAGTCTTCGCGAAGTTCTCGAACGGGTGGGTAGTCACGGATGAGCAGAGATCTGACAGAATTACGAACCCTCTGGTACATGGGAGCCAAGACGAGGCTGTGCGAAGAATTTCTCGACGGTGCAGTACGTGATCTGTTGGATCCAGGTCAAACTCTTCTCGATGCGTGTGCTGGAACCGCTGCCGTATCTCGCTGGTTCGCCTCGACCTATCGGATCCTGAGTAATGATGTTCAACAGTTCTCCTCCATCGTGGCGAGTGCTCATCTCGAGGGGGATGAGTCCTGGCGAAACTACCTCGACCAGTTGGACCATCTCGAAGATCTGGGTAGTGCGACCCAGGAGAATGCTCAGTGGCTCACCAATCTGGCGCCGAGAGCGGTGGATCTGGAAGATTCATTGCTCGACCAGGTGCTGGAAGAGGGTTCTGGAAAAGCGAGCGAGAGTGGTGCCATGGATCGCTATCGGTCCTTCGTGGCCCAGGCACCGATTCCCAATGGCGGGATCTCATCCGATGAAGATGATGGAGGAGTGCATCAACCTCTTGCGAGTCGTCTGGATGACTTGCTCGACCAGAGACGGAAATCCTCAGGAGTCTCTCCGGCGATGCTCTGCACGGCGTACTGGTCTCATGTCTACTTCGGACTGAGGCAGTCGATTCGGATCGATTCGATCCGTCATGCCATCGATTCGATCCCTTATTCGGATCCTTATCGAGAGAGGAAGCGGGCAATATACCTCGCAGCTCTGCTGCACGCGGTTTCGGTGAGTACGTCAGGGACCAGTCACTTTGCTCAGCCTCGATCAATCGCCCGAGATCCTGAACTTGTAGCGGTGGCCAAGCGCCGGAAAATTGACATCGATCAGCAATTCGAACTGGCGCTCGAAGCGATCCTGAGAGAGTGGTCCCACCATCCAAGGCTCGCTGGGAACCGGGTTTTTTGTGGAGATGTTCAGCGATTGCTCGATCCAGGAAGTCCTCTCGATGAAGAGGAGGTGGATCTGGTCTATCTGGATCCTCCCTACACCGCAGATAACTACTCGCGCTTTTACCATGTGCTAGAAACCCTGGTCGCTTACGACTATCCAGAACTGGAGAGTCGGGGAGGATCTCTGACCAAGGGTCGGTATCCGAAGCAGGAGATCAGATTCCGCTCTGACTTTTGCAGTAGCGTCCGTGTTGAGGATGCGTTTCGACGAGTGGCTCAAGCATGCAGGGAGCGAAATTCGAGGTTGTTGATCTCGTACTCGACCGATACCGGACTTTTGACACGACGGTGGGCAAAGCAGGGCGAACAGAATCCTGCCCGAAGATTTCGAGAGCTATTGCTCGAATACTTTGGCCGGGTTGAGATTCGCGAGAAGGTATTGATGCACTCGGGGCAGGGGGATTCCAACCGATCGGTTCGAGAATTGCTTCTGCTCTGCGAGGAGTAAATTGCGCTGGCTTGGGAACAAGACCCCATTGCT
>CAVOEM010000303.1:0-2741 GCA_963694575.1 Planctomycetes bacterium UBA1146 | reverse complement strand
ACAGCATCCGAATCCTCGATTATTTGATCTCCCGTGAAGATGTGGATGGAGAGCGCATCGGCATCACTGGATCATCCGGCGGCGGCACCCAGAGTTTCCTGCTGACCGCCATCGATGATCGGATCACCGTTTCGGTGCCGGTGGTGATGGTGTCGGCGCATTTCTTTGGCGGATGTGATTGCGAGAGTGGCCATCCAATCCATGTCAGTGCCCATCACGACACCAACAACGCCGAGATCGCCGCACTGGCGGCTCCACGCCCGATGATGTTGATCTCCTGCGGTGGCGACTGGACCAAGAATACTGATCAGGTCGAGTTCCCCTATGCCCAACGGGTCTATCGCTTGCTCGGCGTCGAGCAGAAGGTCGAGAACTTGCATCTGGCCGCGGAACAACACGACTACGGTGCTTCGAAGAGGCAGGGTGCTTACCGTTTCCTGGCCCAGCATCTGAAGATGAATATGAAGGGTCACAAGATTGCAGATGGGTCATTCGACGAGAGTTTCGTCACCCAGGAGACATGGCAAAGGATGAGAGTCTTCGACGAGAAAAGGCCTTGGCCCTCCGACGCACTTGCACCCAACTCTGACGTGGTGTTTCCCATCGCCAAGAAATAGCGATCCTGAATCAGCGTACCTGAACCGAATCCAGACTCGCCTCAGGAATCGGGAGTGACCTCGACATGTGCGGCACCCGATGCGATCCGTACCTGGGTCGCAGAACCGACGATCTTGTCGATCTCGGCATCTGTTTTCCCGGCATCGCTGGCGTAGTGACGGCGTTCCGCTTCGCTGATCGTCTCGACCACGAGGGTTCCCTCGACTCGAACCGGTTGACCCATTGCGTTCATCGGAATCAATCTTTCGCCATCGATGGGACAGGTAAACTTGACGAAAACTCCGTCCTTTTCACCACTTCCAGTGGGGGCCATTCTCAACCAGCAACCCTTCTTCTGACACACGTCCACCACTTCGCCGCGAATCTCGATGGTTCTGCCGGAGAACTGTTCGGGAGCGGCAAGGACGCTGGCCAGTTCGACCTGTTCGAGGGATTCCCCGATCAACGGACTTCCAAAGGTCGCCACCCGCAATGACGGAGCATTGCAGGCCGAGATGGACAGGACCAGTGGCAAAATCAGCAGCAGAAGCCGAGGCATGGATCGAGACAACGATCGAGACAACGAGCGGGGCAACAAGCGGGGCAACGAGCGGGGCAACGAGCGGGGCAACGAGCGGGGCAACGAGCGGGGCAACGAGCGGGGCAACGAGCGGGGCAACGAGTGAAACATCGGGAACTCCCATCGAGATCGGTGAGTGGCTGATCGTGATCGATCAGGAGAGACCCAAATAGTGCTCCGAGATCGTCTCCCAGGCAAGTCGATTCCAGCGGCAGCAGGCTCTTCTCAGGCAGCCAGCTGCAGCTGGAGTTCCAGTGGAATCTCACCGAGCAATCGGTCGAGCCCGGGTCCTTCCCTCTGCACCGAGATCGAGTCCGGTCCCATCTCGAAGATGGGGTAGGAACCCTGACTGGAGCGGTCGGGCTCGCAGGTGACCATGCACCGGATGCCGCGCTGCCGAGCAAAATCTACGGCTCGATCATGATCGGTGATCGAACCCAGTGGATCTCCACTGATGTTGGCACTGGTACAAAGTAGAGCACTGACCTCACGGCCGCCCCACAGGTCCAGATCCATCGAATCGGCGAGAGCATCTTCCACCTGGCGGAACACCTTCCGATGGATCCCGTCCAGGATCAAACTCTGGTGAGTCCCCCCCCGAATCACCGGTGAGTTGAATTCTGCCGAGGTGAACGCAGCGCGGACAAACGCACCCTGCATCCTTTCGAGGCGACTGGCGCTGCGGAAGTAGTGCGGCAGAGCGCCCTCGAGGGTCTGGTCGAGAAAGCTATTACAACGACCCATGACGGTACCGTAGTTCTTGCCCGACAAACGATCCTTGAGGCGATTCAGTTGTTCCACTCCCTGACGAGTCGGCGCCGCAACCAGCGTGTAGACGGTCGGAAGTTGCAGCAACACGGCTTCTTCCCGAACATGATCAAGAATCGTCTGCAAGGCTCCTGGCTCAGCGATATCGATGCTGTTCATCTACGGCCTCCTTCAGTCTTGGCGACAGTATTGGGCTGCAGCAGGGCGCCACATCCGAGGAAGTTGGGTTCGATACCCAGTTGGTCGAGGAGCGCCCGCATCGTGGCGGTCGCGGCGGACAGGACCGGTAGGCCGTGTTCTGCTTCCACCAGCGGGATCGCCTCCAAGGAAGGCATCTGGACGCAGGCAGAGAGGACCAGAGCCTCCGCTTTACCAAGGTCGAGCCTACGGGCGATCTCGACCAGATCATGAGGATCCCTGCGCCCCACTTCTCGATTGTCGGGGATCTCCAACGAGATCGAATCGACCACCTCGATCCCCGCTTCGTTGAGACAGTCGATGACCATCTGCGTCAATGGCTTCATGTAGGGTGTGATCAATGCGACGCGACGTGCGCCCAGTTTCTTGATTCCATCGATCAGCGCTCCCGCGCTGGTCACCATCTCTGCCGCGGGACTGCCTTGCTGGATCACCTCGGTAAGATGCTTTCTGAGTCTCTTCTCATGGCTGGGTCCCTGGCTCATCACCGCCACCAGGCAAGCGTACGCCGCCGCGTCGACCCCTGCATCGGAGAGTTCTGTGGTGCAGCGATCGGCCTGGGCATTCATCGCCGACAGTTCCTCAGCACTGACCTTCT
>CAVOEM010000302.1:0-2765 GCA_963694575.1 Planctomycetes bacterium UBA1146 | reverse complement strand
GAGCTGGTCGTAATCACTGGTGAAGAGGACATTCTCCTTCATCGCCTGGCCCTGCTCGGCACCAAAGGCTCTCGCTTCGATGCCTTTGTCGATCTTTCGGTCCAGTTTCTTTCGGCCCTTCTCAAGTGCCACATTATCGATGTCGACGACGACGATGGGGGCTCCGAGCGGTGTGAAAACCTTGGAGAAGTGGAGCGCGATGTCTGGGCCGATCTGGCCAGAACCGATGACCCCGATGCGGGTCACAGGACGGCCTTGAATCTGGATACTCAAATTGTCAGTGGTCATGGATCTCCTTCAAAGTGGGATCAATCGAACCGGGATTGTAAGGCGGACGCAGTCCGTGGGCACCCTACGCCGGATTTTTCTCGGCGATCACGAAGAGGATTCGACCGAATAGAGCAGGCGTGGAGAGGTGCCAGCGGCAGTGCTCCTGGTATCGATCCCGCTGACTTCGGGCCTTTTTGCCCAGTCCACGCATCCACATCGTTCCTGCCAGTAGAGGCACCAGAGGTGCAAAGATGAGGGAAGAGACTCGGAAGTGATTGGTTGCCAGCGATCGAATCTGTCCACCATTGTGATGGATGTAGTACTGGAAATGCTGAACTCCGAGGCAATTGACATGCTGGAGTCCGCTGACCTTTTTTGGATCGAAGGGTCGTCGTGCTCCGTCAGTGGTTCCATGCAAGAGATAGTGCATCCTCGATCCCAGCCCCTGAATGTTCGGAGTGCTGAAGATCGCACGACCGCCCGGTTTCAGGACCCTGAAAATCTCGGAGAAGTAATTCTGATGGTGCTCGATATGTTCGGCGACCTCGATGGAAATGGTGCAGTCGATGCTTTGATCGGGAAGTGGGATCGATTCGTTGAGATTGCAGCCGTGATAGGGCACATCTTCCACCTGGAAATCGAACTGAGGAAGATCGCAGGCGGTCAGATTTTGGCAGCCGTACTCCCGCATCTTGGCACAGAAAAACCCCGATCCTGCTCCGACATCCAGGATGCTGGCGCTCTTGTCAGAGGGGAGCAAGGGTAATAGTTTTTCATAGATGTCTGGCTGAAAGGTATTCCCCTTCAACTCACTGGAGTGTGTGACCACCTTGACCTCATTTCTTGGTTCATTGTTGGTGCCGGATCGGGGTTCTCCCGATCAACCCAGTCGATCCCTCAGCCACTGTCCGATGTCGTTCACTTCGTCCGGGTGGAGAGAATGAGCGGCGGGATAGGTCTTCCACTCCAGTGGCCAGCCGGCTTGTTCTACCTGTCTGGCAGAAGTTTCTCCCAGTGCGAGAGGAACCACCGGATCCCACTGGCCATGGCAGCACAGCAGGGGTGTCGAACCGGTCCCCTTGCCACCACCCTTGAGCAGGGAATCGGCCAACGGCAAGTAGGCGGAAAGGACCAGGATGCCTCCGATCGGCGGATCCTGGGCAAGCCCGACATGGTATGCCATGGCTCCCCCCTGGGAGAATCCGGCCAGGATCAGGCGTTGGTCAGGAATACCCAACGCACGCTGTTCGGCGATCAGTTCCTCGATCAGGGCCGCACTTTGATGAATCCCGGTCTCATCGATACGGCGTTCGATGGAGACCTCGAGGATGTCGTACCAGGCACGCATCACCATGCCATTGTTGATGGTGACGGGACGAGTGGGAGCGTGTGGGAAGATGAAGCGGATCGGGTCGATCTGGTCGACACCGAGTTCGGGAATGATAGGTTCGAAATCATGACCGTCTGCACCCAGGCCGTGGAGCCAGATGACCGCAGCAGTTGGATTTTCTCCTGTTTCTATCACGACTCGGTCCATCGAACTCCCCGACTACTCTGTACAGAGCGTTTGAATGATGGGTAACAATTCGTCTAACGAGCGAATTGTGTGGTCTCCATGTGGTGAAAATCTTTCGTGCCAGTGTTGATGCTGGCCATTGTCGACCCAGACCGTCGTCAGGCCGCACTTCTTTGCGCCGACTAACTCCTCGGAGTTTCCGTCTCCGACAAAGATGCACTCCCCAGCAGCAAGGCCGAGAGTTTCGAGGCAATGAGTGTACATCAAGGGATGGGGCTTCCTCACTCCAAGAAATGCTGAGATCGATCGCGTGTGAAAATAGCGACCCAGAGGTGTTTCATCGAGCAGTTCCGGGGCAGCGCTGGAGCAGTCAGTGACCAGGGCCAGTTGTAGTCCAGCGCTGACGATCTGGTCCAGCGTGGAGCATGTTTCAGGTTTTGGGACGAGGACTTCCCGTAGCAGTTCTCGATGAAGCCGAGCGGCACTGCTCCTCTTTTCGATGGAGACCTCGAGGCCCGCTTCCTCCAGGAGGCAGTCAAACTGGTGATCCCCATCGAGGATCTGGCCGATCATTCGATCGCGGAATCGAGCATTCCACAGTTCTTGATAAAGATCCGTGTCGATCTGCAACTTCGAGGCGACTGCGGCACTGCTCTGCTCCCAGGTACTCAAGGGAAGATTGGGGACCAGGGTGCCGAACAAGTCGAACAGGATCGCCTTCATGAGCCTCCAAACACTTCCTTGAAGAACAGAGGATGCTCTGAGAAACGGAGTCGGGCAAGCCGTCGTGGTAGTGGGATTTGTTGCAGGAAGGACAAAAAAATGGGCATTGCGATATCGAAGAGATACCGCAAGGCCCATGAACTCAACCGGATTTGAGTGGTTTCGAACTCAAGTAGTCAAGAAGGCGTCTCTCTGAGCAAGGAGCGGTCGTTGTTATTTTCCGGCATCTCGGAGGGGAGAAACTGGAAAAACGGCC
>CAVOEM010000301.1:0-2826 GCA_963694575.1 Planctomycetes bacterium UBA1146 | reverse complement strand
CTCGTCCGATGAAACATCTCCCTTTTGGTAGTCTGCCCAATGCGCTGGCGCTGGATGAAGCCGAGCAACGGCTCTATGTCGCCAACGGGGGCAACAACGCCGTGGCAGTGATCGATCTCTCGGCGCAAAACAAGATCCTGGGATTCATACCTGCGGGCTGGTTTCCCGGGGCGCTGGCGATTGCAGATGGACAGCTCTCCATTGCCAGCGTCAAGGGTGTCGGTAGCCGCAGTGGTGATCCGGAACCGAAAGGCTGGAGCGTCTACTGGTACCGCGGCACCGTGAATCAGGTCAGCACTCCAGACCGAAAAGAACTGAAGACGATGACTGCTCAGGTGCTGCTGGATAACCGCACCCAACACGCCTTCCGCTCCAACACGATGCGCGGAAGCGGTGGGACTCCACGTCCCGTACCAAGGAAGTTGGGCGAACCATCGGTGTTCGATCATGTCGTCTACATCATCAAGGAGAATCGTACTTACGACCAGGTCTTCGGAGACATCGAGCGCGGCAATGGGGACCCATCTCTGTGCATCTTCGGTGAGGAGATCACTCCCAACCACCATGCCCTCGCCGACGAATTCGTGCTGCTCGACAACTACTACTGCAATGGAGTCAACTCTTCCGACGGTCACTCCTGGACCACGGAAGGAATCGTCACCGACCATCTGGAGAAGAGTTTCGGAGGCTTTACCCGTAGCTACACCTTTGGCGACGATCCGCTGACGTACTCCTCGGCGGGCTTCATCTGGGACCGGGTGCTGATGGCGGGGCTCTCCTTCCGTAACTACGGCGAGTTCGACTACGCCGAACCGATCCCCTCCGGCCTCAGCTTCCAGGCGATCTATGACGACTACATCAGCGGCGAGAAGAAGATCCAGTTCTCGCAGAAGATCGGCGTCGCACGGATGAAGGAGTACAGTTGCCGAGAATACCCCGGATGGAACATGCGAATTCCGGATGTACTGCGAGCCGATGTGTTCCTGGAAGAGTTGAAGGGCTTCTCCGAAGATGGTGGCTTCCCCAACTTCAGTGTCGTCTACCTGCCCCAGGATCACACCACCGGGACCACCGCCGGAGCCCCCACTCCGCGGGCCCACATGGCCGACAACGACCTGGCGATCGGTCGCATCGTCGAGGGCATCAGTAACAGCCCCTTCTGGGAGAAAACCTGTATCTTCATCATCGAGGACGACCCGCAGAACGGTTTCGACCATGTCGATGGCCACCGCTCCCTGTGCCTGGTGGTGAGTCCCTACTCACGACGAGGAGGCGAGGTGATCCACGACTTCTACAACCAGACCTCGGTGCTCCACACCATGACGAGGATCCTCGGTGTGGCTCCGTTGACCCAACTGTCCGCCATGATGCCGGTGATGGACAACTGCTTCACCGCTCGCCCCGACTTCTCCCCCTATCGGGCAAAGCCCGCTACCATCGCACTCGATGAGGCGAACCCGGCCAAAAGTGCCCTCGGTGAGAAGCAATTACACTGGGCCCTCGCCAGCGAGGCACAACCGTTCGAGATGTTCGACATGGCGGACGAGGACACCCTCAACCGCATCCTGTGGCACGCCCAGATGGGAGTCGACACTCCCTACCCCGACGCCTTCGCCGGCGCCCACGGCAAGGGGCTGACGCAACTGGAATTGATCCTCACCGGCGACGATGATGACGATTGATGGAGGCGTTTTTTTTCGTCTTCCGCGATAAATCTGCGGTAGCATGCTTCGGGTTGCAAGTGACGTAGAAGTTACCTCCGACGATGGTAGCCCGCGTCTGATCTCTCTAAAGAAGCTCGTACATTATTAGATTTTAATTTAGTAAACGTTTTTTAAAGGTAATCAGCAAAGGGAGGAATCATGGTACACCAAGAATCCACCGGTTTTTGCCAAGTATGCAATAAGAACATGCTGTTAAGGAGAAAGGGGACCAATCACATCCTGCACCTGATTCTCTCCCTAATCACGGTAGGAATTTGGATTATCATTTGGGTTCTCTCCTCCATAAAGGTCGGTGGATGGCGCTGCACTACGTGCGGAACTATAGCCGCAAGAGATTTACTGCACTAGGCAGCAACCGATGACCATCTTACCAGCGATGATGACGACTGTTGGAAGTGAGACCTTCGATGTGGCCGCTCTGTAGCGCTTTGCTGATAGTGACCGTTTCGTGCACGAGCCCCATCGTCACCGACGATCCCGCTGTCAGGCTCCGCCAAGGAGGTCACCAAAGTGAAGAAGAAGGGCGAAAGCAGCTAGAAGATTACGCGGCGACCTTTGACCGCGCCGAACAGTGGCAAAAGCGTGCCGCCATCATCCGCCAGCAGATCCTGCGTGGTGCAGAGCTCGAGCCGATGCCGGCACGACCACCGATCGTTCCCATCATCCACGACCGCCGCATCTACGATGGCTACAGCGTCGAGTCGATCGCCATCGAGACGATTCCCGGCTTCTACCTGACCGGCTCCATCTACCGACCCACCGAAGGGGTTGGCCCCTTCCCCGGAATCCTGTCGCCGCACGGTCATAGCCGTGGCGAAGCGGGAGGCAGAAAACGAGATCAGAACCAGATCCGCAGCGCCGTTCTCGCTCGCATGGGTGCAGTGGTGATCGGTTACGACATGGTCGGCTTCGGCGATTCACTGCTGGCCGGCTGGAAACACGAGCACCCGAAGCTGATGCCGCTGCAGACCTTCAACAGCATCCGAATCCTCGATTATTTGATCTCCCGTGAAGATGTGGATGGAGAGCGCATCGGCATCACTGGATCATCCGGCGGCGGCACCCAGAGTTTCCTGCTGACCGCCATCGATGATCGGATCAC
>CAVOEM010000300.1:0-2873 GCA_963694575.1 Planctomycetes bacterium UBA1146 | reverse complement strand
ACCAGATCCGGAGCGATCAGGGCACAGCGAGCCAGGCCCAGATGCCCCTGGATCAAACGATCATCGATGGAGACCGCAGAGCGAAACCACTGCTCGGCACTGTCAAACTCTCCTCGCTGGAGAAGAATCTGTCCCTGTCGAATCGAAAGAGGCGCGTGCTCGATCATCTTTGCAGCCACCTCGAACAATCGAAACGCTTGGTCGCTATCTCCGAGACTGGCGCAAATTCCACCGAGATAGGGCCATCGCACTTCGGTCGGATCGAGTTCCATAGCCTTGCGGTAGCACTCCAGCGCCGGCCCCGCTTGCTGATGAAGATCGAGCAGGATCGCCACATCTCCCCAAGCTCGGGCGGTCTCCGGCTGTTGCTGAACAATCTTCAGCAGCTGATCGAGACGTCTCTCGACTGCCGTATCCATTCCGATTCTAGAAATCGATGGGAGCTCTTCAGGATATCGATCGAAAAAACCGGACGGCACCATCCACAAGCCCACCAACAAAACTCCCAGCAACGGAACTGCAAGAAACAGTGTGGGCACTAACCGTTCTGCGAATCGAATGACCTTCTTGTTTATTCTCAATCTCCCCCGCCCTTCAGAAGGGTCGAAATCGACCGATGAGGAGGAACCTGGAAGCTCTCGCTGGTTCCATCACTCCAACGCACCTTCAATGATCGGTCACCTTCATTACGAGTAGCCAGATGAATCCTGTGGTCACTTCCGGAAAGATAACTACCACCACCCCCGACCCTTCTTCTCTGCAGCTTGTGGCCATCATGAAACTCGACCACCGCACCCAGGTCGGTTCTATTGCTCGAGGGGTCGATCACGTTCAACAACCACCAACTCGATTCCTCGCTCTGGTTCTTCCACCAGCGCAAGGATCCGTCCGCTTCGGTGATGACCAGATCGATATCTCCATCGTTGTCGAGGTCGCCGCCAGCCAGACCACGGCTGACACCCACCCGCGTCGCAAAGCCGCTCTTGCCGTCGATACGAAAGCGGCCCTGCCCATCGTTGAGGAACAGATGGTCCTCTTCTGCATACGGTTTCCAGTGGCTAGATCCAGATGCATTTGGATGAATGCTTCCGCGAAGAACTCGCCCATGAGATGTGACCAGATCCAGATCCCCATCGTTATCCCCATCAAAAAGCAAAGTGCCGAATCCGGTGAAATCGATGGTCGGATGAGCCAGGCCTCGGGAACCGGTGACGTCCTTGAAGTGACCTTGACCGAGATTTTGATAGAGCGTGTCGGATTCGCTGATCAGGTGGGTCACGATCAGATCCTCCAGCCCATCGCCATCGACATCTCCGTGGGCGATGCCCATTCCCGCCTCCGCCTGACCAAAGATGTTGATGGCCAACCCCATCTCCATCGCAGCATCGTGAAATCCTGCCGAGCCATCGCCGAGCCAGGCCTGATTTGGCTCTCCATCATTGGCCACATAGAGATCGAGCACACCATCGCCATCGAGATCACCAGCCACCACACCCAGCCCTCTCGAGGGTCGATTCAACCCGGCCTCGATGGTGATCGACACAAAAGAGCCATCGCCATTATTTCTCAGCAGCTGATCTTGCGATCCTCCGAACTGTCCCGGTGCTGGATACTCCGGTAGACCGCCACGATTGGTGACGTGGATCGTTTCGTCCAGTTCCAGATAACGTGTGACATAGATGTCCAGGTTCTCATCGCCGTCTACATCTGCAAAAAGAACCGAACTGCTCCATCCATCTACATCAATCCCCGATGCCTTACTGATATCAGTGAACACACCGGATCCATCATTTTCCAGTAATCTATCCGGTCCCAGATTCGAGATGTATAGATCCAGATCGCCATCGTTATCGATGTCTCCCGCTGCAGCTCCCATTGCATAGCCAGGATCATCGGCACCGCTCAACTCGGTGATATCGACAAACTTCCACGGTTGTTCCTGACGATAGAGGCGATTGCGAGATGATTTCTCCATCACATTTCGATCGCTGGTAGTTCCGTGCCGTAGGAGATATAGATCGAGATCTCCATCTCCATCGCAATCAAAGATGACCACTCCGCCAGTCATGCTTTCGGGCATGTAGCGGTCTGCTCGATCTTGAATGAGAACTTGCGGTGGCAGACCCTGTTGGTCAGAGACGTCGATGAAACGGAACTGGCTGGTGGTGTCAATAGAGGGGGGATCGTCAGTTGTGCAGCCAGATGAGCAACTACACAGCAGTAGAATCACGGCTGAATCCAATGACCGAAACCCAACCCCCATAGGCTCGGTCCATTCTACTCTGGCCAGATCGATCTCTGGTGGATTCAGTCGGCAGAACTCCGGAGCCCCCGAAGTATCCACTTCTCTGATGAGGACTGGATAATTGACCGGAATGTTGATGGAAGCGAGAAGAAAAGTGGGCATGAAGGATGCGGCGACTCGACTGAATTCTCCAAGGCTTACGTTGATCGTGCGGCCTTCAAACTGCAGTTGCGATTCTTCCGCTAGCGCTCAAGGCTCAGGGACGGCTGGACCATCTTCTTCAGCAGTCGCACCAGTTTTTCTGGAGGCTTGCTCTCTGCTCCCAGTCGACAAGCCTGAATCCAGTTTCGTTCCAGTAAATATCCGCTCTGATAACTGACCAACACACCACGGCTCTTCAGTCCATCGCCGATCTCTTCAGAACTATGGCTTCTGGGCAGAGCGAGTGTCACCACGGAAGGCATCGCACATGAATCGGCCGCCAATGGCGGAATATCTATCTGATGAAGTTGCTCCCGAATGCTCCGGGACCAACGACGAACATCTTCGAATCTGCTGTCCCATTCATGCAATCTCAATGCAGCGAGCAGCGCGTGGATAAGGTTGGACTGGATGGTAAAAGGGATTC
>CAVOEM010000299.1:0-2961 GCA_963694575.1 Planctomycetes bacterium UBA1146 | reverse complement strand
CAAGTTGGAGTTGAAGGGGTTTCCGTAATCGACCCCAATCGATTCCAGGAAGTTGTCCTGGAGGTCGATGAAACGGGCTTCCACGGTCACCATCACTCCGGTGGATTTACGCAACGCGTCCAGCAGTTGGATCAATTTGCGATGATTTTCCAGCGTTGTACGAGCAACCAGTTTTCCATTCTGATACTTGACGCTCTCCCCGTCCGGTTCACCCTCGTCGCCGAACAGTGCGGTGATCACCAGTTCGACCAGCAAGTCGCTGTCGAGGGTAGTTTCCTGGGTGTCTTCATCTCCTCCGAGATCAAACAGCCCCCCGCCGCCTCCAGCATCTCCATCCTGGCTCGACTGAAGTGCCAGTTTTGGTGCTCTGAAATCGGGGTGGTCCTTGGTGATGTCGGAGACCTCATAGAATTCAAGGAACAGATCATTTCGCACCGAATCGGATGGACCGATGAGAACTGCCCCTGAACGGATGACGTACGAGAAAGGTGGATCGTTCTGTGAAAGAACCAGCCTGAGAACGTTCTCAAGAGGAAGGTCCGTGACCTCTGCTAGGCGGACGATTCCGTCGCCACCTTCAATCGCATCGCGCGCTTCCTTGGTCAAGACGAAGTTAATTCCAGAGAGGTCAGAAAGGAATTCCATCACCTGGTCAAACGGCTCATCCGGGAACTCGACGCTGGCGACCCGGACTCGCAACTTGCTCCGGATGCTCTTCTCCTGTGGGCTCTCGGATGCTTGTAGTCTCGTTTCCAGTGACTGCTCCCGGCGCAGGATCCGGCTCCAGTCTTCCCGTGACGGGAAGTTGAAGATCTCGGTGTAAGGGATCTCGGACTCGAGTTGAGAGATAAAGGTTCGGTCCCATTCCAGCGATGTTTGCATTCCCGTATCGAGGACCTCGTACATGTGGCGTAAGTCCGCAGCTTCCCTGCGCAACGCTCGGACATCTTGACGAGTAGGATCGAGATTCAGAACGGTATCGCAAAGGTCGATCACCCTTTCGTAAGCTCGTTCCGAAAAGAGTCGTCGAGCTTGACGCAGGACTTCTTCGATCCGATTCTGGATGAACGACACGGAACGAGCCATCTCTGACTCCGCCTGGGAAAGGATCCGTATTTCTTGTTCGCGTCGAGCCGAAGCGACAGATTGCTGACGCAGTTGCGTGGCTTCCTGCTTCGATTGCTTGGCTCGATTTTGCAGATCACTGAGATCGAAATCGAAGGGGAACCAGCGGATCCGCTCCAGTACCTGATCAAAGATATTGATCGCCTTATCAAAGTTGTCATCGTCCATCGCTCGACGACCGTTGAGATAAAGGCGGTCGAGTTCGAAGACATCCTGCTGAAGGCGGACATTCTTCTCCTCCACCAACCGGCGGCGCAGATCCTGGATATCACCGCTACGATCCCCAAGGATCAGCAGCACTGTTTCCAGTTTTTGACGCGCATCTGCATTGCCCGGATCGAGGCGCACTGCTTCTTGCAACTTCTCCTCAGCCTCGACATACCGGAGTTCGTTCATCAACTTCTGAGCCGCCTCACTGGCGGACTGAGAAGCCTTCACGCGCTCCTGGCCTTCGAGGGAGACATCGCGGATCAGATCATCCACATCGCCAGCCTGGAAGGCACCGACGGGACTCGCCGTTGCGCAAACGAGCAGCAAAAGGTACGCGAAGAGCAGCACACTGATTCGCGCAAAGGATGCTCGTAAGATATTCGTCATCGATCTCTCCTTGCTTCACACGGTCAATTTTCGGTCCCCGGATCAAAGGAATCCCCCAGGGGAATTCCGGTTTCGCCGAGGTGCATCCAGAGATCGGCGGTTCCGATCCCGTAATTTCTCTCTGATCTCTTTCTGATCAGGGTCTCCGAAGAGCAATCTTCAGATCTCCTGTCAGCAACCCGAGATCGCATCCGACGATCTCGGTCAAAGTCAAAGTCGCTCACAGTCAAAGTCGCTATCGCTACGAAACTCAAAACACTCAACTCTTTCACCGAACATGCCGCGGTGCGTATCCATGATCGGTTCTGTGATCAATCGTCACCACCGCCGAAGAGGCCGCCACCACCACTGGGTCGTGGCCGTGCGGGCTTGACCGGCAGAGGATCGCCAGAATCTTCCTCGATATCATCTGCTGAGGTCTCGTCTCCCACCGGTTCTTCCGCCGGATCCGCATCGGTATTGACCCAGTCACTGGGATCGAGCGGCTGCGGGTCACCATTGTTCTTGAGGTACATCCGCTTCCCCGCAGAATCCTTGAGAACGACGGTACGACCATCTGCAGTGTCCTGAATACGCTCGAGGCGATATCCGGTGCCAAATAGTTCTGCACCGGGCGTACCCTGCGGACTCTCGGTGATGATTTTGGTGTTACGCTTGGTTCCCCCAGAGGCCCAGTCCCATACGGTATTTTGAACCGTCACACGTCCAGGGACAAAGTTTCCTCCACCATCCAATTTCCCGATCTGAGCACCACTGACGCGCCAGATCGAATTGGCAGGATAAAGGACCGCTGCGCTGGGCCCCGAAGTGACCCTGTCGGTTCCACTGGCGAAAGAAACAGAACTGGTCGAGCGAGCTCGCATGGTGACGCGATAGCTGTAGGACTTGCCCGTCTCCAATCCCGAGTCAAACTCCACAACAAATTCTGCGCCGGTCTGGACCGAGGAAAAGGTCGAAACCTTGGCCCACTCCGATCCCCCTTCGCTCATCTCCAGATTGCAAGAAACCACGTCGGCTCGCTCGAAGATGCCATGACGTCCGCTGACTCTGTGCAAGGTGGATTTACTGCTTCCATCACGTACCACTTCCACCTTGGCAATCCAGCCTGGAGCCAGTTCTGGTGGAAGGATCACGGCAGTTCGGAACAGTTCCAATCGAGCAGGACGGCGATAGAAGACCCACTCCGGAATCTTCGTTTCTCCCTGGAAGGAAAACGCCTTCTTGACCTCATTTTCGACT
>CAVOEM010000298.1:0-2962 GCA_963694575.1 Planctomycetes bacterium UBA1146 | reverse complement strand
CCGCTTCGTCCCTCCTACACCACCAGGAGTCGATGTCGGATCGATTCCAGATGGACAGGGACTCGGATCTGACGGCCTGGCAGTGGTGACCCACCCCAGATTTGGCGGAATCAAAGATCTGGTCGCTGGAGATTCGATGGTTCGCATCGGATGGGACCACGCATCGGATGACGATACTCCGACGGATCAGATCGAATACCTGATCTTTGTCACTGCCGATGACGTACCCATCCAACTCGATCAACCGACTGCTGTCGTGACCGGCATCACTGAACTGGAGATCGATGGACTCCAGAACGGGGTGATGTTGAAGGTCCTGGTACAAGCACGCGACAGCGATCTTGAAGTAGATCCCAACAAGAACGAATGGCCCGCGACTCCCAACCCGATCCGATATGTCCGTGCTGGTGCTGATTCCACCGGCTCCGATGGCCTCACCCCAGATTCCGCATTTCCATCGCTGGCACAGGCGGTGGCGATGAGCATCCCCTTGAATGGTGTAAATTTCTTCGTCTCCGAAGGTCTCTACCCGGAGAACATCTTTCTGTTCACTGGAATGATGGTCTTTGGTGGCTTCAACGACCAGTTCGAGTTGGATCTGCGAGACCCTGATACCCAAGTGACCCAGTTCGGAATCGTATTTCCAAATGATCTGGTCAGCCTGAGACCTGGTCTACTGCTCAATGGGATCGACGGAATCAGTCTTTCCGGCAATAACATCGCAGATTCTTGCGTCTTTGCAGAAGATTGCATCGCCAGGATCACGCGCTGTCGCCTCAGTGGAGCCAGCACCCAGGGCATCGACCTGAGAAGCGATTCTGCCGAGGGAGAAGAGATTCGCATACTGATTGCCGATTGCGTCATCTCCGGATGCAGTGGCGAGGGAATCCGGATTCATGGCATTCCTCAGGTCCGCATCGATAACTGTGAAATCCGTGACAATCTCAACGAAGGGATCGAGAGTCAGTGGATTCAAGCCACCACCCTCGAGGATGCCAGGGTCGAGATCACTCGGTGCAATATCCATGGGAATGGCGATGAAGGCATCGATCTGGACATCGCAGGAATCCATGATAGTGACCAGGTCAGTTCGATCGGTGCCAGGGTCCGGGTTCGTATTCGTAATTGCACCATCGACAACAACGCTCTCGAGGGCGTGGTGATCGACCTCGACACCCTTCCTTCGGAACAGATGGATGTACGAGTTCGCATCGACGACTGCAGCATCCGTGGCAATGGCCTGGCAGGGATCTATCTCGACGGTGATGCCGATGCCGCACTTCGAATCTCTCGCTGTCAGGTCTCAGCAAACGGCGGGGACGCCATCCTGACCACGGGTGTGGCCAGAGGCCCGATGCCTCAGGTACAGCATTGTAATCTCCTCGGCAATGCCGGAGCAGGACTGGCCACCGCTGAACTGGGCTGCATCTCTGCCTGGCACTGCTGGATCGAAGGAAATGCCGGAGGGCTGACTCGATCCCCACGGGGATCGATCAGCATCCATGACAGCATCCTGTCCTCAGGCGATCTGTTGATCGATCCCACTCGGTTTCATTACTGCATCCTCGATGGTCAGTGGATTCCCGCCGACGGAACGGACCATCTGATTTCCGGACCGCTTCAGGTGATCTCTCGACCATCCCAATATTCGTGGGCCACCGTGAATCCGGATGGATCCCTCCAACTACTCGAGTTCATCGATTCGATCGAAGGCTTCTCGGTCGAGATCTCCGACAGTGGAGTACTACACCAGATCACCTCCATCAGTGGGACACATCTGATCGTCGATCCGCCGGTGATCCCAACCCTGAGACCGGTTTCACTCTTCTTCTGGCTACCACCGAATGGTCCCATCGAGGATCCGACTCCTTCCATCGACAGTTCTCTCATCGCTGCTGCAGATCCATCCTCTCTCAACACCGATGGGACACCTCATGACCTCGGTCCTCTCGGTGCCAACCCGCTCCACTTCATCGGCCCCGATCCGGCACTCCCCGATCCTCCCGATCAATCTCAACTGCGTTACATCAGCCCAGCCCCATCGGTGCCAGCGGAGGCGGGCCACTGGACTCTCTCCTTCACCCGAGAAATTTCATTTTCAGCACTCTCGAAAATCATCGTCTCGGTCGATGGGGTCGACCGTACCGACACCCTGTCGCAGTTCATCTTGGGTGAAGATCTGGAGTTGCGCCTGATTCCAGCCCCGTTACCCGGTCAAGAGATCCGATTACAGATCCTCCCCTTCGTCGGAGACAAGAGCGGCAATTCCCACCCCAGGAGACTGCGTTACGATCAGCGAGTGGCGTGGGTGGTCACAGAAGACGAAACCCTGGCGCAGAATGACACCCACCTGAGCGCCCCGCACTTCGTGGCCGAGCCGATCGTGATCTCTGGCTCCATCGGCTCGATCGATGATGAGGACTGGTTCCGGATCAGCCCTCCCAGCGATGGCATCTACCAGGTCGAACTGCTCGCTCGCCGCGAAGAATCGTTACTGATCGGTCACCTCGAGTGGTACTCCCCCGACGGCCTGACCCTGCTCGGATCCTCCCAGGCCAGCTCTCCCTACTTCTTTGATCCGTTCCTGACCTCAGTGGTGGCAGACCCGATTACGGGCTCTGTACTGCTAAAAGTGACAGGATCGGCGGATTCTGCCACATCTGGCGATGAGTACAGGCTGCTCTTTCAGTCGCAGACCCCCTGACTTCGGGCGCGCCCGCCCCAACACCACCGCCAAATACCACCATCCCTCTGAAACCACTGGATACTACCTGTATTGGGTGCGTTGCGTCGTTATCGGAGTTATCTTTGCGCCCTTGTAGCGTTCAGTTCTTCGCGCCAGATAACGGATCCATCGGGGAGTGCAAATGGGACAGCCGCGAGGGAATGTAGAATTCCAGTCATCGCTGGGAAACTGGTATCCCACCGACGAGGTCACCTACACCTCGCTGGGGCCAGCGAT
>CAVOEM010000297.1:0-2974 GCA_963694575.1 Planctomycetes bacterium UBA1146 | reverse complement strand
GTGATGGAAGGGATGTGGTAGTAGTAGAGAGGAGTATCCGGTGCCGCCTCCGCGATGTGGCGCAGGCACTCGATGAGCACCTCGATGGATGACAGGGGAAAATACGATGGAGGTACCACGGCGATGGCATCCGCCCCCATCTGTTCGGCATGAGCCGCCAGGGTGCGCGCATCGGCGAGGCTGTTGTGTCCCACGTGAACCACCACCGGTACCCGCCCGGCTGCGGCCCGATGATAAGCCGAAGCCACCTGCATCCGCTCCTCGTTGGTCAGTGATGGAGCTTCTCCGGTACTGCCACACAGGAACAAACCATCGACCCCTTGCCCCAGAACGAAATCGCACACGGCGGCAATGCGCTGCAGGTCGAGGCAGCCATCTGACTTCATCGGAGTGAAGGTCGCTGCCACCAGGCCAGTCAGTAGTGGTGTCGCGCCCACCGTTATTTCTGTTCCTGCTGGTCGACACCCAACAACTCGAGGATGAAAGAACTCTCGAGAAGATAGGCCTTGATGTCATCTCGGTGCGGCACTCCACGGGTCCCGGGCGGCACATCATCAAACTCTCCAGCGACACCGACCAGATCGGTAAGGTCCGTTTCGATTCGATTCACCGTGAAGGACCCATCTAGCTGATGATCTACAAACACAATGGTGTCGCTGGAGAGTTCGAGAGTGCGACCTTCGATATCCAGGCGTGCAAAGAAGGGCTTCTGAGAATTAAACTCGTGACTGAAACGAACTTCTATCTCGGCTATCATATCGCCCTCTACATCTCGTCTTCCCTCGGAGGATCGAATTCCGATCGCGATGAGCTTATCTTCACTGTGCCGATAATGAGGACGTCCCCAGGGGACTGCTCCTAATTGCTTACTTGTAGAGCTAGATCCTCCAGCCCTCCAGCGACCCCATTCCTCCTCGCCCTGCTTGCGCTGTTTCAGGCTCACATGGTCGACCACCAGCAGCGACATTCCATCCGGCCAGCCGTAGTAATGGAAGTAGAGATCAACACCCTCCACAACACCATCTTCATGGACCATCCGCGGAGGTTGCTCGATCACGGCGATGGCAAGGGTGGCGAGCGCCAGCAAGATCATCACCATGGAGATCATCGCGATCATGTTTTTCTTGTTCATTGCTCCTGAATCCCGTTTACGCCTCAACCTTGGGCACGATGTCCGTCTCCAGCCCCGGCACCACAGCACGGATGTCGCTGGTAGGGGGGCCCGCTTTCATCCTGCCAGTGAACCCGGCTCCATCACTTCTGTTGCTGATATCCAGGCACCAGCAATTCCTGGATGACCGAATTCTGCACGAGAAAGGCTTCGATTCCGCCCGTGGTCGGAACACCGCGCATCCGAGGAGATCGGTCCTCCGATTCGCCCACCAGCTCGGTGAGATCGAAGTCAATTTGTTTCACCTCGTGGGTTCCGTCCAGTTGATGATCGATGAAGAAGACGGTGTCGCTGGTGAGCTCGTAGTCGATGCCTTCGACAACCATCTGGGCGAAGATGGAATCCGATGACTCGAAGCGATGTTCTAAACTGATCTTTACATCACGCCTGTCCCCGGAGGAACGAACGCCGACCGAGATGGTGGTGTTATCTTCACGCACAACTCGATCGCGAAACCGGAGTGAACCCCCACTGCTTCCGCCGAGCGAAGTCGTCGCCGAAGATCCCCATACATGGGAAGCCTCGCCGGGCTTTAGCTGTTTCCCGCTCACATGGTCGATCACCAGGACCGAAAGGCCATCCGGCCAGCCGTAGTAATGGTAGTAAACTCCTACACTCCCCTGAAGAGCCGCTGGCAACGGATCCACACGGCCCTCCAGATGCTTGCAGGAAGGAGGCTGGGGATTCAAGATGATGGCCACCGGCACGAGCACCAGCAACAGTAAGGCCATGATCACGAGAGCGATCACTTCTTTCATCTGCATCGCCTCGATCTCCCTTTCACGCCTCAACCTTCGGCACAATATCTGTCTGCAGCTCCGGCGCCACAGCGCGGATGTCACTGATGGGCAATCCCAGTTCACCCCGGATGATGTTGACCCCCTGGGCGATGGCGGTCGCCTTGAAGAAGGCGATGTCGCGGTTGCAACCCTGGCGACCGAAGCCGCAATCGCTCGAGATGATCAGCTGCTCGGGCGCGATGTACTTCAACGCATGGCGGATGCGCTCGGCGATCTGCTCGGGGCTGTCGACCTGCAGGTGGCGGTGACTGACGACGCCGACGCAGACCTTCTTCGGCAGGTTGCCCTTACCCTCGCCGAACATCTCGATCTCTCTGAATCCGCGATCGGTCATCTCGACGGTCCAGACATCGCCCTTGCACTCGTTCATGTACAGGTCAAACGATTCCTCGTAGCTGTCGTTGTCGATCACTCGCTGCATGTTGGGATTTCCCCAGCAGGTGTGGATCCACAGTTCGATGTCATCGAGACCTTCCACCTCACGGTTGAACGCCTTGAGCATGAACTGGACCTCTTCGCTGTCCTTGCCATAGGTATTGGCCCAGAAGTGTAAGGTCGGCTCCTCGATCTGAATGCACTGGCAGCCAGCATCTTTGAGCCGATGCAGTTCGGTGTTCATCGCCACCGCCATGTCCCAGATCAACTCCTGGTTATCGCTGTAGTGGGGGGTGTGAATGTCGAGGAACAACCCCATCACCTGGGAACAGCAAGTGCCAAAGCGCACCGGCTTGTCGGTCTTGGCTTGAGCGATGCGCCAGATCTTGTCGTAGTCGAGGGGGCGGTGTTCGATCTTGCCGACCACCCGCGGCCAGCGCCAACCGGTATAAATCTCATTGAGCAAGGTCCCCGGCGGATAGCGCAACCACGGCGAACGAGTCTCTTCCGACTGCAGGTGATCTCCACCATCGAAACCGGCCCAGCGCTGCAGCGGGTAGTGATGCCAGGAGCGACCCGCCATGTCGTTGTCGCAATGCAGATCACCGTGAGTGAGGATGTCGAGACC
>CAVOEM010000296.1:0-2986 GCA_963694575.1 Planctomycetes bacterium UBA1146 | reverse complement strand
CGAGAAGAACGCTCCATAGGGACATCCGTAGGTGCAGAACCCCTTGGAACCGAGCAGGTAGACGGTGGCAAAGCCACACACCAGGAAGAACGGGATGGCGATCCACCAGGAGGGGAAGGTGGCCCAGAAATCAGTGACCATCAGGTGATTGGTGAATCCTTCCCACGGGCGAACGGGATCGATCCCACTCGCCACCGATGCGAGATGACTCTCTAGCCACGGCAGGCTCCACCGCTTCAACGTGGGCCACAGGAACATGTAGAAGGCGAGCAGGAACGGCACCCAGCCGAGCAGTCGAGAACGAAACGGCTGTGGGCGAATACCGACCTTTCGCATCATCCAGCCGCACAGATCCTGCAGAGCCACCATGTGGCAAGCCCAGCCACAGAACCATCTTCCGAGGAGAGCCGTGGAGAGGATCGCCACGATGAAGAAGATGAATCCCGCATTCACCTGACCATTCTCGAGGGTGTACATCGACTCGGATGGCTCGACCGGGGAAAGGGTGGTGCCGGTGACGACCCAGTGCAGTAGATGCAGACCGATGAGCAGGTGGACGGCACCGAGCACGATCGCTCGACGGCGACCCGATCGGCCAGGGAAACGCGAAGCAGGCCTTCTGAAGCCCTCGCATCCCTCACGTGGTTTACCCGTTCTGGCCAAGTTGCCCTCCGTCGCCGAGATCATAGCCTGTCGAGTGCTTCGGGAGAACGGCACCGATCTGATCGAAGAGATGGGCCGTGGAAGGGGGAATCGAACCGCTCAAAAAAAGGTGGCCGGGTCGATCCCGACCCGGCCACCCCTTCAGAAATTGTCGAACTTCGGCGTGAAGCGGCTCTAGTGGTCTGGCTTTCCGTCGCCGTCGTGATCGTGACCGTCCGTCGCATCATGATCGATTCCATGGAGAGCATCTTCGATCATCTTGCGACCGCGTTCGTTCTCCTGGACCAGCGGGCTATTCAACATCCGGCTGAGGAACAGTTTGGCGCCATCCTTGTCTCCCTGCTCGGCCATCCAGCCCTGGCAGAACCAGAGTGCATTGAGCACCTCGGGGCCATCCATCTTTGAATTGTCCTTGAGGAACTGCACAATAGTCGGGAAGTCCGGTTCCTGGGTATTGAGCAATTTCAACAGCTGTCCATGAGCACGATGGGAAGCGGCTCTCTTGACCAACTCGGGGTTGTCGGACTTCTCCGCCAATTCGAGGTACTTTCCGAAGGCGGGAAATCCGAGCAGGCCCTGTTCCGCCATCACATCGAAAGCTGCAGGAAGCATTTCGCCCTGTTGAGCCTCATCTTCGGTGGCGAGCAACGCCTTGATCTTGTCGCCCTTGGCCCGCAATTCGACGATGTGCTCGAGGTACTTTTCTGGCCCGCCCGGCTGATATCCGGTCTTGGCATAGGGGCGCATCTGGTGGTCGGCGAGGACGATGGTCGGGAATCCGTCCACCCCCATCTCGTCGCGGCTCTTGCCATTGAGTTCCTCATCCACGACCTTTGCCTTGGCCTCTTCGCTGCGCGGGAAGTCGAGGTACAGGTAGATGTACTGCTTTCCAGCGTCTTCGTGGAACGCCGGCAGTGAGAACACCTCGCCCTCGAGTTTCTTGCACCAGCCACACCAGTCGCTGCCGGTGAAATTGATGAGGATGTCCTTACCCTCTTTGCGAGCCATCTCCTTGGCGGTAGCGATATCCATCACCCAGGGTAGACCAACCTCGGCCGCCGGAGTTTCCGGTTCGTCACTGATGGCCAGCGGAGAGCAGACCAAGAAAGCCGTCAGAAAAAACATCGACATCGAAAGACTCCTTGCATTGGGTCGTGGTGGCGGAAGACTCCCGATCGGGGGAGGTCTTCTTGAAGTGGCTAGAATACCCCATGACGAGAGGATCGGGAAGACGCTCAAGGGCGGTGGCGAGCCACTTCGGGCCGATTTCTGGTGCTGAAAGGGGTGACCGAAGGCGGTTTCTCTTCGAAGATCTACTCCGGCCATCGAGACGGACGAAGCGCTCCAGTCGTCGCACGGCTGGAGGTCTCAGATGAGGGCCCATGACGGGGAGCGCACCGAGGAGCACCGGGGAGCACCGGGGGAGGAGTTCGAGATGTCTCGCAAGGTGGTGTGGCGCTCCGATGGAACTTCCCCCTGTAGCGGCTGTGGGCAATTGCCAGCGCGCTGTCGCTGCTCCGCGGCAACTCCCTCAGCGGTGCCGACCGGGCCAGCGAGGATCCGCATCGAGAAGCGTCGTGGTAAGACGGTCACGGTGGTCGATGAGATCCCGCTGGTCGAGAAGGATGTGAAGGCGTTACTGCGAAATCTGAAGAAGCGTCTGGCCAGTGGGGGTACCTGCAAACAATTCACCATCGAACTGCAGGGCGATCATGTCGACGGGGTGCGGAAGTGGCTCGAGGGCCACTCGATTCCTCACCGTGGCTGGCACTGAACGATCAGCAGTCAGCTTTCGGGTCGGTGGCGAGATCCTCGGGACTCCAGGGGCGTGAGATGACGCAGGCATTGATGCCGCCGACTCCCATCGAGAGTTTTCCTGCGAATCCCTTGGGCAGAGGGGCTGCAGTCTCACCGACGAAGTTGTCGTGGATCCGCGAGATCTCGGGGTTCAATTCTGGTCCGGTCAATGCGGTGGGGAGAACGCTGTTTTGCTCAGCGGAGAACATCTGGGCCGTCAATTCCCAACCGCCGCAGGTTCCCATCCCGTGACCAAAGGTCCCCTTGCGCGCCGTCATCAGAACCGATTGAGGGAGTAGTTTGCGGGTATTCTCGACCTCGAGGTAATCGCCGGGAGTGGCGGTGCAGTGCAGATCCCAGGTGGCGATCTCGGAGGGCTCGGCGCCGGCAGCGGCCATGGCGCTGCGGATCGCTTCCTGCGGTCCCTCCTCGCTCGGGGTGATGATGTGATCCGCATCGGAGGTCAGGCCGACCGAGATCGGCTCCATTCCGAGCGGTTTGAATCCTCGCGCGCTCATCTTTTCCA
>CAVOEM010000295.1:0-3004 GCA_963694575.1 Planctomycetes bacterium UBA1146 | reverse complement strand
AATTCGATGAAGGTGAGCGAACTCTCGGTGGATCCAGCGGGGATCGATGACTTCGGAGCGGTCAGTGGCGAGGTGGTGGAAGCGATGGCGGCGGCGGCGCGCGATCGAAGCGGTGCCGATGTGGCGCTGTCGGTGAGCGGTGTGGCCGGCCCTACCGGTGGCACTCGCAAGACTCCGGTGGGTACCGTCTGGATGGGGTTGGCCAGCGCAGCTGGGGTTCGATCGCACCGATACCAGTGGAAGGGGAATCGTCAGCGGGTCCGCGAAGTGGCGACCCAGTATGCTCTCCATGTATTGCTGGCGACGTTGCGAGGACAGGAGATTCACCGGTGGCCCAACCTGGAATCCTGACCGGAGATGGTTCAGCGACCCTCTTTCATCGCGAGGTTGGCGAGCATTACCACTCCCTCAGTGGAGCTCACCTCGAGGCCCGGTACCGATTCATCGAACCGTGTCGGGTGACCCGGACTGCACTCGCTCAAGGTCAGGTTCGAATTCTCGACATCGGTTTTGGCCTCGGCACCAATCTCGGCTGGGCGATCCACGACATCCAGCGGAAGGCACCCGGGGCGGCCATCGAGATCGTTTCGCTGGAACGGGATCTACTGGATGAGGAGCAGTTGAAGCCGTTCTTCAGGGCTTTGCCCGAGGCACGACTGTCGGTGATGTTGCATCATCTGGTCCAACAGCGTCGGTCCATCGAACCCGGGTTACGGTTGACCCTGCTGGTCGGTGAGGCGGAGCAGCTGATCGACACGGTGGAAGGTCGATTCGATGCTGTATTCCTCGATCCCTTCTCTCCAAAACGCAATCCTGGGCCATGGAGAGCCGATTTCCTGCGTGCGGTCCGAAATCGGATGGTCGAGGGTGGTATACTCTCTACGTACAGTTCGGCCCGGAGGGTTCGACTCTCTTTACTCCGATCGGGGTGGCAAATTGGCCTCGGTCCGGCGGTCGGAATGAAGTCCTCGGGTACCGTGGCGAGTGCTGGTCTGGTGCAGCCGCCGTTGCCTCCTCTCGATGAGAAGTTGCAACGAAAATTGGCGCGTCAGGTCAACTCAGGACAGGAAGAAGATCAGTGATGAGTGAGAAGCGAGAAGATGTCGGTCGCCGCAGCATGATACTACTGCTGCTGCTGGGAGCGCTCCTGCCCACCCCCGTGAAGGGGGATACGGTGCTGCTGGTCAATGGGAGTCGTATCGATGGACTGGTTCTCGATCAGGACCAGAAGCGTCTGGTGCTGCAGATCGGTGGATTGGGGACGATGCAGATCCCCAACTCGACGGTCCGCTCCATCGAGAAAAATCGCCGGATCGGTCCTGCGGCCAGCGATCCCTCGAGTTCTGATCGCCAGCAGCCATCTCCAGCGGTTGACCCGCAGAAGAAGGCTCGGTTGCCACTACTGCTGCCTGGGGCGGATTCCAGGGTCAAATTGCCACCTGAACTCCCCAAACTGTCGGGCCGAAAGATTCAACAAGTGCGGGAATGGGTGGGGGAACTGCAGCGCCAACGGGCCCGAAATCGTTCTCGAGCCGAACAACAGCTGACTACTGTGGGTCCCGCTGTGATTCCCTATGTGATGCCGGTGGCTCGCTCCTCCTTCGATCTGGCAAGAATTTCGGCGCTGAGGATTCTGCTCAAGACTCCTCATTTCATGACCGCAGATGTGGCCCTGGAAGGACTCTCCGCAGACAATCGGTGGGTTCGTAAACTTTCATGGCAGTTGATCGTGAATATCAGCGGAATCTCCGGTGATTATTCCTGGGATCCGCAGAAGCTGTCAGCAAAAAGGACACAACAAAGCCGACGCTGGCACCGGTGGGTCCAGCAACAGCGAACCCTGTACGAGAAGCAGCGGATGTGGAATCAAGATCAGTACAAGTTGCGCGGTGAGTCAGCACACTCAGGCCGATAACTGTCTTTTCAAGCGTGCTTCTTTGTTGAATTGACGACTCATTGATTACGCTTCTCTTCCCCATCAATTTCAGAGCACATCCATTCGTCACCCTTGCGAGGTGAGTCTGGCTTTGCTACGGTCGGGCGCTGCCGTGGAGGTGCGAACACGATGAACTTCCGATGCGATCGGTGGTTCTTTTCCCCTCCGGCAGATTTGTTCTTGAAGTGACTCCGATCCTGTCATCTGACAGGAATAATGAGATGCATGATCGACTTGAAAAGTCGATGGGAGAGATTCGCCTAGGTGCGGATCTACTCCGGGTCCGCATCCACTGAAAGTCTGATGTCTTCTGACGTCGGGCACTGTAGGAGTTCTTCAGGAAAAATCTGCAGGTCCGTTCTGAATCCTCTGTGATGACGGAGTGGTCAAATTCGATCTTGCATCGGAGACATCCGATGGTTTGAACAGAGTGTGTTTGAGTTTGTCGTATCGGTGCCACATGGTGAATTGAAATGAAGTTTTCTGTGGTTCGATTCGACTCTTCAACGTGTTCCATTTCGTTGAGTGCCCGGTGACATGCGGGACCACGAGTGGGATATGCGGATGCGTGGATGATTTGAATTCTTGAATGGGGGGGGGATAGGTTGGGCGCTCAGGAAATTACTTCCATGAACGCAGATCGGCACTGGGATCATCTCCGTGCGGCCATCGCTCCCATCATCGGGGATGCACAGATGGGAAGATGGTTCCGACGGGTGACACCCGTGGTGTCGGATGCCGGTGTGCTCCAACTGCATCTGGAGAGCCGCTTCTCGCTCGAGAAAATCGGAAACAGTTTCAATGATGTTTTGCAGTCTGAAGCCCGAAAATTGGGCCTCGACTCGATTCAACTGCGACTCGCTAGCGCCCCTCCTGCGGAGGTGACGACGGAGGTGCGCCAGCTCTCATTGGACGGTCCAGCCGGGCCAGAGGAGCAATCCTTGACGGTAGCAGGCGCAACGGAGACCGCTCCGGGGGGTGCTGTGGCGAGGCCTCTTGACGGGGTGTTGACCCCGCGCCCCGATGGACTGCGCCGCGATGGACTGCGCCGCGATGGACCGCGCCGCG
>CAVOEM010000294.1:0-3015 GCA_963694575.1 Planctomycetes bacterium UBA1146 | reverse complement strand
ATTACAGCGGGAGTGTCAAAGTGATCATTTGCGGAGGTTTATCATGTCCATCAACAGAAGAGAACTACTGAAGGGTGCGTTGGCGGCTGGAGTCGTCGGCGCAACCAAGCCGGTTTTTGGCCATCGATACTTCAAGGCGGGGATGTTTGGCTACGAGCCCTTCACCCAGCCCTTCTTCAAGCCGCCGGTCATCCACAAGGGAACATCGCTGGACCCGATGCCCGGCACTCCCGAGGCCTCGCTCGGTTCGGATGCCGTTTATCATGGAATCGCTCCCGAGTATTACCCCTCACATCCGGCACACCTCCCCGATTGGGATACCCTGCCGGAGAAGTACTGGGAACTGGAAGCTGTGGAAGGAGCCTGGCAATTCTTCCCTGGCGTGGACACGCCCGTTTTTGCCTATCGTGGTAAGCCGGGAACTGCATCGGAGACTCCGCCCAGTTTTCCAGGGCCGACATTCCTGGCTCGCCAGGGGGAACCAACGGTGATCAGGTATTCCAATCAGACTTCGGTGGAGACTTCGGTCCACCTCCATGGAGATCATGGTCCGGCGCACTCCGACGGATCGCCCGATTTCTATGTTCTTCAGGACAAGGCCCGCGACTACTACTATCCAAATATTGGACCACGGCTGAACGCCACGCCCGATACGCCTTACCCGTCAACGGTAGAGGAGGCTGGGCCGTTCGAATTGGCGCACTTGCCGACCACCATGTGGTACCACGATCACGCCATGGACATTACAGGCTTCACTGTCAACCGTGGTCTTGCGGGGTTCTATCTGTCAGAAGATGACCTCGAGGTACAGCACCAGCAGAGTGGATTTTTACCGAAGCTCTACGGTGACTTCGATCACGTACTTGCCCTCAAGGATTTCAAGTTCAATGGCGATGGCTCTCTGGCTTACGATTTACTCGATCACAATGGCCACATCGGCGATGTGAAAACCGCCAACGGTCGCGCCCAGCCCTACATGGATGTGTACAGGCGCAAGTATCGCTTCCGCATCCTCAATGCCTGTAACGCCAGGTACCTGCATCTGAGGCTCAATAGCAGCAAGGGGAAAAATCAAAAGGATGGTATCCCCTTCCTGATGATCGGTAAGGACACCTGGGAGATCGAAGAAGCGACCGACCTGGAGAGTTTCACCATCTCCCCGGGAGAGCGTTTCGATGTGATCATCGATTTCAGCCAGTTACCTGAAGATGTCGACACCTACTACCTGCAAAACATCATGCATCAGACGGACGGTCGTAAACCGAAGGGCATCCGCCCCAACAAGGAACACGCACCGTGGATGCAGTTTCGGCTACTCGATGGCGACCCGCCTGGACCCCAGGAGATGGAAGGGGTCGAGAACGGTGTCTATTCGGTGAGCGCCGGGGATACGGTCAGGGAATATCACGCTTACAGCGACGATGAAGTGGTGGCCACTCGGCTTTTCGAATTCTCGCGAAAGAACGGTGCCTGGGTTGTCAACTCCAAGTACTACAGTCCACGAAGATCGGATGCGGTACCGCTGCTCAACAGTTGTGAACGATGGATCTTCAAAAATAAAGGTGGAGGATGGTGGCACCCGATCCATTGCCACCTCGAGGGAGTCCAGGTTCAGAGCATCGATGGAAAGGACAGGGACCACCCGGATTTCCCGGTTTACTACCGGTGGAACACCGACCTGATCAACCTGGAAGGCGGGCAGGAGGCGGATTGTCTGATCAAGTTCCGCACCTTCAAGGGCCCCTTCGTCTGCCACTGTCACATCATCGAACACGAAGATATGCGCATGATGTTCACCTTTGATCCGCGCGAAGCGGGCGAAGAGAGCATGAATGACGGCATTCGAAATCACGCCTGGAACGAAGAAGCGGCCCTGCAATCGGGAATGCCGACTGGCTGTATCGATCCACATCACTTGCTCTTCGACCACGAACAGACTCTCGCCAGCGGTGAAGTGGTCGGGCCCGGGGATGTATCCCAGTTGGAAGAGGAAGGGGTCGGCTTCCCCGGAGATTTTCACGACGATGTTTGTGAACCCGATAGTGGAGACTGGGACCCGGAAGGGGGCCAGTTGACATCTGATTCTCCGATTCCAGAGGAGCAGGAAGACCGGTGATTCAGCGGATTTACGCCTCGTCATTACTAGTCGCCCTGATCCTGGCGCTGAACCTGTGCGGTTGCGTGGCACCTCAGCGCGCTGTGGGGACTATTACGCCCATCCAGGATACCCTCGATGCGATGTCGAAGGTGCTCCCCTTCATCGACAAGGGCGCACGTGCAAATCCTCATTCATCACCGCGCGGTCGCTACTCCGATAAGTTCCCGGATACGCTTCTCATCGATCATCAGGGGAAAAAGCACCGGTTTTACAGCGACCTGGTCAAGAACCGTACCGTCGTCATCCAGTTCTTCTACACCACCTGCACGGGTATATGACCCGGCGTCACCGAGAACCTGGTCAAGGTTCATAAGCTCTTCGGTGATCGCATGGGTATGGATGTTCTCTTTCTCTCCATCTCCATCGACTCCACCAAGGACGATCCCGAGACTCTCTCTCAGTTTCGTAGCTTCGGAGGCCGCGACTGGAAAGGCTGGTTGCATCTCACCGGAGATTTCGATGAGATCGAGACGCTGCGATGGGTGCTAGGAGCTTATGACCTCGATCCAGAACTCGACAGCGACAAGACCGAGCACGCCGGCAATGTCACTTTTGGTAACGACAACACCAACTGGTGGGCGGCGGTACCGGCACTGATCGCACCGGAGGAGGTCGCCGATGCCATCGTCCGCATCGCGGGCAATCCGGTGAAGCAGCCGCGCTGATCTTCAGCCTCCAAGTAATACCAGTGCTTCGCTTGCCGCGCGACGTAGCACTGGATTGGGGTCATCCGCTGCAATATTTCTGAGTGTCTCCAGTGCCGGGGCGGTGCCGTTTCGACCGAGAGCCCGCACCACGTCGAGTCGCTGGGAGGATGTCGTCCAGTCGAAAAGCTCCGTCAGCATCAGCGCCGATTC
>CAVOEM010000293.1:0-3030 GCA_963694575.1 Planctomycetes bacterium UBA1146 | reverse complement strand
CCCCGACACTCTTTTTTTCGGGACCCTTGGACAGAACTCGGGTTCAGTCCTTTTCGATCCAGCCTCCGCCAATCACCACATCTTCCTGGTAGAGTGCCGCCACCTGTCCCGCAGCGATGGCGAAGATCGGCGAATCCAGTTGAACTTCGACCTGGTCCGCACCATTGCCATTCTTCATGGTCACTGTGCATGGTTGCGGGGTACCGCCATGTCGAATCTGTACGGTGCAGCGCAGTGGGAAACTGGGTACGGTCGGGCGCAGCCAGTTGATCTCCGAGATCTGAAACTGCTCTTCCAGCAGTGATTTACGTGGACCCAGGACCACCTGATTGGTCTGGCGGTCAGTTTTCACGACATATCGAGGTTCTCCTGCGGCGATACCTAGACCGCGCCGCTGTCCTACGGTGTAGGCGGCATATCCTTCATGGGTGCCAATCTTCTCACCTTCCTCATCGATGATGTCACCTTGTTGGAGGCTCTCGGGTGCTTCCTTGCGGATGACACGGCGGTAATCATTGGCGGGAACGAAACAGATCTCCTGGCTGTCAGCCTTTTGCACTACTGGTAAGTTGGCTTCTCCTGCTAGGTTTCGAACCTCCGTCTTGCTCAGATTGCCGACCGGAAATATACATTCCTTCAGCACCGGGTAGGGCACTGTAGCGAGAAAGTAGGACTGGTCTTTATCGGCATCGACACCACGAGCGAGTCGAGGGCCATCGTCGGCTTGCAGAACCCTGGTGTAGTGACCGGTGGCGACAAATTCCGCTTCCAGGTCCCGAGCCAGATCATGGAATACATCGAACTTGATCCACTGATTACAGCGAGCACAGGGGTTCGGGGTACGACCATCGCGGTACTCGTCGACGAAATAGTCGATGACCTTCCGGAACTGATCGGCGTAATTGAAGGAGTAAAAGGGGATCTCCAGCAGATCCGCGACTCGACGGGCATCGATGGCATCCTCGACGGTGCAACAGGCGCGGCTCTTCTCCGCCGCCTGGCCACCATCTCCCAGCCTCAGGAAGGCTCCGATCACCTCATGACCTTGCTTTTGCAGTAGATGGGCAGCGACGCTGGAGTCCACTCCACCGCTCATTGCCACCAGTACCCGTGCCATCTCTGGCTCCTTTCGAGCGTGGACCCTTCGCGACTTGTACCATCGCTTGCGTCCGTACCAACCAGCGGACAAAGTACCCGAAGAACCGCCGGGAGTCTTCCAGGCGGAGATCTCGATCGAGGTCAACCTCCAGGAAAGGTCCCCGATGGTATCCTTTGCCCTCTCCGAAGAACAGCGGATGCTGGTCGACATGACCCGCGACTTTGTCGCAAACGAGGTGATTCCGGTCGCCGGTCACCATGACGATACCGGTGAATATCCCACTGCAGTAGCCGCACAGGCCTTTGAACTGGGTCTGATGAACATCACGATTCCCGATCAATACGGCGGCGGAGATCTGGGGCATTTCGAAGAGGCGCTGGTGACTGAGGAGTTTGCATTCGGCTGCTCCGGGATGGCCATCAGCATGACCGTTAACAATCTCGCTTCGGTTCCGATCTTGATCGGAGGCGACGAGGAGCAGAAGAAAAAATGGCTTGGCCGCCTGACTTCAGAGCATTGCACTGCTTCCTATTGCCTGTCGGAACCGGATGCCGGAAGCGATGCCGCTTCATTACGCACCTCTGCAGTGCGCAAGGGAGACCATTACCTGATCAACGGTAGCAAGGCCTGGGTTTCGGGTGGGGCTCACGCAGGATTCTTCACGTTGTTCGCCACCACCGATCCGGAAAGCGGTCACGAGGGAATCACCTGTTTCGTCATCCCCGCCGATGCGGATGGCATCGAGATCGGCAAGAAGGAAAACATGATGGGGCAGAGAGCCTCGAATACCGTCTTCATCAGCTTTCAGGATGTAGAGATTCCCGTGGCCAATCGGATCGGGGCCGAGGGAAAAGGTTTCCACATCGCCATGAAGACCTTTGACCGGACCCGCCCGGGAGTGGCTGCGGCAGCGGTGGGAGTCGCTCGCAGATCGCTGGAGGAGGCCACTCGATATTCCCTCGAGCGCCAGGCGTTTGGCCGGCCGATTGCCAAGCAGCAAGCGATCCAGTTCATCCTGGCGGATATGGCCAAGGATACCGAGGCGGCCCGGCTACTCACCTGGCAATCGGCATGGATGATCGATCAGGGCCAGCGCAACACCAAGCAGTGCTCGATGGCCAAGTGCTTCGCCGGTGATATCGCGATGAAAGCAGCCACCGATGCGGTGCAGGTTTTCGGTGGTTACGGTTACTCGAAGGAGTACCCGGTCGAGAAGTTGATGCGCGATGCCAAGGTGATGCAAATTTACGAGGGCACTAACCAGATCCAGCGCCTGATCATCGCTCGCCATCTGCTCGAGGCTTGAAAATCGATATCCAGTACCAGAAGTCACAAGTTCCGACCGGTCGCTGCTCTTCCGGTATGCTCATTCGACAGTTCAAGTACAAGTTCTACTCAGAAGGTGATGCTGTGGCCCAGGTGCCTTCTACAGCATGAAACTCCACAGCGGCAGGACATGATCGGCAGCGGACTTTCCCGCTTTCGCCTGTTCAAAGTGGTGACGGATCTTTCGCAGCACCAGGTCATTGTTCAAGAATGGCATCCCCAGGCAATCCCAATACTGCTGATGTGATCCACCGGGAAAGGTGCGGCAAAAGGTCGAGAAATCATCGGCATGGCCCTGGAAGTAGTCGTCGAGATCATTGGCCCAGTACTCTTCCTGAGCGTCACCTGCCACCGGCTGCTCCTCGAAGCGAAGCGATTCGAAGCGGATGACGTAATCTCTTGGAATCCACTTCTCAGAGTTCCCGTATCGAACCCTCACGCGGTACTGCCCTTCAGCAGCGGAGATGCGGTGTTCGACAGCTGGGAATCGATGCCCGATGAGGTAGGGAAGATAACGATCCTGCAAGTAACGAAGAATCTCCGGATGCTGACTCTGTGGGTCGCGGAGTTCTTCTCGAAGCGGGGCTACCGGGAACTTTGCGAAG
>CAVOEM010000292.1:0-3057 GCA_963694575.1 Planctomycetes bacterium UBA1146 | reverse complement strand
CATTCTCACTGAACTGTTTCATATCCGGCAAGTTCCAGATGGATGAAGCCAGTGTGAATTGCTCCGAGGCCCCTTTTTCTTGAATCTCCGTCAGCAATGATCGGTACTCTTTGGACAGCATCGGTTCACCAAGAAACCAGATCGCTCTTCCGGCGGGGATCTCATCCAACTCTCGGTCAAGAATTATTTGAACACCTCCTGAGGAAGCCCATGACTCCGCGAGCGCACGCCAGGCTGAAAGCCTCGGGCTCTGAGACGGTAAGATGATCAATTGGGAGGAGGCACCAAAGATGTCTCCGATGGTCGGAGGGGTTTCCGATTGATCTAGCCTTCGAAACACATCGAAAAATGGATCGACCCTCACAGCAGCCAACGAATGCTCCACCTCGAAGGATTGCTGTCGGGGAATGACCCCCGCTTCATTCGGTGAAAACTCGACCACTTCTTGCAACCATCCAGGCGAGTTCGTCAGTTGAATTTGAACCGGAACTCGAACCTGAAACGGGTCCTGTTCCTGAACCTGCTCGATGACGATTCGCGAACTTGCATCCCCTGATTCCACGGTCAGCTGGAACTCCGGAGCTCCAGTCGTTTCAATCCAGGACTTCATCCAGTCCACGAGTTCGATCCCCGCCACCTCTCCGATGGAAGCAGCAATATCCTCGAATGAAGCACTCGTGAAAGAAAAAGATGAGTAGAACTCCTGGAGACCTCTCTTGAATGCTTCCTCGCCAACCTTCAATCGGATCATATGCCACAACATCAGGCACTTTCCGTAGCCCACCGCTTCTGTAGCCCCGGAATGGCGACTACGAAAATCACGCAAGGGGAAATCCAGCCCCTCCTGTACATAGGATCCGAACTTCTTCAATACATCGCGGCGGTACTCTGCTCCTCGTCCCTCACCTTCCTTCATCAGATGGTCGGCGAGATATGCAGTGAGTCCTTCGCACCAGTTGCCCGTCGGATAATCGACATACACCGAGTTTCCCCACCAATTATGTAGCACCTCGTGAGGATAAGACGACCTGATGATGAAGGGTAGCCGGATCACTTGTGGGCCCAGCAACGTGAAAGAAGGCATGCCGTAGCCGCTCTCCCAAAAATTCTCGACCAGTGCAAACTTTGAGTACGGATAAGGACCGATCAACTTCGAGTACATCTCGACATATTGAAGAGTCGCTTCCAGATACTTCGCAGCCAGGTTTGGCTCATCGTCTCGTAAAAATACCTGGGCCTCGAACTGCGCTGTCTCCTTCGAGTACTCGTGGAACCTCGCAGCGATGAGAAAGACCTCTTCCTGGAGCATTTCTTTCTCGCTCGTCCAGCGAACTCTGGTCCGGCCCGGTTCACTCGGTCTGATTTCTCGTTTGCCCTGACTGACCGCTGTCCAGCCCGCGGGAAGGTCCACTTCGATGGAGAAGGACAACTTGGTCCCTTCCGGGCGAGGCAACCACGACGTCGCTCCACCGAGGAACACCCCTTGTTCTTCGATGGTGCCGGGAGTCGAGGAGAAGGATCTCCCCGCACCTGACCCGACCTGTTTCAGTTTCTCCTGGATGACACCTGAAGCAGTGAGGATCACTGGAGTCGATTCTGGATTCTGAGGTCCGAATTCCACTCTCCACCAACGACGCGGCACCGGCCTCTGGGGATCGAGTGATGCCCCGGATCCTCCTTCTGCAGCATCCCGTATCTGTGTCAAGGATCCGGCCGATTCGAGTTGAGGGGTCAAACCAGAATGGAGGGGGAAATCAAAATGCTGCTGGTGCAATCCAACCCGCGACAAGGTGGCACGCCAGGAAATCGCTCCTGTTGAGGGGTGGAGAAGGATCTCAGCATCCAGGTGAGGTTGCCACCCTGACGAGTTCTCGGCAGGGACGACACACAGCAAACTGCTCAATATCAGAGTGAGATACATTCAATCCTCTTTCTCAGGTTCGTAGAGGATCTTATCTGCTGATCTCGGTTCGGTCCATGTTGACTCTGGTGGCTGGAAACCTTCTCATCCAGGAGCACGCTCAGCGGACCACTCAGCCTGTACAGGAGAGCCTCAGATGAAAAAGTTAGATCAGGTATTCCTGAAATCTGCACTCAAGAGTGGGCTGCTCGACGAGGCTGGAGTGAAGGCGATCGCTGCGGAAATTCAGAATGGCAATGGAGATGCCAGTATACAAGCAGTGGCTCTCGAACTGCTGACTCAGGATCAATCCAACCGACTCATCTCCAGTATCGAAGCCAAGATTCCACCCGAGGGAATTCCGGGATTCGAAATCCTCGACCCCATCGGCAGAGGTGCGACCAGCACCGTGTGGAAAGCAACGCAGGAATCTCTGGGCAAGGTCGTGGCGCTGAAAGTGTTCTCCTCGACAGTGACAAAAACTACTAAACCCGAAGATTTGATCACAGAAGCCCGAAATGCTGCGCGCTTGAACCACCCCCACATCGTTCATGCCCTCGATGCAGGGATCACAGATGGAAAGTGCTGGTTCGCCATGGAACTGGTGGAGGGGGAAACTCTTCAGCAGAAACTGGTCAGAAGAGGATCGCTTTCAGAAAGAGAGCTGGGAGAACTGGCCCTGTGCATCACGCAAGGTCTGTCCCACGCTCATTCTGCAGGTCTTCTTCATCGCGATCTCAAGCCTGGCAACATCCTGATCTCCGAAGAAGGCGTTCCCAAGATTACCGATCTCGGTCTGGCCCTTGCCGAAGAAGAAGCCGGTTCACTGAACAGTTCTGAACGGCGTAAGGGAACTCCACTCTACATCTCCCCGGAACAAGCTCTGGGTCAAGATATCGATGCCAGGAGCGATCTCTATTCACTCGGAGCAACCCTTTACCACTGCATGACCGGTAGGCCGCCCTTCCAGGGGAGTAGCAATCGAGAGATCCTCAAGAAGCATGTGCAGGAGCAGATCATCCCGGTTGCCACCCTGACCGGAGTTGATTCTCCACTCGATGATGTGGTGGAGAAACTGCTCGCAAAGGATCCGCAGCAACGCTACCAGGACGCAGAGGCATTGATCACTGCTCTCCTGCACGCCAGCGGAGCATCGA
>CAVOEM010000291.1:0-3069 GCA_963694575.1 Planctomycetes bacterium UBA1146 | reverse complement strand
GGGCCAGCGGCAGGTAGAGCCAGGAAACTGCCTTGGTCCGATTGGTGGCGACCTGCTCGATCTGGAAACCAGCGGAGTGCAACAGATAGCGGATCTCGGGAAATGAGAGCAAACCGATGTGATGCAGAGGGCCAGGATTATTTTCATCCAGTGGAGAGTTGCACTTGTTGTGGTGTCCAGTCATCAGCCACTTCCAGCGCGAACGGATGGAACTGATGTTTGGCGTCGAGACGATGAACTCACCTCCCGGTCGCAAGACACGGAGGACCTCGGCGATGAAATCTTGCTGCCGATCGATGTGCTCGATGCCATCGATGCAAACCAGGGTATCGACACTCTCGTCGTCGAGCGGAAGTCGATCGGTCATATCCCCCTGGCGAAAGGAGCCGTGGTCGATTTCAAGATCATCCTCAATATCGATGGCGAGCACATCCTGATAACCGTGATCCTTGAGACGCTGAACAAACGCGCCACTTCCGCACGGAACATCTACAATCCGCGCTTCAGGTCCATTTCCGACCAGTTCAAACACCGTCTCGTGAGTGTTCTTCGAGGTATTGATGGAAATACCCTTGTAGTCTCTTCGCATCGCGCAGACCCCGCCTCGATACTCTTTTATGATGATTCGCTTTCAACAACTCGCATTGTCACGAGACTTCTCCTAGGGTCAATATCAGTTGCCCAGTCACCCCTCGAATGGGAGTTCACGTGCCCTCAGAAGCGATCGACAGCCATGCCCACCTCTACTTCGATCGTTTCAACGACGATCGTGACGAAGTGCTCCAGCGCGCCAAGGATGCGGGTTTTGTTGCCATCATCAACATCGCCGTCGATGAACAGACCAGCGTGCAGGTGATCGACCTGGCGAGACAGAACCCCGGTTTCTGTCATGCCGTGGTCGGTGTTCACCCGACTCACTCCGGCATGCCCGCCAGTGAACTGGCCGCCACCCTGGCTGCCATCGAAGCGCTGTGCGACGAACATCCGCAACAGGTGGTCGGCATCGGAGAGATCGGATTGGACTATTACTGGAAGGATGTCAGCCCCGAGGATCAGGAGCGCGCCTTCATCGCACAACTCGACATCGCTCGCCGGCGCAACTTGCCGGTGGTGATTCACTGTCGCGAGGCGTGGCCCGATACTCTTGCGGTCATCGAGAAACACGGCGCGGGAGTGATCGGTGTCTTCCACTGCTTCGGCGGCACCGTCGAGGAAGCACGGCGAGCTCTGGACCTCGGCTGGTATGTATCCTTTGCTGGCAATGTCACCTACCCAAAGGCGCAAGATCTGCGCGATGCGGCGGCGATCGTTCCCCTCGATCGATTGCTACTGGAAACAGACAGTCCGTTTCTGGCGCCGCAACCGAAGCGTGGAAAACGCAACGAACCGGTCCACTCACTCCACACCGCAGATCAGCTGGCCAAGGTCCACGGCACCGATCGAAAGACGGTGCTGGAGGCGACCACTGCCAACTCCAAGAAACTATTCCGCCTCAACAGTTGATCGCTGCGATGGCAGAGGTCCATCACTTCGAGAGCCCGATCGGCAGGAGTCTCTATACAGAAACAGGTGAAAGAGCTGATCGCTCCTTCACCTGAGAGGTCTCTGTTTGTTCGAACAAATCGCCCTGCTACGGGCAGCTGCCGGCTCCTTGACAATCCAGGTCGGCACAGTCGATCTGACCATCCAGGTCGTCATCGATTCCGTTGCTGCAATCCTCGAAGGGACAGGGATCTTCGCAGTTGTTGCTGACACTGGTCGCGCAGTCGATCGAGTCCCCTGAAGGATCCGCTCCGCAGACTCCTGCTGGTGCCGGAGGCATCGGACCCAGGCCCATGATGAACATCAGATCGAAGAGGGGGTCCACCAGGTTGAGCAATCCGTCGTCGTTCGCATCACAGGCGTCCGCACAGGTGATCTCGGTGCTGGAGAAAAGATAGTTCAACATCAGGACGGCATCTTGAATGTTGATCGATCCTTGATTGGAACAATCTCCTCGGATGAAAAGCGGTTGTGCTGGGCCCTTGATGATCTCTACCTGGGCAGAGGGTATCGCCAGGGCTGGCGCATACACGACTCCGCAAACTCCCACAACATTGCCGATGGGAGGTGAGTTATCGCTGAGCGCCAGTCCCTCGAATTGCAGGTCGGAAACCCCGCTGTTTTGCCAATCCCCACAGGCTGCTTCATAAGTCGCACGAGCGACCAGTTTTTTTGTTTCGTATGTGACGGTTTCGAGAGCGGGTCCACCGGGCACTCCGCCACCGACCGGATCGAGGCTGTAAAGCACTCCCATGCACCAACCGACGTCTCCACTACTATTGGCGCTGCTGTCGTTTCCAATCGCAAAGGAAACATAGTCTGGAGAAACGCTCAACATTTCTCCTGCTAGCTCCACATCCATCACGGATAACAAAGCTGGATCATGAGACATCGCCATCGAAAATCCGTGGGTGGCGGCTGGCGCACAAGGTGATCCTTGTGCAATAGATCCCTCGATGAACAGTTCTACTGCTGCCACGGTCGGAGCACCGCCCTGAACCAGGGTGTAGTTCTGTTCGACCGATTCAGCACTGTAATTGAAACTGAAATCAGGATGCTGCTCAACCCAATCAAAGGTGCACGTTTCGGTGGCAATCTGCGCATTATCGCACTCTTTTTGGATCCTGTAGTCCACGCTGCAACTGCAGGGAAGTCCGTCATCGATGTAACTGGTTTGGCCATCGATCAGGCTGGCGATCAAGACTTCATCTCTGAACAACTGAACGGGACTGGAAGAGTCGCCCCAGGTCAGTTCAATCAACAGTTCTCCGGGAATCCTGGTGCATGTGAGCTGATTGGGAAAGTTGCATTCACAGGAATCGGGAACCCCATCGTTATTCATGTCAGTATCGTACCCCTGGACCAGATCACAATCGTCGAGAAGGCCGTTCAAATTACAGTCTAATGACGGATCGGCAGCAATCTCGTCAACATCCAGTACGAGATTTCCATCGCAATCTCCGACCGAAATGGTCGGATTCAATGTGATCACTCCAGGTATGCACTCCGGTACGGATGATTGGCCAG
>CAVOEM010000290.1:0-3097 GCA_963694575.1 Planctomycetes bacterium UBA1146 | reverse complement strand
AGAGGACTCGAACCTCCACCCGGTGTGAACCGGACCAGGACCTGAACCTGGCGCGTCTGCCAGTTCCGCCACTTCGGCACGACCGAGATGGATATCCTCATGGAGGACAGAAGTCAAGCCACTGTGATGATATGGCCCAAACCGTGGTACAAAAATGGCCGAGAATCGAACCAATACAGCCTTTTCAGGGATGGAATCCGAGATCCGATGAAGATCATCGCCCAGAACCGCCGTGCCCGCCACGAATTTGAGATCCTCGAGACGCTGGAGGCGGGAATCGTCTTGCAGGGCTCCGAGGTCAAGAGTCTGAGGGCGGGAAAGTGCGAGATTGTCGATGGATTCGTGAGGATCGACGAGGAAGAAGCATGGATGCTGAAGGTCCACATCTCCGAGTACAGCCATGGGGGCTATTCCAACCATGAACCGACTCGAAAGCGCAAACTGTTGCTCCATCGGCGAGAGGTGAATCAGTTACGAGTCAAGATGGAAGAGAAGGGGCTGACGGTGGTTCCGTTGAAGATCTACTTCAACGAGAAGGGACGCATCAAGGTCGAGATCGCCGTCGGGCGCGGCAGGAAGAGCCACGACAAGCGTCGCGCCAAGAAGGATCAGGAACAGAAGAGAGAGATCCAGCGAGCGATGAGAAGAGGCGACTGAACCGGTCTACAGAGCGGTCTACAGAGCGGTCTACAGAGCGGGGCTACAGAGCGGGGCTACAGAGTTGGATTTCGAAGGGTGTCGCTCAGTTTGGCTTGGCCGAGGCTCTGTGGCACAACCGATCCAGTTCGGTGGCTTTTTCCTCGAGGTTCGGGTCGCCACTTCGAATCAGACTTTCGACCTCCTTGGCGAGCAGGTGAATCGGATGGAAACCGTAGATCCCTGAGGCGCCCTTCAACTGGTGCAGCAATTCTGCAGCATCTTCGAATGATCCACCCCGAATCGCCTGGATGATCGTGCCGGAACGAATCGGCAAATCTATGACGAATGCGCTGACCAGATCGTGGAAATCGGGATCGTTGGCCAGGTTGCTAAAGATGGGGGTGTCGGTCATCAATCTCCTGAGGAGGGTCATGGGACTACGTAGGCCGTTGTGCTAGAAATGATAGAGAAGATCGGATGCTGAGGGAACAGATATCGGTGCAGATTCGTCCACCATGAGGTATCTTGGAGTTTGCCTGGAAGAAGTGAATTCCAGGTCGCAAATCGATGGGATTCTTTGATCGTGGTCACTCGTTGTTCAATGAGGGTGTCCAGGACCATTTGAAAGTGAAGCAGAAGGGGGCGAAACGGTTTCGACCGGACGTCGGAATGGAGAATGGCAGGTGGAGGTGATCCGGAGGCCTCCTTAAACACCGGATAAAACTTTTTAATTGTGAACAACAACTTCGCAATGGCTGCCTAGTTTAACTAAGCGCCCCTTCCACCACGGTCTGTCCGTGATCGTGACTGGAGGGCCAAATTTACGGACTGGCCGAAGAAGACCCTGCCGGTGATCTTCCAGGCGAGATTGAACCGGCGCTCGCGGCTCGGATCCTGTCCGTCGGAGCCGTTCGCGAGGCAATAAATGGCGGACTAAGCCTGTAGATGTTCTTCTGGAAGCGTTTCGGGACCCGGGTTCGACTCCCGGCGCCTCCACTTCTTTGCTGTTTGTATCGGTTTGCGATCTGGCCAGGTGGACGATCTGGGCTGGCGGAGTCCGTGAGGGGCTCGGGTGTGGGGTCGGCCTTGGCCTGGCCCTGGCCCTGGCCTCGGGCGGCTCGCTGAAGTGCAGGTTTCACGAAGGGAATCACACTTGCCTCGTCCTCCTGACGCTCCCGACGGGGGCATCATTATCTGGAAACCTCGAGGGCCATCTTCTCGGGCGGTACTCGATCGGGTGCAGCGTCAACTACAGTGGGGGGGGATGGGTCACTGCGGCACCCTCGACCCCCTCGCCAGTGGGGTGATGGTCATCATCGGCGGCGCCGCCCGTCGCTTCCAGGAGATGCTGACGGTGCACGACAAGACCTACGTTGCGACCGTCTGGCTCGGTGTGATCAGCGACACCGATGACGCCGAGGGTCCGCTCTCATCTCCTTATCCAGCGAGCCCGATTCCGCCACTCTCTCAGATCGAAGCGCAACTGTCTCGTTCCATCGGCACCATCGAACAGGTGCCGCCGGCGCACAGTGCGGTGCGCGTTGCGGGTCGGAGATCGTACCAGCGAGCGCGTGAAGGCGATCGGACTGCGCCACCCGCTCGATCGGTAACGGTCCATTCGATCGAAGCGCTGGAACAGGAATCGTCGCGACTTCGATTGAAGATCCGCTGTGGGCCCGGCACCTACATTCGCAGCATCGCCCGAGATCTGGGGCAGCAGCTCGGCTGCGGAGCCTCCTTGATGGCATTGAGGCGTACCGCCAGTGGCGATTTCGATGAGTCGATGGCGAAGCGTCCCGATCAGGTGGGACCCGCAGACTGGTGGCCGCTGGAGAAATTGCTGGAGCATCAGCCGCGTGTCGAAGTCGATGCGCAGCAGGCGGTACGGCTGGGGCATGGCCAGGCGCTGTCGCTGGTGGATCTCGACGTCAGTGACTGTCCCGAGGAGCAATCGCTGGTGGTGTGGAGCGAGCAACGGGTGCGAGGTGTCGCCCAGATCACGCGCGAAGCGCTGCGGCCACAACGCTGGCTGGCTGCGCGAAACGAAGCCGCACAAAATGAATCGGCAAGAAGAGAACTGGATCGCAGCTAGCGCTTACGGTCACTCACAGCGCTTGCGGCCACTCCTATTGGTTTGAATGATGTGGGCCGCGATTTTCCCGGGCGCCAGCCATCTGCCGTGATGCGATCGATAGCAAGGCAGGGGATCGCTCCCTTTCTCATCTGCTATTCCAGCGGCAATACGCTGCGAAAGAACCCGTGGCTCCGGATCACCGCCGAGGTGTTTCGGGATGTGCTGCGAGCCGCTGACATCCAGGCAGATGTGGTCGATGCCAGTGACCGGACCCACGGCCAGATCAATCAGCGCTTCGGAGATCCAGCCGATTTGAAGGTGACACACAAGGCGATGGATTTCCTACAGGGTATTCTCAAGAAAGAGAAAACAGCCCCAGGAAAA
>CAVOEM010000289.1:0-3100 GCA_963694575.1 Planctomycetes bacterium UBA1146 | reverse complement strand
AGAAGAAGAGCACCTGTCCCCATCGATCGGGGTGGTCATGCGGGATGCCGCCGGGGTGGTCCAGGTCGGGGTGAGAATCGAGCCAGTCGATGGCGCTGAGCACCCTGGGGTCATCGGGCTTCACACCCGCAGCCAGCAGTGCAAGGAGTCCCTCGCTGGTGGCGGTGGCATAGGGCAGATAGATGGTCCCCTCGCCATCTGGCGCAGGGATGCTCTCGCCCTTGTTTGCGGCTTCCACCACGGACGAGAAATAGAAGCCACCATCTCGTTGCATCCGTTTGAGAAACAACTGGGCCCTGGATGCGATACCAGAATCGATGGCGTCCGCATCACGAAGAGCTTCCAGAACATGGCGAGTGTAGGAAATGTCCACATGGCCAGGCGATCCACCCAGTGGCAGTGAGCCGCCGAATCCCCAGGCTCCGTGAACCGGATGCTCGCGACCAAATCCGCGTTCCTGAGAAAACTGTTGAGACTGCAGGTATCGACAGATCCGGTCGATCAGGGGACGGTCTCCCCGTTCGCCTGCGGCGACCAGACATCGCACAGCGAAGGCACTGGAATAGTTGGGATATTCAGCCACATCTGGATCGCTCAGTCCGACGATCCCCTCGTCATTGACGCTGTTACGGATGAATGCGATGGCGCGCACCACATCGTCTGCATGTTGCTGGGCAACATCCGGAGCCATCTTGAGCAGTGTGAAGAGCACAAATGGGGTCAATGCTTGGCCGGAGCGTAGCAGGCCATGGGTCTCGGAATGCCAGCCCCCATCCTCTGCTTGCTGCGCCCAGAGATAGTTGCAGGCACGCTCGAGTAGTTGCTGGGGGGATACCACTTCGGGGATGGGATTCGAAGTTGAACATCCCCCCAGAGAAATCATCATGACGAGACTCAAGCACCTGCTGAAGCCGCTCCAACCCATCGTCTACACCTCTTCAGGCTTGCTCTGGGCATCGCGATCATTGAGCACGCGGAGCAACTCCTCGTCGCGGTCGGCGGTCAGGCACTGTACGACCGCCGCGGTGCAGAAGACCGGGCTGGTGATGCAGTGGTGTCCGGTCCAACTGCCATTGGAGATCTGGATCTTGGCCATCCGTGTGTGCATCTTGTGCTTCCACTTTGGCCACGCGTCGCCCCCCTGGAGCACCAGGGACTCGCTGGTGAGCATGTAACTGAGGAACTCCTCCCCGCCGTTATTGCCGAATCCACTCAACATCTGTTCATTGTCGAGCAATGCCAGCTGAGCCCTGCTCTGTGCAAAGGAATCGGCGAGCATGGCGGCCTTCGGTGCTTCGATTCCGACCAATCTCAAGTTTTGTTCGTTGCATTCGGCATCGGCCTCCAGTAACCCCTCTCTTTTCGCAGCCTCGATGATTTGCCGAGCCGCCCCTGCTTCGCTGGCAGCAGCGCGTTGGGATCCGGCGAAGGCGTACAGTTCGATACCCGCGGAGTCTTCTGCCGAGGCTCTACCGGTTTCTGCATTGAAGTTACCCTTCTGATGCCCCCTGGCGCGGTCGAGCGCATCCATATCGACCTCTTTACCGGCAGCAACAGCCCATTCGAGTGCAGAACAGCCCACCGATGACTGAAGCACTCCTGCCCAGGAACCACCTCCCCAGCTGCCGTCTTCTTTCTGCGAGTTCTGTAACTTGACGAGGCACTTGTCGAGTGCCTTGTCGACCGGTGTATGCAGGGGGTCAGAGTCTGGGAGTTTGCGGAGGATCCGCGACAAGAATTGTAGCGTCATCGATGTGTCGATGAATTGACCCAGCTTGGATTGAGGCTGGGTACTTTGAAGTGTCGTGATGGTCGGGCCATTGGCATCAGACTCGTTGACGACGCGTACCAGATACTCGCTGGCCTTGCGCAGGTGGTCCTTGTACTTCCCCGATGTGGGATCGCCACCGACTCGAAGCAGTGCCATCGCCGTGAAGGCTGTCGTGGCAGGATCGGTCTGGACCTTGTGGGGATCGCGAATCTGCTGGGATGAATGGGAACCGGCACCCCAACCACCACTGTCATGCTGTGCCTTCGCTAGCCAGTTGAGCGCATCATCGATGAAGGGGGCCAGCGCCTCCTTTGGCGCGACGATGTGCGCCACGCCCACCGTGGTGGGATCTCCCGTGGTGGAATCTGCGCCGGTGGTCCCACCGGTGGAGTCGGCGATCGGGGGTTTGCTGTCGAGCAGCACCGTGACGCACCCCATCAGGAGAGCGAGCATCAGTGCCGTCAGTGAGGTGGAGAACAATTTCATGGCGATTCCTTTCCTGTAGTCGGGCCGCTTTCTTGGTCCTGCGGGTCATACTGCAAGGTAGGGGCCAGAGCCGTGTACTCGGAAGATAATTTATCCGAGTCACGCAAGTGCAGTCGAGGTCGTGAGTTTGGTTCCATGTTCCAGATAATGCTGGGGCTGCCGGGATGCAGGTGAGTTGAGTTTAACCCGGATGGGCTGAGGCTACCGCGGATGAGGTAGAAGCCAGCGGGCCCGCCAGATCTCTCGGAGTCTGGACCCGTTATCGATGCCGTGGCGTCATGCTAGCCTGTCCAGCCGGAGTGTTCGATTTTCAACCTCACCTCGCCAGCACCAAATGGAATGGATCTTTCAGATGTCACAACAGTTGCCAGCGCTGGTTGGAGTCTCCAGAGTGCTCCGTTGGATCTGTTTACTGCTGGTGATTTCGCCGCAACTTTCGGGACAGGCCGGACTCGACCCCCGGTCGATGGCGATGGGAGGCACCGGAGTCGCGGTCGCCAACCCTGCTACGGCTGCCTTTTTCAATCCGGCAGTGCTCTCGATAGAGGAACAGCGACGTTATTCAGTGGAGTATCCCATCATCGGCTTCCGTCACTCTGATCCTGACGATCTGTACAGCAAACTCAATTCCTATCAATCACAAGACCTCTTCGGCACCCTTGGACATAACATCGACAAGTTCAATTCCAACGACCCGTCGGTCAGCAGCAGCGATATCATTACCCAACTAGCCGACCTGAATTCCGCGCTCGCTGATCTTGGCGGCAGTGCCATCGGTTTTGAACTGATGGGAGCGGGGAGCTTTGGATATTCGGGGCAGGAATCTACATCCCAGTTTCGCTG
>CAVOEM010000288.1:0-3115 GCA_963694575.1 Planctomycetes bacterium UBA1146 | reverse complement strand
TGATCTACATGGAGAGCTCAATTGCGACCAATGCCACCAATCCGCTGACGGAACCGTACGACAACAATTACAGGCGAACCTCAAACACTGGCTAGGAACCCGCGAACACGGTGTCGACTGGGTCACCAGAGCCATCTCCAATAGCGACTGTCTCGACTGTCATCGAAATCACCAAGATCCCCATGCGCCCCACCTCTTTCTCGAACCAAAATTCGAAGAAACAAGAAACGAAATTCATCCTGAATTTTGTACTAGTTGCCATGCCGAACACAATGGAGCCATTTCTGTTATCGGGAATGCATACTGCTTCCACTGTCATGAAAATATCGATCTAGCTGACGACCCCGCACAGCCTTCCCATCTATATCTGGTCCAGAACAAAAAGTGGGACAGCTGCCTACGGTGCCATGATTACCATGACAATCATGCGGATAAGACTCCTCGAATTCTCACCGATGCACCCGCACTTTTACAGATTGAAGAATATCTTGAGGGGAAATCTAAATCCCCTCATGGCAACATTAAAATTCCATACCTGGAAAAGAGAGGAGCTCCGCAATGACACTCAATAGAATGCATCTGACTGCCCTGGCTTTGATCTTGGCGATCGTTTGGGCTTTTGCCAGCGCACCGCCAGCTCTTCCCGACCACCAGCGGAGCTCGACCACCGCAACGATTCCCATCGGTCTTGTGCTGGAAACCGTTGCTCGTGAAAACGATGTCGTCCGCTCCCTCTACACAAAATCGATCGTTGGTGCAGGACTCAAAGCCGGACTTCGTTTCGACGAAAACTGGAAAAATGCGGATGTGCAAGCCGGTCCACTTCCGGCACTCTTTCTCCGAGAAGCCGCTCTCAGTATCCAGCAAAATCCGGTTCGCCTGGCTCTCTTTCTCGGATCCCATCAACCCATCAGCGATGCCAATCAATTTTCAGGATCGCAGACCGCGATCTTCGAAAAGATACTCACGACAGGTGAAGCGGAGCATTTTTTCGATCCTGGATTAAAGCGCTGGACGGCAATGTTCCCCGACTATGCTTCAGTGATGGCCTGTGTGAAGTGTCACAACGAGCATCCAGATTCACCGAAGAAGGACTGGGTACTAGATGACGTGATGGGGGCCACCACATGGAGCTACCCACATGAGACGGTATCTCCCGATGAGTTCGTAAACATCATCGATGCGGTACGAGGAGGATTTCGCGACGCTTACAGGTCTTATCTGCAAGAAATCGAAAGCTTCGATAACAAACCGGAAATCGGAACTCAATGGCCTTCCGATGGGTATGCAGTTCCTGACGAGGAAACCTTCATGAAAGAATTCGAACAACGCATTTCAGCGGACACCCTGAATACGCTTCTTGAATCTCGTCGATAAGCCACTATATCGGATATCGTGTACCGCTTGCTCCAGACCGACGATGTCGATCTCCGAGTCGTCGCGATTCATCTCGGAGATGACGACGCTCCTGGCGACGGTGATTGCTGCGTACAGGTACACATCGGTGGTCTTCGAAAATTCACCGCAGATGCAATATCAGACTGACCAGGACGAGATTTCTTTGTAGCCCCACGTCGGCGATCAGCAGTGCTTCAACCGTGTTTCAGTTCCAGCAGTTGGTGGACGCGGAGATTCAGATCCTTGATGGAGAAGGGCTTCTGCAAGAACAGGGTCGGACAAGATGACTCGAGGTTCTCCTCGATTTCCCGGAAACTATGAGCAGAGATGAAGAGCACTGGCAGGGAGCGGTGTCGCTTCCTGAATCTCTTGATCAGCTCGTCGCCATCCATCCCCGGCATTCGAATGTCAGAGATGACCGCATCGAAGGAGAGCAGCTCGTCTTCATGATTCTCGATCGCCACCACTCCACTGGCAGCGGAGGTCACTTGATGACCCTCTGCTTCGAGGGCCAGTGTCGCAATCTCCCGCAATTCCGTCTCATCTTCGATCAATAACAGCCTGGCCCCCTCTGCGGAAGGCGATTCCGGGGCATCAAATTTTGGCAGCCAGACCTGGAAGCTGGTGCCCACTCCCTGTTCGGTGGTGAAACTGATCCCCCCTCCTGCGTCGTGGACCATGTTGTGGACGATCGACAAACCAAAACCGGTTCCCTTGCCCTTGTCCTTGGTACTTTCGTAGGGTTGATACAGTTTCTCGAGCATCGAATCCGAAATCCCCGTGCCCTCGTCAGTCACCTCGATGACCGAGTACTCGACCAAGGGTTCCAGATGTGTGGGCTTCGGATGTTTGCGGTACTCAGATCCATTCCATACTGAAATCTTGATTTGACCTCCGTCCGGCATCGCATCGCGGGCATTGGTCACGAGATTCATGATGATCTGAGTCAAGGCCTGATCCTCGATGAAAACTTGTCCCACTTTCCCATGAGACTCTACGGCCATCTGGATGTTCGCCCCCAAGAACGGCTTCCATAACGGTTCCATGTGTTTGACAAACAAGGACGGGTCGATGGAAACAGGATTCAAATCCTCCAGAGATCTCCGGCTGATCTTGAGGAGTTGTTCGGTCACCCCTTTTCCACCATTCGCTGCATCGAGGATCAGTTCGATATTTTTTCTCAGATCCTCGGAGAGTTCCTTCTTCAAGGAAATCTCTGCATACCCGATCACGATGGTGAGGAAGTTAGCAAAATCGTGAGCCACATTGCCGGCCACATTTCCGAGTTGATCCATACCATTGAGGTGGGCCAATTCGGCATCTCTTCGGATGACTTTTTCTTCGAGTTTTTCTTGTTGGGAATTTCTGGCGGTCACCAGGCTTGCAATCGCTTCGGCCAGGATTCGATCCTCCTTGAAGCTGAACTTACCCGATGGCAGAAGGAACTCTTCGCCCGGCTGCTCTGCAGCCTTCGACGCGGCACTGAGTCGTTCCAGTGGGCCAGCAATCACGTTACTGGCGATATAGATGAGCAATGCCAAGAAGATCAGCGAACCCCCTGAAAGGCGCCAGAACAGCTCTTTTTCCCGTTCGAGATGCCTGGCGATCAGTTCCGTTCCTTTGGAGGTGAAGGTATCGATGGCCACTTCCAGGGTAACGCTCAAAGAAGCGATATTCCCTGACAACGAGAGTAGCACTTCCGTATCGATGTCCTCTT
>CAVOEM010000287.1:0-3157 GCA_963694575.1 Planctomycetes bacterium UBA1146 | reverse complement strand
GGTGAACCGGGGCGTCGATCAGTTTATTGGATCGAAGCGATCTTGAGTCCGCGGAGCCTTTGGTGCCGCTGGCAGGGTCGAATCGGTTTCCGGGTCGACCATGATCTGCGCTCCGGGGCTGAGGAACACCTCGACCCGATCAAACGCGTGCATGCCGAGCAGTTCTCCGATGCGGTTCTGAGCTCTCAGGCCACGCGCCTGCTCGCGAATCATCTGGCACAGTTGGGTCATCTGTTGTGCCAGCGGTTCCGGCAAGAAATCGATGGCATCCGCCACGCAGAAACTCTCGGGATTGTCGAGGCCGATCGCCTCGCCCAGTTCCTCTCCGACGATCGATCGCTGACGCTCTTCGTCGATCAGTCGATTCAGAATGCGTCCATCCCGATCACGAGACTTGTCGATCGAGTCGTAATCGGCCGCCATCCCTGCCTCGTCCAGATCGACCAGAACCTGCGCCTGCTCCTCATGTAACTGAGTGATTCTGCTCATGATCTGCGAGAGTTCGGTGGACAGGTCAACGATCTGCTGCTGTTGGAACTGTGGGTCGGTCATGGTGAATCACGCTTTCAAGACACGGACGATGCCATGCTGTTTCTTCGACCATCGGCGAGGAAATCTGCAGTCATCGGGTCATTTTCTCGCTGGAGCGGCATTTTTGACCCGTACGGGGGGATTCCCGCCCGACCCGCAGAGCGCCATTCCGCCCCCATCGAGACCCCCTCGAGCCCCCTCTGAGGCCACGGAAACGACGAGTCACCACGAAACATCGAGTCGAGTTGCCCGTCAGGGCCAGCGGGAGTAGTTTCTGAGCGAGATTCTCCTGACCCGTCGAGCGGCCACCGCCGCAGTGAACAGATCGACAGGTGGATCGAAGTTCATCGCGAAAAGAACATCGCGGAAAGAACATCGGAAAGATCGACGCTGGAAGAAATATATGGGCGGGTGGCGGAACTGGCAGACGCGCCAGATTTAGGTTCTGGTCCCGAGAGGGGTGGGGGTTCGAGTCCCCCCTCGCTCATTCTTCTTCACTCGTCTCTCTCCTCGATTTCGCAGAAACCGATGCTCCGGTAGAGACCGATCGCCGCTTCATTGGCTCGTGCCACCGCAAGGTGCACCTCGGTGAATCCGCGATCCTGCAGTGCCGCGACGCTGGTACCGGGGGTGCGACATCGAAAATGCCAGCAACGGCAAACCCGGGGCCAGGGTGAGAAGACTCGCTGCAATGAGACCACTTTCCTCCGATTTCATCGGAGGTTGAAGGATCCATCTGCGATCCATCGGCCGTAACGACCGTTGAAGTTACCTTCGACCACTGCCAGAGCATCTTCGAGAGTTTCTCCATCAACATCGACGGTCCCTGGATAGGCCTCGAACATCCACGCGGCCAGCGATGCCTTGCGACGGTCGGTAGTCTGCGAATCCGCAGTGCCCGATGACGCCAACGACTCGAAGAACTCATTTCTTCTCTCCACCTCGATTTCATCGAGCATAAGTTCATCGAGCAAGAGCCGCATCCGTTTCCTCATCCACCGCTTCCGCTGGCGATCTGTCGCAGTGCCTCGACCACCTGATCCCGTTGCCGTTCATCGCTCTCGAGGCCGAGAGCGATGCGCATCGTCCCCCCCAACTCCAGCGTCCCGATGTGTCGGTGAGCCAGCGGCGCGCACTGCAACCCGGCACGACAGCGAGCCCCGCTGATCGCCTCCAACTGTGCGGCCGCCTGATCGGGTGGCAGCCCAGGAAAATCGAGGGCCAGCACCGGGGTACGAGCACCTCCAGCGCTCTCTCCACGACTCTCTCCCCGAAGTTCCACGCCATCGATGTCGGCGATGGCCTGGCGCCAGACTTCACGCAACTGGCTCAACTGCTCGAAGCGAGGAGCCACCGGCTGTTCTTCGAAGGAATTCAACGCCGCGTCGAGTCCGGCAATTCCCGGCAGGTTGGGAGTCCCCGATTCGTATCTCCCCGGTCCGCTGGCGGGAATCGACGGGTGAGCACTATCGATCCCGTTGCCGCCGATCCACAGCGGCTGCGGTAGGTAGCCCGGCGCCAGATAGCAGGGTCCGATGCCCGGTGGCCCGCCGAGGTGCTTGTGACCTGCCATGGTGAACGCCGCCAAGCCGTCGATGCGTCCCAGGTGGATCGGAACGATCCCCGCCGACTGGGCTCCGTCGACCACCAGCGGTAAGGAGTGTTGCTGACACCAGGCGGCCACCTCCTCGATCGGCTGGATAATTCCGGTGACATTGCTGGCATGCTGCAAGACGACTCCGAGCGCCGCTGCGGGGTCCATCTTGGCGAGGGCTTGCAGATCGACCCGCCCTGCCTCATCGACCGGCAACTGCCGCACCCGCTCCTCACCCAGCGCCCGCACTGCGGGTCGCCACACCGCATTGTGTTCGAGCGCACCGATCCAGAGGATCCCATCCGGCTGTGGATCTCGGCACAGATCGGCGATGATGGTCGAGAGTCCAAGGGTCGAGGAGGGGAACAGCACCATCTGCTGGGGATCGGAGACTCCGAACAGATCGGCCAGTCGCTGGCGACAAGAAGCGACGATCTGGGAGGCCGCCTGGGCACCTCCATGCGCTCCTCGGCCAACACTTCCGGCCAGATGCAGTGCCTCATTCATCGCCTCTTCGACCCCCGGATGGCGGGGGTGGGCGGTGGCGGCATGGTCGAGATAGATCATCGTTCCTCCACCGCGATGGTCCGCTGCTGCTCGTCGATCGTCAAGGGAACGCCCTTGCAACCGTCGAGAATTCGCAACAGGATCGACCGCTGCCACCACTCGGTCCGATTTCCGGCGTCGAAAAGACCCGTCAGAAGCGACCGTCGGGAAGGAACCTCGATGTCGGCCTCACATCTCAGCCTCGATCCAGACCAACTCGATCGCAAGGAACGATACCTGCTGATGGTCTCCTCGGTGATCCCCCGCCCCATCTGCTGGATCTCGACCATCAACGGTGAAGGAATCACCAATCTGGCCCCCTTCAGTTTCTTCGGCGCGGTCAGCAGCGATCCTCCGACCGTCATGCTGAGCGTCGGCCGCCGCAGGGATGGAAGCCACAAGGACACCGCCCGTAACTTGCTCGACACCTCCGAGGGCGTGATCCACATCTGTGAGCAGCCAGATGGAGCCACCATGGTGGCCAGA
>CAVOEM010000286.1:0-3165 GCA_963694575.1 Planctomycetes bacterium UBA1146 | reverse complement strand
TGAGTCCGGTTCTGGTCAACATCGTTGGGTATCATCTCTACGTGGAACCCAATGGCCTGCAGATGGCCCTCGGACTCTCTGCAGTGCATCTGGTTCTGGCCTGGTGCCACCGCAAGAGTTTTCAGCCGCTCTTTTGCAACTGCTAGCATGACATCAGGGTCGTGTCAGCCGGGGAGATTTCACTCTCCGGCTGGCACGATGCTGCCTTCATCCACTGCACCGTAGAATTGCCATGTCGGTCGGTGATTACGCTTCAACTCGACACCGCTGAGAGCCGCCCGAACCATCTCGATGGGAATCGAGTTGTTCTTCAGCACCCGATCATGAAACTCACGATCACTCATCTGGCCTGAATCCACCAGTTCCTGGTGAAGCGCCATCAACTGCAATCCACCGAGCATGTATGCCGCCTGGTAGAGCGGTCCGTAACTGCCACTGACTGAACGGCGCACCTCTGCTGTGGCGTTGTTTCGTTCATGGCCGACATTCTCGACCAGGAAATCGATCGCCTCCTCTGCACTCATCTTTCCGAGGTGGTAACTGAGCGAAAAGATGATCCGTGCGCAACGATGAGTGCGCCAGAACAACATTCCTACGCGATTTTCTGCGGACTCTGCGAAGTCCTTCTCCCACAGCAGCATCTCCCAGTAGAGAGCCCACCCCTCCATCCAGAAGGGAGTACCGAAACCGCGACGATGAGTTCGATGCCTGCTGGTCATGAACCCCTGCAAGTGATGACCTGGAATCAACTCGTGATGCACTGTGGCTCGGGCGAAGTGTCGATTGTTCCCTCTCATGCTCATCCGCTTGTCTTCGTGCTCCATCTCGTGGGTGGGGAAAGCCACCATGATCGTTTCACCACCGAGGAAGTATGGACTGACCTTCTGTCGTGCAGCAGACAGCATCTCCATCCTCCAGGTTTCCTTGCAAAGATCAGGAATGGTGACCAGGTCTCTCTGCTCGAGAAACTCCACCGCCTCGTGAGCCAGCTCACGAATCAGGTCCGGCTGCTTCCCTGGCTCGACGTGGAGTTCCTTGACATGCTCGAGTGCCTTGCGCCAGTCGTCTCCATAACCCAGATCCTGCGCCGCTCGGACCATCTCCTTGCGACACCAGTCGAACTCCTTGCGTGCGATCTCGATCAGTTGTTCCGGGGAGTAAGCGATCATCTCGTGCTCCAGCATACTCATCAGTTCTTCGCGACCGACCGGGTCCCCGATGATGGGTGGATCGTCTTCATCATCGATGGCCATCACCTTGTTACGGATGAACTTCGAGTAACTTTTGAGCGTCTTCTCCAGATCCTTGTACGGTTTTTCTACCCACCAGGTGAAGAGTGGATCGTAACCAGCATAGAATCGATACCACCCCGAGAGGGTTCGCTGGAGGCGTTCGACCATACGTGAGGCGCGGTTTGCGACCGAGATCTCGAACACCTGCTCCCCTTCGCCACCCTCCTTCAGTTGCTTCTCGATCGCGGATCTGGCTTCCTTCACGGCTCTATCCAGATCCGTGATGGTGTTGGCGAGTTTCTTCCCATCGACTGGCTCCACCTGCCTCCGCTTCTCTTGCAAGCGGGTGATGATCTCCGCGAAGGGCACGAACTGGTCGATCTGCTGCTCTTTCAACTGCTGGTGTTCCAGCGAGCGTAGTCGGTATCGAAGATCGTTTTGGAAGAGCAGGTGATCGATCTTTTGATCGCGCTCAAGCGCGTCAAAGTCGATGGAATCGAGAACTTCCTGCCAGTGTTGCAGATACTCCCGAGTCCTCTCCGAAGCCATCTTCGACATCGGTGCATCATAGAACCTACCGATATTCCTTCGATCCGCAGAATAGAGTTCGATCATGCCGCGCAGTTTCGGGAGGGTGGAATCGATCACCCCACCCGGATGTTGAGAGTCGTCAGATGCCATCTCGGTACTGGCGGGGACTTCTCCGGTGAGTCCATCCGGAACCGTTACCACTCCAAGGACCAGGATCAAGACCATATGGATGAGAGTCGGGCTGATCATCGATGTACCTTTCTGAAGCCTGTGCAACCACTCCAGTTTATGAGGATCCAGCATCGATACAACGATGCAGTGGCGAAGTGTTGGGCTGAAACTCGCCAAGAAAATGGAAACAGGTGCGTCGATCAGATCGATGAGTAAGGGGGACGGAGCCTCGCTTCAGGCTCCGTCCCCCTACCAGTTCACAATCGGTTGCTGATAATCAGGCTTCGATCTTCTCTGCTTTCGAAGCAAAGATGTTGGCAAACAGCGAACCAAAGAAACCAGAAAGTCCCACGGCTACATATACATTAGGATCCACCACTAGCATGTTGACGACATACCAGCACGCCACCGCGATGATTCCACCGATGACTCCTGCGAACACTGATCCTCCGAGATTATTCCCCATCGCCCGTTCTCCCATCCACACACAGGGACTACCCCCGCATGCACAAACGGTAAATCAAATCGCCCTTCCATGTCAAATCAACCATCCCTGCTCGATAGGGGTCGCGGCTGAAAAAGACGGTCCGAAAGCTTCACTTCAGCGGATTTAACCGTACCTGAGCCATAATTCAGGCGGCATTCGTCACGGGGGCGAACGCCTCTCAGCCCAATCGAAAGGGGTCACCATGACCTTCCCCATTCTCGGGACAAAGACGATTCTTCGTCTCTTCTCCCTCTCGTTCCTGCTGTTCGCAATGCTGCCCGCCACCACCCTCTACTCCCAGGTGTACATGAAAAACCTGGGAACTCGCGGATCCGAAATCTCTCTCGAGATGACGCCGACCAGTGATGGAAACTACGTCACCGTGGGACCGGTCACTCGACCCCCCGGCGGACCACCTGGCTTTGACATCTACCTCAACAAGGTCAGCCCTGGCGGCAACTTGATCTGGACGCGTCAGATCCTCGAATCCAATGTGCAAGGATTCGGCAATGCGGTTCCTGTTTCGGTGACGGAAACATTCTCCGCTGGAGTTTCCAGTGGGTTTGCGGTGACTGGCATCGTCCGAAACGGAATTTCGGTCGACGATCCGGTGATGGTGGTCACCACTGATGTCGTTGGGATTCCCACCGGCTACAGTTCCTATGGCGGACCACTACCCATCAATAATGTCGGCATCATCAGCGGGGCAGGCGTGAAAATCATCCAGATCCCAGATGGGCGACT
>CAVOEM010000285.1:0-3180 GCA_963694575.1 Planctomycetes bacterium UBA1146 | reverse complement strand
CCCGCAGTGCTCCTTCTCGAGTCGACTCGCTATCCTCAAACACCCAATCGATGGAACGGCCGTAGAGTCCCTCGGGTCCGATTTGTTGCGACCAGGCCAACAGGGCCGTACGAACACTCTCTCCCGAGCGACGATGCTGCCCTGTCAAAGGAAGGACGGTACCGAGCCTCAACTTGTCATCCTTGACACCGGGATCGAAGACTTGCTCCTTTCCCAGAACCTTCAGATAGGCTTCCAGGTCCAGTAACTGCGAAGAAGACATCTTGTAGCGAGGCATTCCAGGATGCAGTTCGACCCCGTCAGGATCGACTCCTTCAAGGATCGCCCTTCTCAACGATTCGCCGTCGAAGGCACTTCTCCTGCGCCCACTCAGTTCGACGGTGGCGGGTCGGGTCAGGTCTTGCCAGCGAATCGGCGGAGGGATCAGTCCCCCCTCACGAGTCCCTTTTCCGTCTTCACCGTGGCAAGAACTGCATGGAAAAGAGGTCGCAGGCAGTTCCAGATCCGCGTTGGTCAGCAGCAGCCGAATCTCAGGCCCGGTGGTCTTACCGGTGAGATAGATCTCCCCACCACGCATCGCACTGGTCGGTTTCGGTCCATCGGAGTCATCGCTCCCGATGAGGAGGCTCCACATCAGAGTGAGCCATAACGGCACGATCACTTTTTCGTACCCGGGTACACGGGGATCTCGAAGAGAGGAGAGTCCCTGAAAGTCAGGCCACGGCTCTCTACTTGGACCAATAAACCAAATCGGAGTTGCTCCGGGAATGAGCCGAGGCACTGGTATATTCCATCTCCCTCGGGCATGGCCGCCAATCGTTCCTGAAAGGAACCATCGAGGGGAAATAGCATCACTTGAACATCCTCAAGATCGTCGACCGGATCACCCGTCTCTGAATCGGTGACCACCACTCTCAGTGGCACCTGATCTCCAGCACGGATCTTGTCCTCTGGCTGAAGAAATTTGACGCCTACAGGAGTGAGGACATCGAACACCGGAATCTGTTCGTCTCGTTTCACTTCCACCTCGAAGCCCACCAACGCTCTGGGTTGATCGAGAAGGAAAGGAACATCGAGAATCCCCGGTCGATCGAATCGAACATAGGTCGAGTATTCTCCAGGACCCGATTCTTGAAGCGATCGATCCATCACCAGTACCCCGCGCGGGATTCTCTTGTAGGTCTGGAAGTTACCCATCGATGCCATCATTCCCTCGACGTAGTAGTAGATCAGTTTGTCGGCAGAGTTCCCCACGAACATCGAATTCCCCTCGGGAGTCGGTGCCAACAACGAGGTGATCTGTCTTCCTGCGGAAGTACTGTCCATCGCATTGCGTCCGATCCCCAGTTCTGTCACGACCAGTTCATTGCGACCGAGGCGATTCAGGTCGACCAGGATGATGTTGGCACGCTGGGTGTCGTGAATGTAGGCGAAGGAAGAGGTACAGATGACACGGTCAGGCGCGAGCGCAGTGGTGATCGTGTCGACCAGTTTCTTCGAAGCGGTGTCGAGGATCGCCACCTCACCTTCGCTGGGACTGGCGAGAAAGGCGAAACGCCCCGTGGGGTCGATCGAGACATCGACCACTCCCCTGGGAATCTCCAGGCTTCGGGTCACCTGGGCACGTTCAGGATCCACCACTCTCAGTCGATTCTCGTTGGCGCAGGCGATCAAAAAACGAGCCGCCAGCGGCGCATACTGGAGGGCGAGGGGGGTCTTCCCCACCTCGATCGTACGGACCCGTGATCGATCATTTAGATCGACTATGGTGACGGTCCCATCTTCGGTATTGGTCGCTGCTAGCCAGTTCGAATCGGGATCGACCGCCGTGACATGACGTCCTTTCCCGAGCGGAATCCTGGGGCCCTCTTCGAGGGAGATCAGATCGATGGGAGCCAGCTGGTCAGTCCCGTCGAGAGAAACCCATGCAATCTCATGATTCTCCTGAATCAAGACCTTGACCGGTTCGGTTCCCTCCCCGAATTCAATTTTCTTTTCGATCTGAGCACGAGTTAAATCGATGATCAGCAGCTGACCTTCATCCGGCAAGGTCACCAGGAGTTTTTCATGAATCTCGTCGAGTGCCCAGTCGACCGGATCTCCAGGGATTCCAATCAGGTTGCGAAGCTTGGTGATGCTAAAGGAGATCTGCGGGTCGATGATGGAGATGGAGCGATCGCCATTGAGTACCAGCAAGTAGTACTTGTTGAGATCATGATCCGCAGGAACGCTGATCAATCCTCCGAGAAATTGCGAAATCAAGTCCTTCAGTTGCTCTTTGTTCGGTGGAAATTTACCATCGCGAACATGCATCCAGCTGAGCGGATGCAATCCGCTCAATGGCTCTCCTGAGTTGGCATCGCGAATCGTGTAAGTCACCCTGGCATCGACTCCCTGACGAAGTTCGGTGGCTCCATCCAACGGTTCGATCTCGAGTTGAATCCGCAGCCCCTCGACCACCTGTTCCTGGATCAGCGAATCCCTGTGCGGCGATTCCACAGATTCCTGGCCGAAAATCGGAGATGAGACGGAAATGGGATCGAACAGGAGCCCCGCAAGCAGGAGTATCCAGAAGATGAAGCGCAGCGGCTGGGGCCGCCGCTGGGTGTGATCATTCGACATCGGATCCTCCGGGAGGAATTGGGATTAACAATACCCGATGTAAGTTTACAACACCTCCGCCGAGACCACTACCTCCCACCCCGAATCAGGGGCAATTTGCCGCTCCTACGCAGCCCAGGGCGTCACTGGTGGGATCGGCTCCGCAACCAGGGAATGGAGCAGTTGGAGCCGTTCCAGTGCCAAAAATTGCCGCCAGGCCTGAAACTACATCGGCCAGGTTCACGGCAGAATCGTCGTTCACATCCAGTGCCGAGAGGCAGTTTACGGATCCATTGCCGAACAGGTACTCCAGCGACAGCACCGGGTCCGAAATATCGAAGGATCCATCGTTATTTCCGTCTCCTCGAATGAACTGAGGTAGGGCGGCCACCACGATGTACCCGACCCTGTTGAGCACACTGGTGCCGCCTGGCCCGGTGACGCTCAGCGAGACGTCGTAGTTGCCGGCAGTCGCATAACTGTGGCTCGGGTTCTGCAGCGTCGAACTGGCGCCGTCGCCGAAGCTCCAGCTCCAGCTGCTGGCAGGGCCACCGCTGGAGAGGTCGCTGAAGGCGACCG
>CAVOEM010000284.1:0-3182 GCA_963694575.1 Planctomycetes bacterium UBA1146 | reverse complement strand
ACTGAATCGAAGATATCCCCCCTGTCGAGACCCAGTCGCCCCGAGACCTTTCGGTAGGGGGCGCTCATGCGGTGGCAGACGACACAGGTGATCCCCTCTCTCGAGATGGGTTGTCGATCGAGATTCTAGAGGCTGGCGGGCTCGCCGATGTCAGATCCGACGGGCGAATGGCAGCGAACGCAATAGTCTCCGGTGGTGGAACTGGTGCCCTTGTTCAATGCCAATTACAGCGACACCATTAACGGACTCAATTGTGAGTATGCGTGCTGGGAAACCGACCATTCTCGGTATTGATTGGGATGGCACTTGGCGCATTTGTTTGCCGAGGGGAAGTCGTTATTTGCGAAGATCTTTTCGTGTTCCTCACGAGAGTGGTCTACGACGGTTTGCCGTTCAGGTGAGTTCTCTGAAGGCTTTACGGTCTCCAGTGGATCATCCAGTAAGTCATCATCCAGTAGATCATCGTTCTCGACAGATGGTGCTGGAGGAGGATCTTGGGAATAGACCGGATGATGGAATCTAATGTGGTTCGCGGATGCCCCCGCTAGGAGGAAGATGCTGGCCAGCAAAACGAACAGTACAGAATTCGTCGGTGCCTTGCGGAGCTGTACCACTGTTTCCTCGATCTCGTCGTACAATTTGGTGTCGAAAAGTGTGACCATGGATCAACTGAAGAAATCAGCTCGTCGGGAATCCTATCTGGATTTTACTTCCGTTACATTACTCAAAGAACATGAGTCGTTCAATCGAGGGGTGGAAATTGAATCATCGTTGGATATTTTTCTTGTTGAGTGTTTTTCCTGTGGTGGATTTGTCCGGATCTCCGCCGCAAAGTTCTCCGCCAGTAAGGCCCGATATCGTCGTCATCATGGCCGATGACATGGGCTGGTCCGATATCGGTTGTTTCGGCGGTGAGATCGAGACACCGAATCTCGACCAACTGGCTTCGAATGGTGTTCGCCTGCGTCAGTTCTACAACACGGCTCGTTGCTGTCCGACGCGTGCTTCACTGTTGACCGGTCTCTATGCTCACCAGGCGGGTGTCGGGCACATGGTGTACGACGGTGGTTCGTCTGGCTATCGAGGAGAATTGTCCCCGACCACCGCGACCATCGCCGAACACCTGGGCGCCGCCGGCTACCGCACCTACATGTCGGGCAAGTGGCATGTCACTCACAACCTCGGCAAGGCGAAGCAACGTATCGAGCCGAAGAAAAGAACCAACTGGCCCATCGACCGGGGGTTTCACCACTTCTTCGGCACCATTCACGGCGGTGGGTCCTACTACGATCCGGTTTCATTGACCCGGGGCGAACGCTACCTCCCCGCTCCAAAAGGCCGATTCCATTACACCGATGCCATCAGCGCGGAGGCGATGAACTTCATCGAGCAGCATGTCGATCAGACTCCCGACGATCCGATGTTCCTGTATGTGGCTTACACTGCTCCTCATTGGCCGCTTCACGCTCGTCCCTCGGGCATTGAAAAGGTCAAGGGTCGCTACCGGGACGGTTGGGATGCGATGCGAGAGGCGCGACTGAAGCGTCAGCGCGACATCGGAATGATCGATGCGGCGTGGGATCTTTCGCCGCGCGATTCTCGCATCAAGAGTTGGCAAGAGACGCCGGACCATCCGTGGCAGGAGAGACGGATGGAGGTCTATGCTGCCCAGGTCGAGCAACTCGATCGTGGAATCGGCCAAATCGTTGCCGAACTGAAGTTTCAGGGTCGGCTGGAGAATACCTTGCTGTTGTTTCTGGCCGACAATGGTGGTTGTGCCGAGGAGATCACTGCGGGCTGGAAGAGCCTGACCATCCCGGAAAAGACCCGAGATGGTCGCGAGGTGAAAAATGGCAACAATCCGAAAATGCTGCCGGGACCGGAGGTGACCTATCAGAGTTACGGTTTGCCGTGGGCCAATGCTTCCAACACACCTTTTTTGCTCTACAAGCATCATGTTCACGAAGGTGGGATCTCGTCGCCGCTGATCGCGCACTGGCCGGCAGGATTAGATGGCAAGGGGGTGATTCACGATGGACCCGGTCATGTCATCGATCTGGTCTCGACCTGTCTCGATGCCGCAGGGGCGGCACCGATCACCGAACTCGATGGAATCGCCATGCAGCCGATCGAGGGCGTGAGCTTGTTACCGATTCTTTCGGGAGAGTCTGCCACTGAACGTCCCATCTTCTGGGAGCATGAAGGAAACCGGGCGGTGAGGCTTGGAAGATGGAAGCTGGTCGGCCGTCACAACCGGCCGTGGCAACTGTTCGACATGGTGGTAGACCGCACCGAGTTGGATGATCTCTCCGAGCAAAAACCGCAACTGGTCAATGCGCTGCAGAGCAGCTATCAGCAGTGGGCCCAGCGTGCTCAGGTCAAACCCTGGCCGTTGAACCGATAGCCAACCTGTCGATTCGGACTTCAGATCCGCCAGGGTGCTCGCATCGGCTGACGGATCAGGCGATTGGCTTCTTCATCGCCGGGAAAGGTCTGTCCGACCGGGTCATACTTCAGTTTGCGTCCGGTTCGAATCGCAATGTTGGCCAGATTGACGAGGCTGCACGAGCGGTGCCCGTTCGATTCGTTGAGTGCAAATCGCTGGCGGGTTCGTACCGATTCATCGAAGTTGGTGGGCCCCACCTGTGGCGGTTCGGGCAACTCGTCGATGCCATCGAGAAGATCCGCAGGTTCGGTTCGCATGCCACGGAACACCTTGCCGTTGGGTCCTTCGATGTACGGTAGTCCAGCGGGATCCTTCGGCCCCCACTCCCTCGATTCGAGGATCAACTCGGTTCCATCCTGGTACTTCAACATCACCTTGCCCCAGGGCCCGCATGAATCGGGGTGTTGCGGCCATGGTGCGATGGCACTGATCTCCGAGGGTGATGTGTGGTCCTTGTCGAGGATCCATTGCACCGGGTCGAGGTAGTGCTGCCCCATGTCGGCGAGGCCTCCTCCGTCGTAATCCCAGTAGCCACGAAAGGAGCCGTGGGTGCGGTGAGCGGTGTAGGGTTTGTAGGGGGCTGGACCCAGCCAGGCGTCGTAGTTGAAGTGATCGGGCACCGATTGCGGAGCGAGCTGCGGTTTTCCGGTCCAGTACATCTTCCAGGCAAATCCGGTGTCGGGACTGACTCGAACTCGAAGTGGACCTCCGAGTCGTCCCGATCGGACCAGTTTCT
>CAVOEM010000283.1:0-3189 GCA_963694575.1 Planctomycetes bacterium UBA1146 | reverse complement strand
AGCCGAGGCGCGAACGGTGAAAACCCTGTTGCTCAGAGCCGCAGGACACACGCCGCACGATCCGCAGAGCCAGATCGACGAATTGACCACGGGATTCAGGGTCCGGTTACAGGCCCTGGGGTTCTCCCCCGAAAAGATCGACCTGGCGCTTTCGCAGGTGGCGTTGCCGACGATTCAGAAAATCCTCAGAGGCGAGGTACGACTGGAAGAAGTTCTGAAAGGAAAATTCTCACCCGCAGAGATCGAAGCGTTGCGGCAAGCGGGAGAGCAAGCGATCGAGCAGGGTTTCTCTACCGGGAATTCCTCCTATGCACAAGAAATGCTGACGGCTGCCGAGTACCTCGAGAGGCATGCCGATGAGTTTGCGACCCGGGTGAGTCCTGCAAGACCACCGAAGGATCGGGTAGAGGACCATGTGATCCGCGCCGGAAGAGATGTGGAGATCCATGTGAAGTGTCCGTTGAACAGGGAACAGGAGCAACAGCTACGCCTGATCGGCAAGCTGATTGACTCGATCACGAAAGGACAATGAAAGTGAACACCATGAGACAGGTTCAGGCCCAGGTGCGCTGGGACAGAGACAGCATTCCTGCTGGAGAATCCAGCGTCCGACACCTTCTGCTGGAGGTCATCGCACCGGAACAGGAGGAGACCTGCATGGAAGAGAAGCCGGTGAATCTGGCTCTGGTGATCGATCGGTCGGGGTCGATGGGTGGCGGAGACCTGGTAGCAGCCTGCCAGGCGGCAGTGAGCATCGCCGAAACCCTCGGGGAAAAGGACCGCCTCTCCATCGTCGCCTTTGATCACCACATGGTGGTTCTGGAAGAAGGTCTGGCCATGGACGAGACCGGCAAGCACAAGGCGATGACAGCGATCGCTGAGCTGCGTCCGGGGGGAACCACGAACCTCTCCAGAGGTTGGTTTGAGGGTGCCCGTTGCGTTGCCGATGTGATCGAAACGGGTTTCGCCGAGGAGGGACGGGTGTTGATCCTCTCCGATGGTCATGCCAACAACGGCATCTGCGAACCGGAGCAACTGATGGAGCATGCTCGGGAAATGGCCGAGCGGGGTGTAATGACCTCGGCAGTGGGCATCGGTGATCGGTATTCTCCTCTGCAACTGGACGCATTGGCCGAGGGCGGTCGAGGTCGATTGCACGATGCCGCCACGCCGCAGGAGATCGTCGAGGTGGTCACTGGTGAACTGGGCGAACTGAAGGCGGTCACGGCTCGGAATGTCCGGGTTACCTGCAAGTGTCCGTCCGGTGTCATCGTGGAAGGGCTCAGTCGTCAGAGTGCCGATCGTTACGGTGAGATCACGACCTTCTCGCTGGGCGAGATCGTCGGTGGGGCCATCCGACCCCTCGCTCTGCGGGTGGAGTTTCCTGCTCATGAAAAGGGGGAGCCTCTCCCCATCGATTTCGAGATTTCCTGGCAGGATCCGCAAGCACCGGATCGGGAGCAACTCTTGAATCTGCAAGTTCCCGTGAAGGTGGTGCCTGCGGAGGAAACTGGAGAATCCAGGGTCGATCTCGAAGTGATCCAACGTATCGCTGGTTTGTGGGAAGCCACCGTCGCCTATCACAGCATGCGGGACAATGAGGGCAGGGATTACCACGGAGCCGAGTCCCGCTACACAAAAATCGAGGAGCACTACTGGGGGCTGATCAAAGATCTACCGGATGCCATGGAGAGGCTCGAGCGTTTCCGATTGGCCCGAGAGCGCGTGGCCCGGGAATGGCAAGGTCGATCGAAGCGTCAGGCCTTCACCTTGTCGAAGAAGGCGATGTTATTCGAGAAAGACCTTCGGAAAATCGACCAGGGATCCTGGTCTGACCATGTGGATGAAAATTGAAACTAGAAACGCGAGGAGATACATGATGAACCAAACAATAACCGCGGAAGAAGCAAAAAGAGCCATCTACTTCGATGTCGAGGGGCAGGCTGATTCGATAAATAAGGAGAAGCGCGATCCGATTCTCGGGGGGGTGCTTGTGGATGGATCTTACGAGGTCACCTTGTTCGGCGACGATCTCGAAGTGGCCGCCCGGGCAAAAAACTGGAATCACCAGCCGCTCGAGCAGTTTCTTGAAGACCTGAGCAATAGAGCAAGGTTGGAAGGAAGAAAGCTAGTCTACTTCACCAGTGCCGAAGAGCAGCTGTTCAGTCAGTTCGAAGTGGATATCGAGGATGTGGGATTCGATCTTCGGCCGCTGGCGAAAAAGAACGAGGACTTTGAAAAATGCCGAAAGGATTTCAAGTCAAACGAAAGGAAGTTTAAGAGTCGTGATACGGCCAAGACAACCAAAAAAAAACTCCGAACCAAAACGTTTGGGTTGCTGACATTGTTTGCTGCAGAAAAGGGTCTCTTTCGCCCACATTCTTATTCAGCAGGTAACATTGGCAACTACTGTAAAAAAATCAAAGACCAAGCCAGGGTCAAAGAAACCTACCAAGCATGGTCGAAAGGCACCAAGAAGAATCTTGCACTGGTGAAGAATCACAACGAACACGACTGCGATGCGACCCGGTTCGTCATGGAACTCCTCGTCAATTCCTAGCCGGTGGCACCCACAAGGAGACCATGGGTTTTGGTCTCGTTCTGAGCCCTTATCCAGCATCGGTGCCAGCATCTCGTTGTTTTACCGAAGAACTCCTGTCGCGTGAACACTTCGGAGTGCGGTGGGTGATTTTTAAAGATGATGATGTTCGCCTCCATCCAGCTGTCGCAGCGCGCCGATCGATCATTATTTCCTGAACGGTTAGAGCTGCGAAGGGTTGCTTCTCACGACATCGATATACTTTGGACAGGAATGTCATGTTTGAAGTCTTATCAAGCGACAAGAGGGTTTCAAGTGGCTCCAAGGTGATGGTAATCGATTTTGATTTGGTCACGAACCTGGATAGTATCAACGGTGAAGTGAGTGGATTATTGAAGACCAATGGCCAGATGGGCCTATGGATCTGTCGCAATTTATGAGCGGCACATTGACACAGTATTTCTTCATTACCGCGGCTCTCTCCTGGTGAATCATTGGATTACAGCGGGAGTGTCAAAGTGATCATTTGCGGAGGTTTATCATGTCCATCAACAGAAGAGAACTACTGAAGGGTGCGTTGGCGGCTGGAGTCGTCGGCGCAACCAAGCCGGTTTTTGGCCATCGTTACTTCAAGGCGGGGATGTTTGGCT
>CAVOEM010000282.1:0-3200 GCA_963694575.1 Planctomycetes bacterium UBA1146 | reverse complement strand
GGCTGGATGCGAAACAGGCGCGACTCCGATGGGGAGCCACGCCTGTATCATGTTTCATCGAAGCCGAACAGGCAAGGGGAGCCTGCCAGGGGGGATTGCCGGGGGTGGCAGCAACGTGTGCCAGCCGTTGCGGCTAGTTGCGCGGCATCAGCGGACACGCCACCTGCGGACGCTCGCGCATGAAGACGAAGTCCTCGAGGGTTTGATCCTTGTTGTGACAGACGAGACAGGCGGTCTCTTTGACCGTTGGCCACTGATGATTGACCGGATCACGCGGGTGATTTGGGTTGAGACCGTGACAGTTCTCGCACTGAACATTCTTGTACGGTTCGGCATCTTCCGGCGCGATGAACGCCTGGCCGTAGCCCAGTACATGACAGGCGATGCAATCCTGGCGCCACTGATCGCCGGTCTCCTCGAGACTGGCGAAGGCGGTCGCGTGCTTGGTCTTCTGCCAGAACTCGGTTTGCTCGACATGACACACCGAGCAGGTGGCCGAGGTCAGGTACTTGTCCTTGTCGTGTAACGGCGGCAACTTCTCGATGTCGAGGAACTCGGCGTTGCGACGAAACGCATCGACCATCGCAACGATCTCGGGGTCTTCCAGCAGGTGCGGCTCCATCGAGGCGCGCTCGTACCAGTAGGTCGAGCGTCCCGCCGGGGGAGCCTCGTCGTAGGAGAGCGAGACCATCGGGCCACCGCCGTCGATCCAGTCGATGGCGATGGTGCCGAGGCGGGCACCCTGGCTATCGGTGCGCGCCAGTAGCGTGTTGTTGATCGTCTCGAGACTGTCCTCTTCATCGATCCAGATCTTGTGGTTGCCCAGTTCGATCATCGGATCGATCATCAAGTCGATGCCATCGACCTCGGCGGCGAGCTGACGGTTGGTGTCGAGGTGGTTGGCCGACAGCAGCACGACCATGTCGCACTGTTCACGCAACTGGGGAACCAGCTTCTTGGCGGTTTCTAATGCATCGAGCAGCGCCAGCGGGCGCTCGGGATTGGCCTTCTCGAGGAAGTAAGAGGGAATCGTGTCGATGGTCAAACCGAGCACACCGATCTTCATCCCCGCCGATTCGATGATGGTGGAGGGGGGGAAGATCAGCTGCTGGTCATCGGCATAGACCAGGTTTGCCGACAGCAGCGGGAACTTGGCTTGCTTCTGGAATTCGAGCAGTGCCGGCAGGCCCAGGGTCAAGTCGTGGTGGCCGACCAGCATCGCCTGGTAACCCATGCGATTGTACGACTCGATGATCAGTTTTGCCTTCGACTTCAACTGTTGCCGGGCGAAGTCCTTTTTCTTGCCATCGTCGGTGCCAAAGAGGGTGTTGCCGCCATCGATCAGCAGCAGGTTCTGGTGATGGAAACGAGCTTGATCGATGTAGGCGGAGCGGCGGGTGATGGAACCCTGCCGTACCTTCTTGCGCTTGCACCCGCAGACATCGATGTAGCCGACATTGTTGATGGAGAAGACCAGGAACAGATCGTGTTCACCGGTGGTCTCGGAATCATCCTGGGTGGGATTGACCACCGTCGCTGCCTTGTCATCGCGGGTCAGTTCCCGGTTCGATCCGGGTTGAGCGCTGGCCTGGTGGCGCTGGTCGACCAGCGCCGGGTAGACCATCATCATCAGGATGGCCACGGTGATGAGTTGGGGTATCGATCTCTTCATGATGGGTTACTTTCCTTCACTTCTCATCCGTGGTTCTCTTCAGTAGTGGACAGGCGATCCGAGGCTTCGCTTGGACCGGGTCAAAGGGCACCTTGGTCTCACTGGGATTATGACATGCCCAGCAATTGTTGTCCTGCACCGCCGGCCAGGGGAACGACTGGGGATGGCTCGGATGTCGTGGATTCTGGCCGTGACAGCTCTCACACTGGACATCTTTCCAGCGTCCTGGCTGGTGGGCATCGACGAAGGTCTCGCCGTATCCGGTGACATGGCACGGCATGCAGTCGTAGCGGAATTGATCGCCGGAGTGCTCGAGAGTGGCATAGGCGCGTCCGTGAGCGGTTTTTTTCCAGAATGCAGTCTGTTGCGGATGGCACACGGCACAGGTGACGGACCCGAGGAATTGAGAAGATGGCTTGAAGGCCATCTTTTCCTCATCGATGGGGGTCTTGTAGCGGGTCGTGGCGAGAAATTCCTGGACGATCTTCTCCATCGCCGGGTGACGACCGATGTGCGGTGCCAGTGCTACCGTCGAGAGATCGGCGATGTTGGAGCCGGCGGGGGCATCTTCATCCCAGATGCTGAACCACGGCTTCGCCTTGTCGCGAAACCACAGATCTGCCCGGGACAGTTCCGATCCTTGGCCACTCGGCTTCAGCAGCACCGTGCCCTCATGCAGGGTGGTCTTGATCTCATCCTTGATCCAGGTGTTCTCGGATCCTTGGTTGGAGTTGGGTTCAACCACCACATCGACCCCCGGTACCTCGGCGGCGAGGCGATCGACATCCGCTCGGTTGATGTGACCGAGAACCACGCACAGATCGACTTCATCATTGTGTGCCTCGATCTCGGCGAGGATCGCCGGGTACGGATCGGAGAAGGTCGCACCGGCGCAGTGCTTGTCGATGAAGCGCTGCGGTGGCACCCGCATCGCACCGACGATCAGCACCTTGCGTCCCTGGCTGGTGACGATGGTCGAGGCGGCGAAGGGGGACTGTCCGGTGGCATCCTTGAGGTTGGCGCACAGCAGCGGAAATTTCATCCGCTGCTGGAACTCGACGAGGCGGTCGAGACCCAGTGCCAGATCGTGTTCGCCGACCGCCGCGGCCTGGGTGCCAAACAGGTTGTAGGCATCGATCAGCAGCAGCGCCTTCTGCAGCATCTGTTGCTGGAGCAATGGATTCGGGTGTAGTCGTCCGAGCGAGAAGAGCCAGTCGCCGCCATCGACGAGGAACGGATCGATGCCCTCGGATTTCAGCGAGTTGAGGTATGTCATCCGTCTCGACAAACTGCCGAGCTTGATCTGGCGCTTGGGTCAGCCGCACGGTTCGACGTAGCCGTAGTTGTGAACCGTGGCGAGCAGCAGGAACGGTTTCTCCTCTGCTGGTTCGCCTGTTGATTCGGCTGGCGGTGGGTCTTGCGATGGATCTTGCGATGGATCTTGCGATGAGGTGGCGATCGCGGCCAGCGCAGGGATGCCCAGTACTGAATTATCTCGTTCTGAATTATCTCGTTCTGAATTATCTCG
>CAVOEM010000281.1:0-3254 GCA_963694575.1 Planctomycetes bacterium UBA1146 | reverse complement strand
ACAGTCGCTCTCTCGATTCTTCGTCGAGTGCTTCCTCGATCCCGATGGTCTGTTCGCCCACCACAGCACTGCGAACCGCTCCTGCCGCTTCCTCCACTTCACCAGTGAGGCCCTCGAGTTCGATCAGCAATACCGCTTCCGCGTCTTCTGGATAACCCGCACGAAAGACAGACGCTTCGACTGCCCCGATGGTCAACCGATCGAGAATTTCCAGTGCTGCAGGTCGCAGACCACGGGCGATGATGGAGGTCACCGCCTCACAAGAAGCCTCTAGTGAGGAGTAAGAAACGAGGAATGTACGAACACAGGGAGGCCTCGGCACCAATCTCACCTTCGCCTGAACAGTGACACCAAAGGTTCCTTCCGAACCGATGAATGCACCTCGCCAGTCGATCCCTCCCCCGTCACGTTGAAGGTCGAGGACCGTTCCATCGGTGAGGACCGTTCGAACTTCCAGGATGTGTCGAGTGGTCATGCCGTGAAGAAAACAGTGCGGCCCGCCGGAGTTCTCGGCGATGTTTCCGCCGACGGTACAGGCGCGCTGGCTCGATGGGTCGGGGGCAAACCGAAGTTTGTGAGCAGCAGCCGCACGATCGAGATCGAGATTGATCACCCCTGGCTCGATCACCGCGGTCCTCTGTAACGGATCGATGTCGATGATTTTCCGCATCCGGTGTACATCGAGTACCCACGCACCCTGCATCGGAACTGCACCACCACTGAGCCCGGTTCCTGCACCCCTCGCCACGAACGGCACCTGATGGCCAGCAAGCACCTTCACCGCATGCACCACTTCGGCTTCACTTTCCAGCAACAGGACACCGGGAGTCTCTCCTCGATGAAGGGTCAGACCATCACTGTCGTAGAGCCTGCACTCGTCCGCATCGGTGAGGATGCGACGGCTCGGCAGCCGCTTTCTCAACTCCCGGATGATCTGATCTTTCGCCAACTGTGCTCCTTCAACCGCCTCAGGTTCCTCCTCCGGTGTCCAGAAGTCCAGTGCTCACACTGCAAACAGGTCCTTGCACTGCACATCACTGGCAACATGATGGGGGATTAGAAGAAGAGGTGTCTGATGACCTGGAATCACTGGTTGCTACTCGTACTGTTCATTCCATCCATGATCGCTGCACAACCTGTCAACGATGACTGCACCGGCGCCAACATCATCACCGTAGGAAGTACCCCCTTTGACCTCACCGACGCCACCGATTCGACGATTCCAACGGACGATACACTCTGTGCCGATGCGCTGCTGGGTCTACTGCATCGTGATCTGTGGTGGAGTTTCATTCCTGACACCTCAGGACTGCTGTCGGTCAGTACATGTAACAGTGCCAGCTTCGATAGCGACATAGCGGTATACAGCGGCAGCTGCAATACCCTTCAACTGATCGGCTGTAACGGTGACAACGCCGGCTGTTCCCTGTTCACATCTCACATCTCCGATCTCCCGGTCGCTGCAGGAGAAGAAATCATCATCCGAGTCGGTGGATGGAATACCAGTGCGATCGGTAGTGGAGAATTAGTGCTGGATCTTCAAGGACCGATTCCACCCGTCGATCTGCAATGCTCAGTCGTCCCCGCTGGCGTCAGCGCCAGCTGGAGTGCACCGTTCCCAGTCGACGGTTGGGAAATCTACCTAGACTCGGTGCTGGTCGATGTTCTCGATGCGACAGCCACCCGTTGGACCGGTGGCACCGCTCCAGGAATCGGCGAGCAGCGTATTCTCTGTGTAGCGGCCATCTCGGGTGGTAGCAGCGCTGAAGAATGTTGCACTCTTCTGGGAGGTCCGATCCACGACAATTGCCTTGGAGCCATCGAGATCGCTTCCGGCACCATCAATTTCGACACATCCGAAGCCACCGATGGGAGTGATCCATTCGATTCTTCTCCATGCGCCGCCACACTCCCGGGAGACCTGGTCCAGGATATCTGGTATCGCTGGGTTTCACCGGGCAACGGGTCGGTGCAAATCTCTACCTGTTCGATGGCCACCTTCGACACCACTCTCGCAGCCTATGGCGGTGACTGCTCCTCGCTGATCCCGCTCGGCTGCAACGGTGACACCCCCGGCTGCAGTGGATTCACATCGATGATCGAGGATCTCGTGGTCAGCAGCGGCGATGAGATCTGGATCCGCGTCGGTGGCTGGCAACAAGGAGACGCCGGCACCGGCACCCTCTCGGTTCAGTTTTCACCGGCACTGGTCGACAATCTGATCGCAATCTCGCAGCCAGGAAGCGGAATCATCGATGTCAGCTGGCAAGCGATCTCTGACCTGACCTCCACCGCCTTGTTGATCGACGGAGTTCCCTACGCTTCCACCGGTGCGGTGGCCGCAGGAACCATCCTGCAACAGCAGGTCTCTGGATTCCTCTGGCCTGCTCCGGTCGAGATCTGTCTGATGTCCAGTTCGACAGGTGGTTCTGCTGTTCCCATCTGCGCCGCTGTCGATGTGCTCGCAACTGCAGTGGAGGTGGTCAGTGGATCGACCGGCTCCATCGCCGATGGATCCGTCACAATTGCCAGCGCCACTGTCAACAGCAACGTGGTTCCTGCAGATCTACGGGTGGAAATCGACATCGATCATCCGAGAATTTCGGATCTACGGATTCGACTGCTCTCTGCCGAGGGAGAACAACTGGTCCTGCAGGAAGGAGCCAGTGGTTCCGGCCTCGATGCCATCTACTGGCAACCCGCGACACCGGCTGCGCCCCCCTTCAATGTCGGGGCCACCATGAGGCCCAGCGGTCCCGGCTCACTGCTCGATCTGTGCAACTCCATCGCCGCAGGTGAATGGACCCTCGAGATCGAGGATCTGGTCGCTGGAGAGAGTGGCACGCTGGTCGCATGGTCGCTGATCTTCTTCGATGTTCCCCCTGCGTATCTCCCCGCACCCGATCTGATCGCAGGAGATCACCAGCAGATGAGCCAGCTAGGACGGGAGGGCGATGAGGTCGGCCTGATGCTGCAATCGGTGTGCTGCAATCACGGTGACGAACCGCTCGACTGGCACGGTAACCCCAGCCCCCTGCATCCATTCATGGTGTTCAATCTGTACCGCGTTGCCGAAGATCGCATCGTTCAGGTCGGCAGTTCCTGGGCCAAGCACGCTCCAGGGCCAGCGACCACCGCCAATGCCTGTGGATTCGGATGTATCGTTCCCGCCGATCCCTACACCCTCGGGATTGGCTGTTCCGACATCTACAGCGCCGGTTACAACGGAACCCAATCGGTGCTCGGGCCACGCT
>CAVOEM010000280.1:0-3259 GCA_963694575.1 Planctomycetes bacterium UBA1146 | reverse complement strand
TGGGTTCCTCGACCTGATCTGTCGATTCGCCTCGGCACCCCCAATGCGTGTAATGACTGCCATCAGGATCGAGAAGTTCAGTGGGCTGCCGAGAAGGTGATGGAGTGGTTTCCCGATGGGCGTGGGGATGATTTCCACTGGGGCGAAGCGCTCCATGCCGCCAGAAACAACTCTCCGGTGGCACCCGAATTGATCCGCATGGTGCTCGAAGATGAGAAGACCCCCAGCATCGTTCGCGCCACTGCATTGGCAGAGTTGACTCCGTTCCTCGATCGAACCAACTCTGATCTGCTTTCCAGGAGCTTCACCGATTCTGACCCACTGGTGCGACGCCAGGCAGCGCTGGCACTCGACGGTCTTCCCCTCGAACAGACCTACGGAGTCCTGCTCGATCTTCTCGGTGATTCGAGTCGCATCGTTCGCACTGTTGCGGCGGAATTGCTTTCACCGATTCAACGCGAACTCTCCGCTGACCCACAAGGCGCCGGACTACAACTGAGTCGGGTACTGGCGGAGTACATCTCGATGCAAGAGATCAACGGTGATCGCCCCGAATCTCATGTCAATCTGGGAGCACTGGCGAGCAGACGGGGGAATCTGAAGGAAGCGGTTCGTTGCTACAAGGAAGCACTGAAGAGAACACCTTCCTTTGGACCCGCATCCGTCAACCTCGCCGACGCACTTCGAGCTCTCGACCGGGATCCCGAAGGAATCGAGGTGCTACAGCAGGCGATCGATAGGGTTCCAGAGGATGCAGGATTGCATCACGCCATCGGTCTGGCACTGGTACGGGTCGGCAAGAAAGAGCTGGCCCTGCAGTCGCTGAGCCAGGCGGTGCAGTTGGCTCCTCAATCTCCACGCTACGCTCTGGTCCACGCAGTGGCGCTGGAAGATGGAGGTCAGCGAGTACTGGCCATCGCAGCACTGGAAAAAGCACTGCAACTGCACCCCGCGGATCGCTGGTTGAAGGCGGCGCATCAAGAGTTCATCGACAAAGGAGAGAGCAGTATCAGCCCGGTTCCCGTGACTCCAGAGAAGAAATCCAGCGACTAACCTCGCTGCGGCCGACGCACGGTACGGCGACCGGAACGGCGGCCGACTTTTCGATCGGATTGGAATCCTTGTGGCTTTCTGCCACCTTTGCGTGGCGATGCCTTCCCCGCTCGACCCGCTGTATCGTGGGTGGATACCAGCGCTCCCGGGTGATCACCGATCAGATCGTCGCGGCCACTCTCTCGCAGCATCTCTCGAACCAGAAGCCGATTTTCCGGCTTCCACCACTGCAGCATCGCTCGCTGCTTACGCTTGTTGCGCATCTTCTTCTCGACGAATACCGGCTTCATACGCGTCGGATCGATGCCGGTCCACCACATGCAAGTTGCGGGGGTCCCAGGCGTCGGAATGAAGTCCTGAACCTGCTGTGGCTTGAGGTGACGTGCTTCGAGAAACTCTGCGATCTGAACCGCAGCGTCTTGCTCGCAACCCGGATGGCTGGAGACGAAGTAGGGCACCAGGTATTGCTCCTTACCCGCACGATCACTCGCCTCCTCGAATCGTTTCTCAAACTCGATGTAAGTGTCCATGCCCGGCTTCTTCATCAATCGTAGAGTCTCCTCATCGATGTGCTCGGGAGCGACCTTGAGATGTCCTCCCACATGATGGGCAGCGAGATCATCGATGTATTCTTGATCGAGGTTTGCCAGATCCATTCTCACCCCGGAAGCCACATGGACCATCTTGACCCCATCGGACTCCCTGACCTTTTTCATCAACTGCTTCACCGGACCATGGTCTGTACCCAGCAATTTGCATACGGTCGGATGGACGCAAGACGGCCTGCGACAACGAGATTCGATCTCCGGTCGAGTGCACTGCATCCTGTACATGTTGGCGGTCGGTCCGCCCAGATCACTGATGACACCCTTGTATCCATCCAGTTGCTTCAATGCAGCGACCTCTTCCAGGACGCTCTCTTCACTTCTCGATGACACGGCTCGGCCCTGGTGTTCTGTGATGGCGCAGAAGGTGCACCCTCCAAAACAACCCCTCATGATGTTGATGGAAAACTTGACCGTCTCGTGAGCGGGCACCTTATCTCCATCATATTCCGGATGAGGCTCCTTGGTGTAGGGAAGAGCGAAGATCGCGTCGAGCTCCGCGGTCGAGAGGGCTTTCATCGGACGATTGACGATCACCGTCTGTTCGGCATGGCGCTGAACCAGGATCGGAGCGGTGTCAGGATTCTGCTCTCGATGAAAGATGTGCTGTGCGCGGGCAAATCGTTCCTTGCTCTGCTCGTCTTCCCCGCGAATCTCATCAAAGGATGGTAACTCCTGAGCCATCTCTGGTTTGCACTGATACTGTTCCCACCAGGGTGTGCCCTCTTGCCACGTCGACTCCTCGATGAAATGGGGCCGTCCATGCTTCCCGATGCCATATGCCGTTCCAGGAACGTCTCGGATCGATTCTATCGGCTCACCCTTCTCCAGCCTCTCGACGATGGTCACCAGGGCCTGCTCGCCCATTCCGTAGACAGCGATATCACTCCTCGAATCGAGGATGAGTGATCGCTTGACCTTCTCCGACCAGTAATCGACATGTGCCATCCTTCTCATCGAAACCTCGACACCCCCGGCGATGATGGGAACGTCTCGGAAAGCCTCACGACACCGTTGTGAGTAAACGATGGTGGCTCCATCGGGACGAAGGCCCGCCTTTCCTCCCGGTGAGTACAGATCATCGGAGCGGGGTTTCTTGTGAGCAGTGTAATGATTGAGATGTGAATCGAGATTTCCTGCGGAGACCAACCATGCGATTCGTGGCGCTCCGAACTGGCGGAATGGCTCGGCCGATCTCCAGTCCGGCTGGGCCAGGATCGCCACCCGATATCCGCGAGCTTCGAGCAGGCGACCGATCACTGCATTGGCGAAAGATGGGTGATCGACATAGGCGTCTCCGGTGACCAGCACGAAGTCAATCCCATGATGGACCGGATCATCGGCCTCCCCTGGAGCGGGAAGCCACCCCTGCTCGATGCATTCCTTCACCGTCATCGGTAGATACTTGGACTCCGAGGAGGTGCGATCGGCTGGACCAGGTCGGGGCGATCCGGCGGAGGATCGGGATCTTCGAGGCGCTGGGGACGATCTTCGTGGCGCTGGGGACATCGGGGTCCACCACCAATCTGTCGACCGAATGCCGAGAACGGCTGCGGTCTCTGGAGCAACATCCCGGGGAGCACGAGGGCTTGCCGAGATGA
>CAVOEM010000279.1:0-3286 GCA_963694575.1 Planctomycetes bacterium UBA1146 | reverse complement strand
ACACCTGGAGGCTCAGAAGATTGGTTGGGAATCGTTGGTTCTATCGATTCTGGGGCCAGGTCACTCGATTCGTGGGAGCGGCGAGGCTGCTCGGACCGTCGAAGAGATTCTCCGTCAGTGTCGATCCTCGGGAAGTGGTGCTCGGCAATGAGGTCAAGTTGCTGGCACGGATGCTGGGCCCTGACTTCAAGCCGACATCCGAGGAAGAAGCTCTGCTGAGGCTGGAGCGGCTGGATGCAGACGAACAACGATCGCTCGAGATCCAGGCGATCCGCAATCCGGCTCGACCCGAATACTACGAGGCCACCATCGAGGCTCGTGAACTGGGGGAGCATCGGATCTCGCTGATCGATCGGGAGGAAGAGGTGGCGAGTGCCGTGTATCGGGTAGTTGTACCCCAGTTGGAGTATGCGGATCCGAGAATGGATCGGCAGAGATTGCAGCAGATTGCACAACTCTCCGGAGGTAAATACTATGAAGCGAAGGACGCCGCGGATGTCGCAGGGGGGGTGGAGGCCCTGGAGAGAGAAGTGCCAATTTCTGCTGAGCGAGAACCGTTGTGGGATCATCGCTGGGTTCTGGCGCTGTTTACGTTCCTGCTGACGGTAGAATGGATTCTGCGAAAGGTTTTCCGGCTGCCCTGATGAATATTACAACCCCGACCCACGAATCTCATTCTCCTCTGCATGCCCGCTGGCTGCGGGTGGTGATTTGCTGGGCGCTGATTGGCTGGCCCGCTGGATCGGTCGTTCAAGCGGATGTGGGTTCGGCCCTGATTCCACTGCTGGTCGGTGCCGACGGAGTCATCCAGGAATATCGCGATGCACTCTCGCGTCTCGATTCCGGGGAGACCCTTGACGGGATTCGCAAACTCCAGGTTCTCCACGAAAAGATCTGGGGAGAAGATCCCCTGATGGCGGAAGGATCTTCGGACAACTGGAGAGTGGCTCGTCCTCTTTCCGACAAGATTGTCGAAGTGTTGCGATCGCTGCCTCCTGAACACCAGCAGGTCTACCGCACTGAATTTGATTCGCGAGCTCGATCGGTGTTCCACCGTGCGATGGAGCAACTGGATCCCGCGGAACTGTTGCGCGTGGCGGATCTGTATCCTCTCACAGAGGTCAGGAATCAGGCACTGGTGGCGGCCGGGGATCTATTCCTCGAGCGCGATCAACCTGGACTCGCCATCCTGGCCTGGGATGATGTGGTGGCAGAACTGAGTGATGATTTGGAGAGTTCCACGATCCAGTCGGAACTCACCCGATCCTTGTTGACCAGAAGATGGATTGCACTGCGACGGTCTGGGCAGAGTGAGCGAGCTCTTCAACTGACTGAACAGGCCGAGGCTTTAGGAGTGACGCTACCGGAGGTGGCTCCGGTTCCTCGTCGTGAGGAGCAGTTGACGCTCCCCGAGAACCCGATCGAAGAGGGGGTGATCGCCTGGAAGACTCACAACTTCTCGCAACACATCGCTTATGGCGGTGGACGAGGGCGAAGTTATTTCCCGTCGCTCCCCGGATCGATGCTGACTCCCGGTTTTGGCAAGGATTGGGTGGCGATTGCCACCTCCCGGCGATTGCTGAGATACGATCTCCGTACCGGCAAGTTGATCGCCAATGACAACCTCCACTCCGGAGCCCCCTATTTCGAGGAGCAGGATCCAGACTCGCGCCTCTGGGTTTCGACCAATGGATCGCTGTTGATCTGCTCCTATGTGGCCAGGGCTAGTCGCAGAGAGGACTACCTCGGTTTCGATATCCAGGTTTCATTGCCTTCGAGAGGAATGAAGTGCTGGGATCTGGCCGGTGACGGAGGATTACTCTGGGACACCGCTGATCGTGCCGGCCGAAATGAGATATTGCGAAACAGCTCCTTCAATTCGATGCCGGTGATCCAGGATGGAAAAGTATGGGTGCTCGGCTGGAGAAAGAGTGGCTACATCGATGCCACTCTCTGGTGTCTGGATGGAAGGACTGGCGAGGAGATCTGGTCGCGCCCGATCGTCGGGAATCAGGTCGAACTGACGATGTTCGGCGAGCCTGCAAGGGAACCTTTTCTCGGCGGAGTGCTGGTCCAGGATGGAACCGTATACTGCTGTTCCAATCTTGGAGCGGTGGCTGCGCTGCGAGCATGGGATGGTCAGGTCGAGTGGATCTCGGAGTACGATCGCAGTTCGCTGAACTCCCAGCGTAATCGATTTCGACGGGGCGGGAGGAGGAGTGGTGGCCACTGGTCTCCCAATCCTCTGGTGCTTCATCAGGGAACCTTGTTCGTAACTCCCCTGGATTCCTCTCAACTTCATGCCATCGATGCTGTCACCGGTTCGATTCGATTCCAGGTCGAGGGAAAGGGCATCGGCCCGCACATGCTCGGGGTGGCCGATGGAAGGCTGGTGCTGTTTGGAGATCTGCTCACCACGATGTTGGTGAATGACATCGGTCGAACCGAGAAGTGGGACCAGGCTTTGACCAGAAACGCCTCGCGCGCGAGACCTGCCCTCGTCGATGGTGGGGTCATCTACTCCGATCTGGAGAACTTGGCGATCCTGTTCCATCCGCTCGATTCGAGGAGCGATCCACGGGCGATCGGTGCTCTCTCACAGAATAAGAAGAGGAATCCGCAGATCGGTGCCTACAGACCAGAATTGAGTGGAGGGGACAGGATCGATGTCGTTGGTGATAGGATCATCTTGACGAATCTGTCCCAGGCCACCTGCGTGACCCAGAAACTGACGATCTGGGAGGGGAGGAAGTGATGCAAATTGGAACCCGTCCAGTACTACTGCTGATGATTCTTGTGTTGATGATTCCCGTTACAGCAGCTCCATCAGGATCACTGGGCGATGATGACTCTGCCCGGGTGATCGACTTGAAATTGCAGGAGCGGGCGCGGCTCGCCTCCGAGCGAGGACTGGAGTTCCTCAAGCAGACCCAGGATGCCGATGGATCCTGGACCGACAAGATCGGTCGTAAGGTTCATTACGAATATCGAGGACGTCTGGGCAAGCATGTCGGAGTGACTTCGTTGGCGTGTCTGGCATTTCTAGCCCAGGGGAGCCTGCCAGGCAGGGGCAAGTACGGCGAGCAGGTGGAGAAGGGTCTCGACTTCATCCTCAGGACGGTCCAGACCAATGGCTTCATCTCGACCGATGAATCGCGCATGTACAGCCACGCATTTGCGACACTTTTTCTCGCCGAGGTCTATGGCATGACCGGCATGGAAAAGGTCAAGGAGAAGCTCAAGAGTTCGGTGGGCTTGATCGTTCAGGCGCAGAATGAAACAGGTG
>CAVOEM010000278.1:0-3319 GCA_963694575.1 Planctomycetes bacterium UBA1146 | reverse complement strand
CATCGCTGAGGTGGATCGCCTGATGGAAGAGTACGACCAGACCTTTGATATCACCGAACAGGCTCAGATCATGCAGAAGATCGATGGACTGATCTTCAAGGAGCATCCTGTGGCACTGACATGGTATGGCCCCTTTGAAAGAATCCTCTCCTGGAATCACTTCGGCCAGCCCAAGAAGGTGATCTCTCGCACTGGAGATGACCATTCCCTCTGGGCTTACTGGTGGACCACTCCCGAGCTGCAGCAGCGCTTGGCTTCTGCCAAAAAGGACGGAAGTTCCTTGCCGGTGGGTAACGACGTGGTCGATCCCTGGGGCGTCAAGGCGCGCATGGACGCTGCTGAAAAGTCGAAGGAATAAGAGTTCTGATGATACTGGAGTACCCGGCAGGCTCTGATCGATGAGCGGTATGTGGACCTATTTCGCCCGCAGGCTACTGCTGGTTCCCGTGACCTTTTTGATCATCACCTTCATGGTGTATGCGGTGCTCCGGATGACACCGGGTGGGCCGATCGAACAACTCGAGAATCAGATGAAGGCGGCGGCGGCAGGGGAAGCTGGTGGCGGAGGTGGTGGCGGCCTGCTCGGCGATGGCGGAGGTCTCGATGAGAAAGCTCGCGATGAACTGAAGGCCTACTACAACCTCGATCAGCCGATTCCACTCGCCTACCTGCAATGGCTAGGGGTATGGCCGAAGAAGACTCGCGATCCGGTGAGTCTGGCCCATCGAGATCTGGATCCTCCCTTCTGGCAGCAGTCTCAATCGCTGTGGAACACCTATCGGATCGGTAATGAGGATCTCGATCGCTGGGTTCTCGAGGGAAAGTTTCAACTCAGTGGTGAGACGATCCTCAGGGAAATCACCCCATTGGATCGACAACAATATCCGCAAATGATCGAACAAGCGGCACGACTCCTCGCCGGGGGAGTCAGTTCTCGTGCGCAACTCGATCGTCTTCTCGAAACTCAGGGCTGGTCACGATCTGGATCTCGTTTCATGCGAGCCCTGACGGATGAAGAGAAGATGGGCAGTGGACTGCCGGCTCAGGTACACGCTCAGATGGTCACCACCGAAGCGGATTTCACGGCCCTGCAAACCCATCTTGAATCGATGAAGATGGAGTCGAATCGAAATGGCTCCTTCTATCATGTCGATCATGCATTCAGCGGTATCATCCAGGGCGACTTTGGCCGCTCCTTCACCTACAACAAAGACGCACTGGATGTCATCGTTTCCAAGTTCCCCATCTCCATCTACTTTGGATTGATTGGCTACCTGGCCACCTGGATCGTTTGCATTCCCCTGGGAATTTCCAAGGCGATCCATCACAAGGGTACTTTTGACACCGCCAGCAGCGTGCTGGTGTTCCTCGGTTACGCCACTCCCGGATTCGTCGCCTGTCTATTGCTGCTGGTGCTGCTGGGTGGTGGTTCTTACTGGAACCTGGTGCCGCTAGGGGGATTTCGATCCGCCGACTGGAATCAATGGTGGGAACAGGGTGAGTACCTGCGCTGCATCGGAGATCAGATCCGACACACACTGGTACCGATGTTTGGCTACATGGTCGGTTCCTTTGCCAGCATGACGGTGTTGATGAAGAACTCGCTACTGGAAAACTTCGGGGCTGATTACGTCCGGACCGCTTTTGCCAAGGGACTCACCGAGGGGCGGGTCATCTATGTCCATGCGCTGCGGAACTCATTGATCCCCATCACTGCAGGGATCGGACACTTCCTCGGGTTACTCTTTGCTGGTTCCTTCCTCATTGAAAAGGTCTGCAACATTCCCGGGATGGGACTACTCGGGTACGAGTCGATCATCCGCCGCGACTATCCGATCATCCTGGCGACGCTGGTTTTCGGTGTACTGATTCGACTGACCGGAAACATCTTGAGTGACCTGATCTGGGCCCTTATCGATCCTCGGATCCGGTTCAAGTAGGAGGAGATCAGATGACCTATCTAATGACCCTCCTGGTGCTGGCTGGTGGAGTGCTTCTGACGATGCGCGGAATCCCCTGGATGTTCAGGACCATCTCGAGACTGCTGGGATTCAAGTTCAGGACCAGTCCGTTGGCCGAGAAACGGTTGAGGCGGTTTCGCTCGATCCGTCGCGGTTACATCTCGTTTGTCATCGTCACCAGTATGTTCACCACATCTTTATTTCTCGAGGTGCTGGTTAACGATCGACCGATCATGATCCGCTACGGCGAGAACCGCGCTTTTCCCGCAGTGAGAGATCTGGCCAATACCTGGCTCTTCTTTATCGATGGTCCCTTCCGGACCTTTGATCGCTCGGAAGACTACGGGATTCCGGGAGAAGGACCCCTCGACTACAAGGCCTTCGGTGGCATCGTTGCCGATCCAGCGGGTTCCTTCGGACCGATCGAGCAGCAACGACTGCAGGAGTTGAAGGGGCTCTCCGAGGAGATCTCACAAACCCAGCAAGAGGTCGATGAACTGCTGGAGGATGGAGATGAACCGGAAGAATGGCTGGTGGAGGACCTCGATGCCGCACGAGATGATCTGAAGCGATTGGAGTTTCAGATCGAGAACTTCGATTCGATTAAAGAGGTCTTTGTCAGCGGCGGAGCCTCCATCATCTGGCCTCTTTATCGCCATGGTCCGAGACGAAATCGACTCGATCTGCCCGGCACTGCACCGCACGGTCCATCGCTGCCGATTCCTGGAATCACTCCGAGGAGCTCGACTGCAACTCTGATCTCTCAGACGTCCAATACCATCGGTGGCAAACCCACTTACGAGGTGATGGCTGCAGATGAGGCCAGCCTCACTCCCGGTCAGAAATTCTTCGTGGTCGAGGGTGGAGGGGGTCAACCGGTCACCGATGTGGTGGGCATCCTGTTGGTGCGGGAGTCGATCGACGTGGCCGGACTGCAGCAGCGTATCGCCAAACGACAGCCACTTCTCGATGATCCTGAGGCATCGGATGATGCTCAGGTAGAGAAACTTCGCATCGATCAGTACCACGATCAGCAGCTTCTTTCGCTGGTTCAACAACAGCATGGAGATTCGGGGCAGATCGGCATCGCCGAGGTCTTGGCCCAGTCGGAGGGAAAGAAATTTCCCGCTCAGGGGATCTTGATGACTCGCTTCCTCGACACATGGGAAGCTCCCCTGGGAACCAGTGATTCGGGAATCGATGTCTTACCACTGCTGCTCTACGGATTCCGCATCAGTGTTGGATTTGCCTTGATGGTGATGGGATTCGGTTACGTGTTGGGAATCCTCGCCGGTGCCATCATGGGTTACTACGGCGGGTGGACCGACATCCTGTTGCAGCGATTCATCGAAATCTGG
>CAVOEM010000277.1:0-3323 GCA_963694575.1 Planctomycetes bacterium UBA1146 | reverse complement strand
CAGAATGACGCCCTCGAGGAGACCTTCATCTCCATCGGTTTTGATGTGAATCGGATCGAAATTCCGACGTTCTTCGAAGATTTCTAGGCAGTGACTCGCGGCCGTCGTTTGCTCGCCTGTTCCGGTTAACTCACCGTCACCGATTTGGCCAGAGATCTTGGCTTATCTACGTCTCGGCCCAGTGCTCGTGCGGTGTAGTAGGCGAACAACTGCGCCTGCATCAATTGCAAGATCGGCACGGTCCATTTGCCCGCTGCGGGGCATTCGATGAGGACTTCCGGTCGTGGTTGAGGTGGAGGGCACCCTTGTGGCTGAAATGCCACCAGCTTGCCACCCCGGGCAGAGATCTCAGCCATCGCTCCGAGTGAATGCTGACGCAATTGCGGGCTGCCGGTTCCTGGTAGGAAGATCACCGTGTGCATCGCATCGTCGATCAGCGAGATGGTGCCGTGCTTGAGCGCCCCAGCAGACATCCCCTCGGCGTGACAGTAGGTCACTTCCTTGAACTTGAGGGCCGCTTCCAGTGCCAGTCCATGCTGGATTCCACGCCCGAGGAAGAACCAGTTTCTCATGACGCTGTGATGCTTCGCCAGGTTTTTGATCGATGAATGATCTCCGTCAGAGATGGCATCGAGTCGCTCCGGTAGCCTTTCCAGGTCGTGCTGGATGGATGCGACTTGATCCGCATCTTGTAGCCCCTTGATCTCGGCCAATCGCAAGGCGATTCGCAGCAGGATCACCAGTTGAGAGACGGTAGATTTGGTCGAGAGCACGCAAATTTCTGGCCCGGCTCCCTGATCGATGAAGTGATCCACTTCTCTGGCCATCGAGGAAGAAGAAACATTGAGGATCGCCGACAACGAGGCACCTCGTTTCCTCGAGATGCGCAGTGCTCTCAGGGTGTCGTAAGTTTCTCCCGATTGACTGATCGAAAGTACATGGTCTCCCTCTCGCAGGCTCACCATGTGTGGCATCTCATCGGATGACATCGCCGGAACGAATTCATGGGCGAGGCCACTCAGCATGTACTGACCCATCAGTGCGACATAGTAACTGGTACCCACTCCAGTGAGCACGGTGCGGTCGGAGGTCTGGATCGCCTTGACCATCTGATCGATCGCCTGATCAGGGACCGCCAGAGCGGCTCGCACCACGTCACCATTCTCCGAGATCTCCTTCGACATGAAATCTCGGTGCCCATCCAGTTCTGCGGCACGTGGAGGGATGGAAATCGTCTCTGGAGTTCGATGGACCACCTCTCCATCGGAGATGTTCTTGATCTCCCAGGAGTCTCGATCGATGCGCACCATCTCCCCATCATCGAGCCACAGCACCTGATCGGTGAGGCCGGCGAAGGCGAGAGGGTCCGATGAGAAGCAGTGGAAATCGCTGCCGATTCCGACCAGCAGGGGGCTCTCCTGACGCAAGGCATACAGAACATCCGGTTCCGACTGGCTGGTGACCCCGATGGCGTAGGTCCCTTGTAACTGGCGAGCGCAGGCCAGGATCGACTGTTCCAGAGAGAGGCCATCACGCAGGCCTTTCTCGATCAGATGTGCGATCACCTCGGAATCGGTCTCCGACAGGAAGGTGTGACCTTCCTCGGACAACTGATCCCTCAACTGTTGGTAATCCTGCAGGATGCCGTTGTGGACGATGGCGAGGTCGCCGAAGGAGTCGGTCAGCGGGTGAGCATTGAGACGGCTCACTCGGCCGTGGGTGGCCCAGCGTACATGCCCCAGCCCGGTGCGACCGGAAACCAGCGAGAATTGCTCCTCTTCCGCGACTTGCTTGACCGGACCGGTACCCTTGCGAACCTGAAGGTGTCCCTCTTCATCGAAGTAGGACAGACCGCAGGAGTCGTAGCCCCGATATTCCAGCAGCTCAAGAGACCTCAGCAGTTTGCCAGAAATCTCCTCACTCGAAGCAATGCCAAAGATTCCGCACACGGTTAGCTCCCGTCCAGCGAGTCACCCCGGTAGGTGCATCCATTGTTACAGGTTTCATCGACAGATACCCAGCTCAAGCCGGGTAGATCAGAGATGAGTTGGTGCCAGATCCAGATGGCGATGTGTTCCGATGTCGGATTCTCCAGGCCATCGATCTCGTTGAGATATCGGTGGTCGAGGGTGTCGATCACCGGTCGAACCGCAGCCTTCAAGTCTGCGAAGTCCATCACCCAACCGGAGTGCTCTCCCACGGGCCCTTTGACCGAGACTTCGACCTGGAAGGAGTGGCCATGAAGCCTGCGGCACTTGTGATCCTCGGGTACATGGGGAAGGTGATGGGCAGATTCGAATGAGAATCGGTGATTCAGTTCGACGATCTCGTTGCGGCTGGCGTTCATGTTCGTCGAGCCTCCGGTTCCCAGATGTATTTGTGTTGTTGCAGTTGCATTCGAACCGCCAGTCGATCGGAGAGGATCCAATCCGACAACTCGGCTGGTTCCAGTTCCCCGAAGACGGGTGAGAACAGGATGGGTACCTGGGGGGAGTGCTCTTCGATCACGGCCTTGGCCCACTGGTAATCGGTACGGTCGGCGATGACGATCTTCAACTCGTCACCATCCTTGAGATGATCCAGGTTTGACCACAGATTGCGCGACTCCTCGCCACTACCGGGTGCCTTGAGATCCATGATGACACCGACTCTCGGGTCGAGATCTTCCACCGGAAACGACCCCGATGTTTCGAGCAAGACCTCGTCGTAACGATCACAGAGGGCCAGCAGTAACTCTGGAGTCTTGGGTTGGGCGAGCGGCTCACCTCCGGTCACCTCGATGAGGCCAATCCCGTAGGCGTCGATCTGCTGAAAGATCGAATCGAAACTGAGCTCTTCGCCACCCTTGAAGGAGTAGACGGTGTCGCACCAGCGGCAGCGCAGCGGGCAGCCGGCCAGCCGAACAAAGGTGCAAGGAAGTCCTGCACGGGTGCTCTCTCCCTGGATGGAGCGATAGATCTCGACGATTCTCAGTGTCGTCACTGGCTGACCTCGAGGGAGATCAAGAACTCCCGGACATCGGCTGGAATTTCAACAGGTGTCAATCCTTCGATGGAGCAGCAAACCTTGGTGACACTGGCCTCGAAGCAGGCTTTGGGATCCCCATCTCCCTGCGACTGGTGGCCGACGAAGTGGAAACAGACCGAACTGCGGCCCACATCCGAGGTGGCCACATCGACCTGCACCGGATCGGAATAGATCACCGGTGCGGTGAATTCCGCTTCCAGTTCGCGAGTCGGAAATCCCAGACCATGGTCCCTGGTCCAGCGGTGATAAGGCATCGGCCCCCGCTGCTGGAAGCACTCCTCGAAAGCCTGGTGACA
>CAVOEM010000276.1:0-3341 GCA_963694575.1 Planctomycetes bacterium UBA1146 | reverse complement strand
GTGGAATCTTCCATCCTCAATCGGCTCCCTCGTTCGAGTCTTGTGGATAGATGATCAGGCGGTCGTGGACCAGAATGGCTACATCTTGCAGCCCATCTCCGTCGAAATCCTCGATCATCACGCGGCGCGGCTCGATGCCTCGTCCTCCGCCTCGAAACAGTTTCTTTTCGAAGACCGGGAAACGGAGCACGCTGCTGAAGAGATCGTCTCCTCCAGCGAGAATTTCCAGTTCCGCTCGGACCCCATCCACCACGATCAGATCGTCGACTCCGTCACCATCGAGATCTCCACTGGCCATTGCAGTCGAGCGGCTATTTTCGTGGTCACTCCTGCGAGAGAAGACTTCGCTGGGGATCCAGTCCGGATCGGAGGGTCGAACCACCAGCAGGGCTCGATCGGTCAGCATCAGGATCTCGTCGAATCCATCTCCATCTAGATCTGCGGCAGTCACTTGCTTGACCTTCTGGAAAGGCCCTTCGATCGAAGCATACACCGCTGATTTGTCAGCCAGATGAATCAAACCTTGACCGGCGTCGATGAGAGCCAGTTGGGCACGATCATCGACCAGCCGGATCGGTACTGCCGCTACCAGCTTGGCGGAGCCTCCGGGAGCATCGATCTGCTGCTCTACCTGTGCTTTCAGTCCATCGATCGAGATGATGCGACAGCGTCCTTCCCGGGCGATCAGCAACTGGCCAGCGGAACCTCTCTGAACGTTGCCACCCGATTCGACGGTCGCCGGGATCTGGATCGAATCAAACCGATCGGACTGGAGGCGGAAAAACCTGGGAGTTTCGAATGGAATCTCCACCACGGTGATCTGAGCGCCGTCCGGCCCGGGAAAGAGGTGCAGGGCACTCGGTTCCCGATCGGACTCGAAAGTGGTCGAGACCTCACTCCCCAGTGGCCACTGGAGCAACTGGTAAGTACGAGTCTTTTCATCCCCACGATGGAGGCTGACCAGTGGGAACTGTTCCCCGGCAGAGGCGATTGCGATCAGTGTCGAGATCTGCTCTCCCTCGAGCAGTGACGGGAAGGAAAAACCGCTCTGGTCGACAGTCGACCTGCCGGCTCCCCCTTCCTCGGGGCTGGTGATGATCACCTCCTGATGATGGATCAGCAGCGACTTTGGTTTCTTGAGCGTGGCGGAGGAGGAGCCTGGCGTGAGTTGCCCATTCCGGTTCCAGAAGGGTCTCAGCACCGAAGACTGTGCATCGGAGATCACTACATCCGGATCGCCATCGCCGTCGATGTCTCCGACTGACAGCGAGCCGGCTCCGATCCCCTTGGGGGAGAGTGGGAAGACTTCGGGAGCGGGAAGAATTTGACTTCCTCTGCCCCTTTCCATGCGAAGACCTCGCAGAACCGGGCGCTGTTTGTCCGCCATCATCAGCAGGCTTCCATCGATGGTCGTGGCGAGCCCCAGTAATCGAGAATCTTCCGCTTCCAGCAGGATCTCGGAACTCCAACCGTCGGCAGATCCCGGGCGCACCCGCAGTGGATGCAGTCGATCTGCGGAAGCACTGCTGACCGTCAGTAAGTCGGCCATTCCATCCCCATCGATGTCTGCGCGATGCAAGGAGATCGGATTGATTGCGGTTCCTGGTAACGTCTCGATCTCGGGTACACCTGAGCGAGTCAGATTTCGAATCTCATGAACACCCTCCTTCGAGAGGATGCGGATTACCGTCTGCCCCTTCTCTCCCTCCTCGATGTCGATACTGCGGTCGCCGCGTGCAATCTCGCGAAGTCGAATCCGGAAATCGGATCGGAACCGATCGGGATCTGCAGATCCCCAGCGAATTTCGATCCGGTTGGCAGCGGGACAGCAGAGGATCAGATCCAGTTGACCATCGCCATCGACATCGCCGGATCCAATCGCCTCGACCGAGGCGCGAACGGGAATCGAAGCTCGCCTCCAGCCATCGGGATCGACCAGGGTGTTGCCACCTTCATGATGGGTAAATCCGGTCACCTGTGGATCGCGCAGCAACTGGATCAACTCTCCCCGGTTGCCGTCCCACACCACCAGGTCGATGTCGCCATCGCCGTCGAGATCGGCGGAGTGCCATGGCCCTCCAGCGGAGGAGAGGCGGAAGACCTGGAGATCGGAAAATCCATAACTCCCATCGGCAGACAGAGTAGTGGAGGAGAGTGTCCAGAGGGTGGCCAGAGCCAGGCAGATCTGGAGCCACGATCGGGTCATCGGTTCAACTTGGGCCATGATAATCCTCCTGATTGGCGTCCAGAAATACTCCCGGGCTGACATGTAGATCCTTGCAGAACATCTCGCAGCAGATCAATATGTCAGATCACGGAATGGTAGTCACTATCGGTGATGAGTAGAACCCCTGAGGGATTACATTTAGAGGAGAAACCACATGAATTCCTGGATCCTCGTCCTGCTCACTTCCCTCGTTGCGGTGCAGTCTCCGCCTTCTTCTGTGGATGGACCCGTCTCCAAGGTCCAGCGCGAACGGATCAAACTGGTCGGAGGAAATGACCTTTCAGGTACCGTCATCAAACAAGATGAAGAAAAGGTGTTTGTCGATATCGGTCCGACCATCATCCAGATCCCACTCAATTCGGTGATTTCTAGACAGGCGCTCACCGATTCGGGTGAAGTGGTCGAATCTTCCGATTCCCAGAGTGTCTATCAGGTCGGACCTGGGATCCCCTTGCCATTGCAGGAAGCGGAAAATCGCGCTCGCGGTTCAGTGGTCCGGGTGATGGCCGGAGGTGGCCTCGGTAGCGGATTCATCATCAATGATGACGGCTTGGTGATCACCAATGTTCATGTGGTCGAAGGCGAACGAGATCTTCAATTGACCCTCTATCTCGATGATGCCGAGGGAGGTGCTCGTAAGGAGCAGATTGAAAATGTCGAGATCGTCGCTCTCAATCCGTTCCTCGATCTGGCTCTACTACGCATCCCGGATGCCAAGAATCTGCAGTTGAAACCGGTCAAGTTCGCTGCAACCGGTTCCTTCGATCGGAGCCAGAAGGTGTTTGCCGTCGGCACACCTCGGGGATTCGAGAGGACCGTCAGCGAGGGCATCATCTCCGACCCTTACCGGTCCTTCGAGGGTCAGGTCTACATCCAGACCACCACACCGATCAATCCCGGCAATTCCGGCGGCGCACTCTTCAATGAAGCGGGAGAGGTGATCGGGGTCACGAACATGAAAATCCTTCAGTCTGAAGGGCTAAATTTCGCAATTCCTCTCGATCAGGTCAAGTTTTTCATAGATCGTAGGGAAGCGTTTCTCTTTGACGAGAGCCAACCGAATACGGGTGTGCGTTACTTGCCGCCACCGAGAAAAAACCAACCCGGAGATTGA
>CAVOEM010000275.1:0-3357 GCA_963694575.1 Planctomycetes bacterium UBA1146 | reverse complement strand
AGTTTTCCTCCGTCGATTTCCGCATTCGATGCGTGAAGCTTGAGAACTCCCTTGCTGTTGGGGCGAAACGCATTGTCCACCACGGGAGGCCCTTCCAGTTTCAATCGGATGACCGATACGTTTTCATCCGGATGGAGGCCCGCAAGGGAGATCACCGGAAATCCTCCGTTCGATGTCTGGATTGGGAGTTGACGCCCCTCGACACGGTCTCCCAGTAACACTGCGTTCTCGATCCCGGTGACCAGACCGGAGACGGTCAACTGATCATCTTCGGGCCACTGATAGATGTGCAGGTACAGATGGTTGCCCTTGGTCGTCGTGCGACCCCATGAGAGCTTCTGCAATGCTCCCTTGGTGGTTCCGTAGATCGACTCTCCATTCACATCTAGCCAGCGACCGATGGCCAGAAGCCGATCGACCATGATCAGTGGAATGGTGCCATCATCGTCGGGGCCAATGTCGAGAAGCAGGCAACCGCCCCGGGAAACCAGATCGATCAGTTTCTGAATGCACTCGGTACGAGATGAGTAGATCTCATAGTTTTCTGCGCGGTTGAAGGCGAAGGAGTGACCGATGCCGCGGCACTCTTCAAAGGGTCGCTCTTTTCTCATTCCTTTTCCCGATGAGTTTCCAAGCTTGTCGTACTCGGTAGTGGTGTAGTCCCCCACCTGTCCTCGCAGTCCCTTGCCCCAGCGATCATTGACGACGATGTCGGCGGGATTCTTCGAGTTCTCGTAGATCCACTCCAGAATTTCGGTCGAGCGCCACTCGGTATCTGGATAATCCCATTCGCCATCGGGCCAGAACACATCGGGTTGGTATCGGGTGATGATGTCCTTGATCTGCGGAATCATCACCTTGTCCACATACTCGGGACGGTCGTTGGAGTAGAGCGGGCTGTTCCATTCCATGAAGGAGTAATAGAGTCCCGGTCGGACACCTTCTTTTCGGCATTCTGCGAACAGATCTCCAAGCAAGTCTCTCTTCGGTCCCGTCTCGACGCTGTTCCAGGGATAACCGCGAACCTCACTGGCGACATCACTGGGCCAGAGGCAGTAGCCGTCATGGTGCTTGCTGGTGATGACCATGTATTTCGCTCCGGCCTTGCGGAAGATGCTGGCCCACTCTGCTGGATCAAAGAGTTCCGCCTTGAACTGAGAAGCGAAGTCCTGGTACTTGAAATCTTCGCCATAGACCCGGTGGTGGAAGTCTCTGACCTTGCCGCCGTGGCTATTGGTGTCGTACCAGTGCTGATACCACTCGGAGTAGGTGCTGGTGTCACAGAAGGCGGGCACCGAGTAGACACCCCAGTGAATGAAGATGCCGAACTTGGCATCGTTGAACCAATCAGGAGTCTTGTGCGTGTCGAGCGACTCCCAGGTCGGCTCGTATTCATCCCCAGTTGCAGGGATGGGTACAGCAGCGGGCTCCGGTGGAGTTGCGGGGACATGGGTCAGGGTGAGCATCAATAACAGTGTGGATAGCATGAGGACCTCCTATCGCCATCGGAGTCGCCAGCAGGGTTCGGGTCAACCCTTCGTTTTGTTGGGTCCGCGGCGGTATTAGCCGTTGAGATACAGATGAACCGCAGAAGCCTTGATCAGGATGGTCACCATACGGCCCTCTTCCAGGCCCAGTTCACGGCAGCTTTCCACGGTGCATTCGGCCAGTATTCGTTCCTTGGCGTCGATCTCCACCAGGCAAGATCGACCCCAGGGATGAACTTTTGTGACCTTCCCTTCGATGCGATTTCGGATGCTGATATCGCCAAGGCTTCCGGTCGAAAGAGCAATTTCTGACGGAGCGATTCGAACCGTTGCGCTGCGGCACTGTGGATCCAGTTTTGCTGTCGAGACCAGTTCCATTTCGCCACAGCGAAGCAGAACCTCGCCCTGTTGGTTGGTCTCAACCGTTGCAGTGAGCATGTTCATCGCTTCGATTTCACCGGAGGAGTTCTGTAGAAGTAAATCCTGATAGGAACTGGGGCCGGTCAATCGGTTTCCAGTCAGGTGGAGAAGAGTATCGGAAACCGAGATCAGTTCCCCGACATCATGACTGACATGAAGGATGGGGATTTTGAAATAATCTCGAACCCTGATCAGAAACGGCAAGATTCGTTTCTTGAGTCGGGTGTCGAGCGCACTGAGGGGTTCATCGAGGAGCAACCAGCGAGGCTTCATGGCGAGTGCTCTCGCCAGTGCCACCCGTTGCATCTCCCCTCCTGACAGCGTGTCCGGCATTCGACTCAGCAGTGGAGAAAGCTCGAGCAACTGGATGACCTCATCGGCGAGGTTTGTCGCCTCTGATCCAGCCGCTGTGCCGACCATGATGTTTCGCTTCACCGACCAGTGCGGAAAGAGCCTTCCGTCCTGGAAGACAAGCGCGATTCTCCGCTTCTCTGGTGGCACATCGATTCCCGTTTTCGAATCGAACAGCACCTCATCTGCGATCTGAATCCGTCCTCGAGATGGAGAGATCAGGCCGGCGATGGCGTGCAGGAGGGTCGTTTTTCCTGAACCAGAAGGTCCCAGCAATCCGGTTGAAGGTGCATCTAGAGTCGCCGCAGCGATGATGGAGCGATCCCCACGATGAAGTTCCAGGTCGAAGGACAGGGTCGAGTTCATCGAAGCCCTCCTTTGCGACTGCGAACTTTCCTCGCGAGCCATTCGCTGGTAGCCATTGCAGCCAGGGAGATCAACGCCGAGAAGATGACCAGCCGCATCGCCAGCTGATCGCCACCTGGCGCCTGTAGCTGTTCATGAATCATCAGTGGCAGCGTTCTGGTGGATCCCGGGATCGCTCCGGCGAAGGTGATGGTCGCCCCGAACTCTCCCATGCTGCGGGCCATGCACAGGATCAGGCCCTGGCCAATCGCCGGAGCCGCCAGTGGCAGTGAGATCTTGAAGAACGCTTCCAGGCGTTTCATCCCGAGGGTTCTGGCCGCTTCTTCAAGACGTGAATCGACCGACTCGAATCCGATGCGAGAGGCCCGAATCAACAGCGGTAGCCCGACGACTCCACCGGCGACTGCGGCGGCCAGACCGGTGAAGGCGATATCGATTCCGAAGGGGCTACGACCTCCCAGTAACATCAACAGTGCCCAACCGACCACTACTGGAGGAAGTACCAGCGGGAGCATCACCAGGGCATCGACCAGTGCACGGCCTCGCCATCGAGGAATCGCCAGGATCCAACCGAGGAAGACCCCAGGGATGGCGACGATGGCTGTCGAGAGAAGAGCCACCCGGATCGAGATGGCCAGCGCTTCCATTTCAGCGGCAGAGAGACTCATCGATTGGACTCCTGAAAAGGAGGTGGGGTGAATCCTGCAGCGAGCCATGCTGGCGAGTCACAGAT
>CAVOEM010000274.1:0-3450 GCA_963694575.1 Planctomycetes bacterium UBA1146 | reverse complement strand
GATGAGCGGTATGGCCAGTGCGCTGACTCCGCTCCGACGAGGCCTGATTCGTGGGCTTCGAGTCACGACCTTTGATATGGATATGAAGGAGAACCAAGATGGACTCATGGGTGGACTACTTGATCAGCGCTGAGGGTGCGAAACTCGGCATCGGCATCTCCGTGATCTCCTTGATCTACGCATTCTACCTCAATGGTTGGATCAAGAAGCAGTCTCCTGGCACCGAGCGAATGCAAGAGCTGGCTGGATTCGTCCAGCAGGGTGCGATGGCATTCCTCAAGACAGAATACAAGATGCTGGGAGTGTTCGCCGCTGTCGTCGCGATCGCCCTTAACTTCGGGGTCAACTCTGAAACCGCCATCTCTTATGTGGTGGGAGCGCTCGCCAGTGGAGTGGCCGGCTGGATCGGCATGAAGACCGCAACCATGAGTGCGGTCAGGACCACCGAGGCTGCCAAGAAAGGTCTCACCGGTGCACTCACCGTGGCCTTCCGATCGGGAGCGGTGATGGGATTGACCGTGGTGGGCCTCGGCTTGCTCGGAGTCTCGGCACTGTTCATCTACTGGCTCGATACCACAGCTCCTGGAGAGAACTTCATCAAGCCGCTCTTTGGATTCTCCTTCGGTGCTTCCAGCATCGCCCTCTTTGCCCGGGTGGGTGGAGGTATCTTCACCAAGGCTGCCGATGTGGGCGCTGACCTGGTCGGCAAGGTGGAGGCGGGGATCCCCGAGGATGACCCGCGCAACCCGGCCACCATCGCGGATAATGTCGGTGATAATGTCGGAGACGTGGCGGGAATGGGTGCGGACCTGTTCGAATCGTACGTCGGATCGGTGATCGCTTGCATGGCGCTGGGACTGACCGCATTCGGCGTCGCCAATGTCGATGCTGCGATGCCATGGGTGGCACTGCCACTGGTCCTCTGTGGTCTGGGAACCCTCTCCTCCATCATCGGGATCGCAGTGGTCAAGACCAATGATGAGAAGAAGGTGCACTCGGCGCTGTTCAATGGCCTGTTGACCGCAAGCGTCATCTTCGCCGGATTGGCCGCAGGCGTCTTCACGCTGCTGCCGGATGAGGGGCTTCCCGTTGAGTTCTCCGCCGGTAAGTGGGGTGTCTACGGAACGCTGGTCGGAGGCCTGCTGCTCGGGATCATCATCGGAAAGATCACCGAGCACTACACTTCCGAGCAGGCGCCTCATGCGCGCAAGATCGCAGCCGATTCTGAACAAGGAACGGCCACCAACATCATCAGTGGACTGGCCATCGGAATGCAATCGACAGTGTGGCCGGTGATCTGGATCTGTGTTGCGATCTACTCCGCTCATCACTTCGGTGGCCTCTACGGAATCGCACTCAGTGCCGTCGGTATGCTCTCGACGCTGGGCATCTCGCTCGGCATCGACGCCTACGGACCGGTCGCCGACAACGCCGGGGGAATCGCCGAGATGGCGGGCTGTGATCCGGAAGTTCGTCAGCGTACGGATGCACTCGATGCGGTCGGAAATACCACTGCAGCGATCGGTAAAGGCTTTGCGATTGGATCTGCTGCGCTGACCGCCTTGGCCCTCTTCAATACTTACTCCAATGAAGTGAAAGCTGGCCTCAAGGAACTCGAACTGGATCCAGGGATTTTCGAGAATCTCGACATTCTCAATGTCAACGTGACCATCGGACTGTTCCTCGGGGCTGCCATGACCTTCCTCTTCTCTGCCTTGACGATGAAGGCGGTGGGTAAGGCTGCGGGCTCGATGATCGAAGAAGTGCGTCGTCAGTTCCGTGAGATTCCGGGAATCCTCGAGGGCACCGGAAAACCTGACTATGCCGCCTGTGTCGAGATTTCGACCCGGGGATCGCTGCGCGAGATGTTGTTACCCGGCTTCCTCGCCATCGTGGTTCCGGTGGCGGTCGGCTGCTGGTCGATGCAGGTGCTCGGCGGACTGTTGGCGGGATCGCTGGCTACCGGAGTGCTATTTGCCATCTTCATGTCGAATGCCGGGGGTGCCTGGGACAATGCCAAGAAGTACATCGAGACGGGGCAGCATGGCGGCAAGGGCTCCGAGGCGCACAAGGCCTCGGTGGTCGGTGATACCGTTGGCGATCCCTTCAAGGACACCAGCGGGCCTTCACTGAACATCCTGATCAAGTTGATGACGATTGTCAGTCTGGTGTTCGTACCGCTGTTCCTGAAGATGGCCAGCTAAACTGAGTCCTTCCGATCCATCCTCGAGGGGCCGCCCGCCGGTTGCCGGTGGGCGGCTTCTCTTCATCTGGACTTGTGGCACGGGATTGGGCTGATACTCTCTGTAGGATCGAAAGGTATCGAATGGATCTGAACGTGAACTCGGCCGCAAGCCGGGGTGTCGAACAACTGGAGTTGATCGCTGCCGATACGGCTCGTTTTCTGTTTGATCAGAAAGCGGACCAGATCCTGGTATTGCGTGTAAGAGAGATGATCCACATCTCTTCCTACTTCATCCTCGCTTCCGGGCGATCGGCGCGTCAGGTCAGAACGATGGGGGACTCGGTCGAACGATTCCTCAAGCCGATGCACTTGCCCAGGATCGGCTTTCACGGCAGAGACGACTCCCGCTGGTATTGCCTCGATCATGGTGAAATTGTTCTTCACCTGTTCGAGGAGGAAGCACGGGAATATTACGACCTCGAAAATCTATGGGTGAAAGCCCCTCGCCTCGAGGTGGATTTCATGAGCCGAGCGGTCGCTTCGGAGCCTGAAGGCGCCGCCTAGGGCGTCGATTCGTCGGGTTTTTTAACGCTCTTCTTTGGCCTCCTCAGATGCTCCATCGGGTTGCGGGATCGGCCTTACCAACTCGATCACACTGCTCGATGGCATCGACTGGTCGGCGCGACGAGCGATCAGCAACTCACCACCTTCGAGGGGCAGCGGAGTGCCTCCCTTCGATCCCTCCGGCCACGGTAGAATCGCCAACGAGGAGCCATCGCGCAGCGAGTAGACCTCGATGCCGGCAGCGGATGGGATCCAGATACGGCCAGAGAAGATCCTCGGTTGACCCCTCAGCAGTGGTGCCTGGAGTGTCGTGGGATCAGTTTTTTCGGCTACCGATTTTGCAGTCAGGGAGATGGCCCACGGTCCCGCCACCACCTCACCATTGCGTGGGTCGAGACCGGTCAGGTGAATCGTTCTTTGCCCCACCTCGATGTTCCCATCGAACAGCCAGGCGATGCCGTCGACGATCCCCAGCAGCGAGGTCTGGCGTCCCACCGGATGACTCCAGCGGATGTGCCAGGAATCCTTCTCAAGGGCGATCAGCATCCGTCCATCCGGGGGCAATAGAAGCCACGGGCTCGACTCATCCTCCGGCACCTGGATCGGTGAGTTGGAGCGGGGTCGTAATCCCGGGTAGGCGAGGAAACGCTGGTTGCCCCAGCGAATATCACTGAGGCTCGGCAACTCCTCGAAGCGCCAGC
>CAVOEM010000273.1:0-3470 GCA_963694575.1 Planctomycetes bacterium UBA1146 | reverse complement strand
GTAGAGTTCTGGGTTGTTGATCAGGCTATGGAGGGTACCGGGGCCTTTCTCGATCGCTTCACTGATACTGGCGATGGCAGTGATGGCCGTTTTTAGCCCCTCGCGCAACTCCTCATCATGGAGCAATTCTCTCAATGCACCCTTACCCGTCGGGCTCAGTTGTGCTGCTGCACTTTTCAAATCGGTGGTGATGTCTAGCCAACTTTGAACCAGCGCCTCATCGTGGATGATTCGACCTGCTAGCCCATCGGTCGTCGCCAAGGCCGTCGTCGTCGTGTCGATGTTCGCGATGATGTCGTTGATCTTTTGCAGGTTATCCGCGTCCTTGAGTGCCATTCCAGGTCCCTCCGAGAATTGCACGTAGTCACTCAAAAGTGTCGAAAGCAGCTGGTTGACCTGGAGTTGCTGTGGCGAATCTTGCTTCAGCAGAGAACCGATGATGCCGTTGCCTTTTTTCAGGTCGGTGGTGATCGAGAGGGCATCATTGATCAGGTTCTTCATCTGCATTTGGATGGTGTTATCGGTGATCAGAGCACCGATGACACCGTCACCGGCCTTCAATCGATCGAGCAGTTGGTGGAGGTTATCGAGGCTCTTCTTGATGGCCACTCGATTCTCCGCCAGCATCGAACCCACCTCGCCGAACAGGTCGCCGCTGGCGGTTCCGATCAGATTCTCAGGGTCGACGGCGCTGCCCGAGCCAGGGATGTACTTCAGATAGGACCCACCGAGTGCACTGGCAGCCATCACCTTGAAGCTGTATCCGTTGCGGGGAGGCAGTGGTTCCCAGAGACGTATCCTGGCCACTGCGAGTCCGCGGGACTGATCGAGTGAGATCTGTTCCACCGAGCCGGCTCGCAAGCCGCGGATCCTCACCGATTCACCCGGTTTCAATCCAGACACGTCCTCGAATCCGACCTCCAGGACCAGATCGTTGGGGCCCGATGGGATTCCACTGACCAGGAGGGTCAGGGCTCCTAGAAATACCAGTGAGAGGATGAAGATGATTCCGACGATGAAATCTCTAGTCATGATTCCTCACTTTCATTGTTTTTGGAGGAATTGGGGTCTTCCCGGATCTCTCTTGCCAGAGGACCATCCACCTTGCCATGGATGAATTGCTGAACAGCAGGGTCTGTCGATTGGCGAATTTCATCGGAAGTTCCCAATGCACGAACGGTACCCTGATGCAGAAGTGCGATGCGATCTGCGACTTCGAAGGCAGAACCCATGTCATGGGTGACCACCATCTGGGTGATGCCCATTCCCTTGAGTTTCATGATCAGTCGATTGATGACACTGGAAGAAATCGGATCGAGGCCGGATGTGGGTTCGTCATGGAGCATGATTTCGGGATGACAGACGAGGGCTCGAGCAAGTCCGGCTCGTTTTCTCATCCCACCTGAGATCTCGGAGGGGAGTTTCAGGGCGTGTCCGTCCAGTTCCACATCGGTCAAGACTTCTTCGATTCGAGCCACGATTTCCTTCTCGCTGTGTTCCCTGCGTTCTCTCAGTGGCAGTCCGATGTTGTCGGAGATGTTGAGCCAATCGAGGAGAGCTCCATCTTGAAACAGGTATCCGATCCTGCGGCGAACAATTCTGAGATTCTCTGGTCGGTGCTGGGAGATCTCTTCTCCTAGCACCTCGATCTGTCCCGAGTCCGGCGTCAACAAGCCGATGACATGGCGCAGGGTCACGCTCTTACCGGTACCCGATCGCCCGAGAATCACCAGGGTTTCACCCTCTTCGACCTCCAGCGATAGACCATCGAGGATCTTTCTGCCTCCCAGTTGCTTGTGGACATTGGTGAGGCGGATCATGTCAGCACCGCCCATGTGATGTAGTAACCCATGATGATCACCAGCAGGAAGGTCACGACCACCGCTCTCCTCGCGGCCTGACCGACACCGGTCGCACCACCACGAGTCAATAACCCCTGGGTGCACCCGACGGTGGCGATGGTGATTCCGAAGACGACAGACTTGAACAGGCCGGTGAACACATCCTTCTGGGTAAGGACTTCCAGCCCATCATTTTGAAATGCCATCCAACCGACTCCCAGTTGGAAGTAGGCGACGAACATCCCCCCGAGGATTCCGATGAGGCCGGCAAAGATGGTCAATACGGGGGTGACCAGCGTCAACGCGACGATCCTCGGCAGGATCAGGAATCGCACCGGTGAGATCGACATGATTCTCAGAGCGTCGATCTCCTCGGAGACCTTCATCGTTCCCAGTTCTGCGGCGATTCCGCTGCCGATACTGGCCGTCAGGATCAGCGCGGTCATGAAGGGGCCCATCTCTCGGATCAGCGAGACGGCGACGATTCTTCCGATGAGTGCTTCCTGGCCCAACTCCTGCAGAGAGAGACCGCTGTTGAGTGCGAGAATCATCCCGGTGAAGAGTGCCACCACCGCAGTGACGGTGAAGGAGCCGGTGCAGTAGGTGTAACAGAGGTCGAGGGTGTCGCGGATTCGACGGCGGGTCAGCAGGTGGGGGAGATGGAACAGGGTCCGGCCCAGCAGGACCAGCCCATACCCTGTGGTCTCGGCACTACGGCCGAGAAATGCCCCGAGTCCAGAGATCCAGCCTGACATCTCGCTCCATCCCCCGTAGCGATGAACTCCCCGACCCGATCCACAGGAATCGGTTCGACTTCACCACCGGTTTCCCCCCCGACGGTGATCTCACAGAGGAATGTACAGCAGACGCCAGCGGGTGTCATCCGGTCCAGCGCCACGGTCGCGAGAGAGCAGACCGCCGAGAAGCGAGAATCCACCCTTCTGCTCACTACTTTCAGCGGTCAGAAGTCCCCAGAGTAGCTCGAGACCCCACGACTGGGGCTCTTGGCGCCAGCGAACCCACTGGCCGGCACGGCCGTGAGACCAGGAAAAGCCTTGAGGGGTGTCAAAAGGAAGCAGCGCAGGCGCAGAAGCGGTCGTGTTCCCCTCGGCATCGGTGTCCCAGCGAGCCAGCGGCCACAGGAGGTGACTGGATCGGGTTCCTCGTTCGGGATCCTGATCGACGATCCTCCGCCAGAAGGGGAATAACCGCTGTACCTTGCGATCTCGTTTGGCAGTGGACTGTTCTTCCCACTGCCAGAGCGGCCACAGGAAGTAACCCTTCTTCAATCCAGGACGGTCATGGTATCCCCAGATCGGCGGGAACAGGAATCGGTTCCATTGCCGTTCCCGGGTACCGATCGACCAGGGGAGCAGGGACCATGTGGAGGTCTCTGTTCTGAAATCATGAGATTCGGTCCACAACGGGTAGAGGATGGTCCGAGACTGACGGGTGCTTGATTCGATCTGACCGTAGAAGGGCCACAGCCACCAGGAGTGGCTGGGATTGTCGGTATCGAGCTGCTGACTCGACTGATGCCAGAACGGCCAGAGGACGTATTTTGATTGGTCGCGAAGTTTACCGCGGCTGGTGAATCCCTGAGTTTTGGAATAGAAGGGGAAGACCCGG
>CAVOEM010000272.1:0-3484 GCA_963694575.1 Planctomycetes bacterium UBA1146 | reverse complement strand
CCGCAGCCCGGTGGTGGACAAGGTGGTGGACAAGGTGGTGGACAGGGTGGTGACCGACCGCCTCGTCCAGGTCGCGATGGCCGTGGAGGTTCAGGGGGCGATAACCCGCAACCCAAGCCGCAACCCCAGCCGCAACCCCAGCCAAAACCGACACCCCAGCCGCTCTAGTCACGAGCAATTGTTGAATCCAACGCCACATCCGGGTCAACCCGGATGTGGCGTTTTTTTTGACCGGTGATCGCCGGTCACTGTTTGACTGGGATTGTCAGGCCCACCGCTTCGAGGCGAGGCACCAGTGCTCGTGCCCACGCCTCGTAGCCGGCCGGAGACAGGTGCAGAAAGTCTCCCCGATAGAGATCCGAGCGGGCCATCTGGTCCGCCCCGAGGAAGACATCTTCGAGGTCGAGGATCTCCACTCCATCGAGCCGTGCCAACTGCTGAATCCTCGCATTGGTCGCCTCGACATCTTGTCGCCCCGGATCTTCAGCAGTTTTGCCGCGGGGAAAGATGGGATGCAGGATGATTCTTGAATCAGGGGCTGCGATACGGGTGGCCTCGACCACCGCCTCGATGCCCCGGGCGATGTCTGCGGGCGGATCATGCGTGATGTTATTGGTACCGATCAGAATGACGATCGCGCTGGGATCGGCACCAGCGAGAGTACCATTCTCGATGCGCCACAACAGATGCTGGGTACGGTCCCCCGAGATGCCCAGGTTTCCCACCTTCAGAGGAGAGAACCACTTCTCAAGCACCGCGGCGGCCGGCGATCCGACCTGTCGCCCCGGGCCACCCCACGACTGTGTGATGGAATCTCCGAGGAACATCAGATCGATCGGTCCACCGGCGGCGATTTTGACTCCGTCGAGATGCTGATCGATCCACGGTCTGCCTCCGTGCCAGCCCGCTGCGGCCGCCCGGGTTTCCTGGCTCGGTTGCGGGATCACCGTACGAGGCGGTGGACCGGAACAGGCGGCCAGCAAGAAAAGAGTGCAAGGCACCATGAGCACAAGGCTTCTCGACATCTGATTTCCTCCCTGATAGGCACTGGAGGTGGACGATCTCCTGCTGACAGGAGTGGGTCAACAGGGGAGAATGATGCCAAGGAGGATTCGATGATTTTCAGAACACTGGCCGTCTTGCTGGCGACACTTGCCTTCATCCCGGACGAGGATCCCTTTTCTTCTGCCTCCGCGTCGGGAGCTCTGATCGTCGCGGGAGGGGGCTCTCTCCCCGCGGAACTTCGCCCTCGTGCCTTGGAGATGGCGGGTGGCACCGATGCAGAGATCCTCATCGTTCCGTGGGCGTCGGCACGAGAGAACGCAGGTTCTGCTACCCAGGAAGCATGGCAGCAATCAGGCGCCACCCAGGTGTCGGTGATTTCGGAGGATGCGAGTCAGGCCCGCAACGCCATCGAGCAGGCGGATCTGATCTGGCTGGTGGGAGGGGATCAGAGTCGATTGATGGATGCCTTTCGTGAACGTGACCTCATCGAAGCGATCCAGAAGAGCCACTCGACCGGAACCATCATCGCCGGCACCAGTGCCGGCGCAGCAGTGATGTCCAGGCAGATGCTGACAGGGAATGCACAACTGGAGGCACTGATCGCTGGAAGTACGGAACTGGTCGAGGGATTGGGGCTGTGGAAGGGGGTCGTCGTCGACCAGCACTTCCTGGCACGGCGACGGTGGTCTCGTCTCTTCGCTGCAGTGGCCAGCCAGCCGGACCAGATCGGCGTGGGCATCGATGAACAGACCGCAGTCATCGTCGATCCCGATGGATCCTGGCAGGTGATCGGCCGGGGACCGGTGGTGGTGATCGATGGGCGGAAATCGCAGAATCTTCCGCAGGAGAAGGGAGCCATGCTCCAGATGCGAGATCTACAGGTCCACCTGATCGGTTCCGATCAGTCGTGGAATCCAGACAAGGGAGTTGTCTCCGACTAGGAGCCAGGCACCGAGATCATCTGGTCGTGAATTCCCACCTCGAACCGACCTTCCGAATCTGCGGCAGCGCGGTACATCCCCTGTGTACTGTAGGAAAATGCGATGTTGCCGGCGGCATCGACGGCGATGAGGCCGCCGTCGTCGGGCTGGAGTACTTGGTGGATCATCGCATCGCAGGCGGTTTGTAGATCCTGACCCGCCAGCATCATTCGCGCCGCGACCGAATGGGCGACCGCGTGACGGATGTATTCCTCACCGGTTCCGGTGCAGGAAACGGCACAGGCGCGATCATCGGCGTAAGTGCCGGCGCCGACGATGGGAGAATCACCGACTCGACCCCAGCGCTTGTCGGTCATGCCGCCGGTCGATGTGCCCGCCGCCAGGTGTCCGTGCTGATCGAGTACCGCCACCCCGACCGTTCCTTTTTTCTGCTGGGTCTTCTGGACCCACTGGTTTCGACGTCGATCGGTCGAGAAGAAGGAGTTCTTGACCAGTTCGACCCCGCACTGGCTGGCAAAGGTCTCGGCACCTTCCCCGGCAAGCAGCACATGGCGAGTTTCTGTCATCACTTTTCTGGCCAGCGTGATGGGGTGGCGTACGGTTCTCACTCCTGCAACCGCTCCACAGGAGAGATCGGAGCCATCCATGATGGATGCATCCAGTTCATGCTTGCCTTGTGAGTTGAAGACGGCTCCGAGGCCAGCATTGAACAGTGGATCGTCTTCGAGGAAGCGAATCACCTGTTCTACAGCATCGAGTCCGGTGCCTCCATCCTGGAGGATCCCGGCGCCGATGGTCAATGCCGATTGCAACGACTCGCGATAGGCACGCTGTGCTTCTTCAGGCGCGTCTCTGGAAAGAGCACCCGCTCCACCGTGGATGGCGATCGCCCAGCGATCCCGATGATTTTCATTCCTGTGATCAGGACCAAGACAACCGCAAAGGAGCAGGATCATCGTGCATAAGATGGACCAAGATCGACTCATCGGTGACCTCATTTCTTGCCTTCAGGCGGAGGAATTCCTCCAGCGTAGGTGGTTGCAACAAGCCCTGCTGCGTAGAATCCACCCGGGCGATACACCAGCGTTCAGCATGGGCCAAATTCGCTAGAGTCGCAACATGGATGGAACTGATGGGATACAAACCTCAAGAAATCGAACCGCGTTGGCAGGCGCACTGGAATCAGCAGCAGTTGTTCCGTGCCGGAATACGTTCCGATCTTCCCAAATACTACGTTCTCGACATGTTTCCCTATCCGTCGGGGAGCGGGCTCCACGTCGGGCATACCGAGGGTTACACAGCCAGTGACATCATCGCTCGTCATCGCCGGATGAAGGGATTCGATGTGCTGCATCCGATGGGCTTCGATGCCTTCGGTCTGCCGGCGGAACAGTATGCCATCGAGAAAGGGGTTCACCCCGAGGTCTCGACCCGTGAGAACATCGAGACCTTCAGCAAACAACTGCGAGCAATGGGCTACTCCTACGACTGGGATCGGGAGTTCTCCACCAGCGATCCCAGCTATTACCACTGGACCC
>CAVOEM010000271.1:0-3500 GCA_963694575.1 Planctomycetes bacterium UBA1146 | reverse complement strand
TCCCGTGGGATTGTCCACATTAAATCGACCTTCAATAACACCGTGATTTCCCTCTCGGATGCAGAGGGTAACGCTTTGATGAGTCAAAGCGGTGGAACGGTGGGGTACAAGGGGAGTCGTAAATCGACCCCCTTTGCTGCCCAGAGGGCTGCTGAAAACTGCGCAGCCGCCGCCAAGAAGATGGGGATCACTCAAGTGGACCTCAGGGTCAAGGGACCAGGAACCGGACGCGAATCGGCGATCCGGGCCATCCAGTCGAGCGGGTTAGAGATCCTCGCCATCGAGGATGTCACCCCACTTCCCCATAATGGTTGTAGACCGCGCAAGAAGCGCAGGGTCTGAGGAGAAGAAATAGCATGGCACGTATCCTCGGACCAAAATGTAGACTCTGTCGGCGAGACGGTGATCGCCTGTACCTCAAGGGTGCGCGCTGTCACACTGCGAAATGCGCCATCGCCAAGCGTGGATATCCACCTGGCATGCATGGGTTCCGTCGAGCACGTCCTTCAGAATACGGCATTCGCTTGCGCGAGAAGCAGAAAGCGAAGCGGATCTATGGTGTGCTCGAGAGACAGTTCAGGAAGTACTTTGCCGAGGCGAACCGCTTGCGCGGGGACACGGGTGCAAACCTTCTGATCTTGTTGGAGCGAAGACTTGACAATGCCGTGTTCCAGCTCGGTTTTGCGGAGAGTCGGAGTCAGGCTCGTCAGTTTGTTGCCCACGGTCACATTACCGTGAATGGTAGAAAACTGGATGTGTCCTCACACCTGGTCAAGGTGGGGGATGTGATCTCGCCCAAGGCACACAAAAAGAGCGAGTCTCTGGCAAGAGAGAGAATTGAGGGTCAGCAAGGCCGGTCCGTTCCGGAATGGTTGACACTCGATGCCAAGGAGTTGAAGGGGACAGTGACCAGGTCTCCCGCACGCGAGGATGTGGCGATCCCGATCCAGGAGGCCTACATCGTCGAGTTTAGTTCCCGCTAGGGGAGTGATTTTTTTTAGATTCAAGAGTCCTTGTGGTGCTGGGTGATTTCCCCGCTGCCGCGAGAAGGGAGCCCAACCCATGTCGATGCGAGTTCGTTGGCGAGAATTCGAACTGCCGAACCGGGTCGAGTGCGAGCAGGAGTCGAGTTCTTCCAATTACGGGAAGTTCATCATCGAGCCCTTCGAGAGAGGTTTTGGACATACCGTAGGAAATAGCCTGCGGAGAGTTCTCCTCTCATCGATCGAAGGTGCGGCTCTGGTGCAAGCACGGATCGAAGGTGTGGACCATGAGTTCGCGACCAAGGAGGGAGTCCTCGAGGACATCTCTCATGTGGTACTCAATCTCAAGCAGGTTCTGGTAGAACTGCGTGAGGTCGAGGAAGCGGAGATGACGATTCGAAAGTCCGGAGCCGGAGCGATCACGGCTGGAGACATCGAACATGGCGAAGGTGTTGTGATTCACAACCCCGATCAGATCATTGCTACCCTGACCCAGGACGTCGAATTCTCGGCAGTACTGAAGGCTCGGATCGGGCGGGGATACACGACTGCGTCTGAAAATTCGGGAGACCAGAAGGACATCGGTTTGATCTGGTTGGATTCGACCTTTTCGCCGGTTCACCGAGTTCGTTACCGGGTCGAGGCGACTCGTGTCGGACAACTGACCAACTACGACAAGTTGCTCCTGGAAATCTGGACCAACGGGACCGTTGATCCTGACAGTGTGCTGGTCGAATCTGGAAAGATCTTGCGCAAGCATCTCACTCCAGTGGTCAAGTACTTTGAACTCGGATCGGAAGTCCTTCAGCCGAGGATTCCAGACATCGAACTGCCTCAGACTGAAGATGATGAGACGAGGCAGTTACTCGATATGCCACTCTCCCAGCTGGAACTCTCGGTGAGGGCGTCGAACTGTCTCGAATCGATGAACATCTCGACGCTGAGAGAACTAATTCGATTGCGGGAGGATGATCTCCTGAGAATCCGTAACTTTGGCCAGACCTCACTCGAAGAGTTGAAGGTGAAATTGGTCGATCTCAATCTCGAACTGGGTCAGATCCCCGGATAGTCATCCAGGGTCCCGCTGCAGGAGTATTTCGATGCGTCATCGCGTAGCAGGAAAAAAACTGAATCGGACGAGTAGCCACCGAAAGGCGCTCGCAAAGAACTTGATGCGTGCTTTTGTCATCGAATGGCAGGGGAAAGGTCACATTGTGACCACTCGCACCAAGGCGAAATTTATCCAGCCCAAGATTGAGAAGTTGATCTCACTTTCTCGCAACAAGACGGTTCACAACATTCGAAGAGCGATGTCGCTGATCGGTGACCGTGATGTGGTGCAGGTGCTCTTCGATGAGATCGGTCCCTACTACAGCAATCGTCCGGGGGGATACACTCGAGTGTTGCGGCTGGTGAAGCCTCGTCTCGGGGATGCCACTGTTCAAGCCTATCTCGGCTATGTACGCGAGGATGACGACTACCCCGAAGGAGATCGCCGCTCTCGCAATTCTACCAGCGAAGCTGCAGGGGTTGAAGAAGCTTCCGCAGAGGATGCCGATGCCGTCGAAGAGGCTGCGGATTCCTCCGATGAGCCGGTGGCTGAAATTGCTGAGGAAACAGAGGATGGCGGCGAGGCCTCTTCAGAAGAGGCTCCAGAGGGTGAAGAGTCGCAAGAAACGCCCAAGTAGCCACTTTCGCTGTTCGCCAGTTTCTTCTCCCTGTGACGCACACGTTTTCCAGCACACGTTTTCCAGCACACGTTTTCCAGCACACGTTCTGGAACGCTCTGGAACAACATCCATACCTGAAACGCCTTCCAACGGCCTTCCAACGGCCTTCCGAACTACAGTAACGCCTTCCGAACTACAGTAACGCCTTCCGAACTACAGTAACGCCTTCCGAACTACAGTAACGCCTTCCGAACTACAGTAACGCCTTTCGAACTACAGTAACGCCCCCCGAACGATAGCCTCGCCTCGGGGGAGGCGGTCTCTTCTCCCTCCCCTCGTCGGGGACGCAACACGATTCTTCCAGCCCCTTGAGGATCCCAGACGAGCCGTTTTGAGCGGCATCGAGCGGGTTCTTCCCGCTGGATCGTGACCCATGAGAACGAATTCCGGGGAGCTAGGTGAGCCATGCGTGGGAAGGATTGAAAGAAATAATCCAAGAAACTCGAGAGATGGAGCTCGGATTCGTGACAAAAAGCCACCCCGGGGGGACTCTGGTTGCACGATCAGACCGAACTTACCTGTATTCCAGATCCCCTGTGATCACGCTTAAATATCCAGTCATCCCTGGACAATCGAGCAGGCGATTGCATGGGATCACTTTCAGTGATTCCGGGGTCCCATCGGCTCTTTCGTGACTAACAAACAGGCCGATTTCGCATATTGGTTGTCGTGGGAAAGTCAATACTAGAAAGGTACTATAGTGACATAACATGGTTGACAGCAGTCACTTTGTGTTGTTTGATAGCCCTGTGAACAAGAAGTCGGTCGCGGTGCTTATTGAGCAACA
>CAVOEM010000270.1:0-3528 GCA_963694575.1 Planctomycetes bacterium UBA1146 | reverse complement strand
ACTAAATTTTGCAATTCCTCTCGATCAGGTCAAGTTTTTCATAGATCGTAGGGAAGCGTTTCTCTTTGACGAGAGCCAACCGAATACGGGTGTGCGTTACTTGCCGCCACCGAGAAAAAACCAACCCGGAGATTGACCCGCAAACTCCGGTAACCGATGCGGGAAACACCGCGGAAGGAGATACCGAAATGGTATCCAAGTTCATCTATGGAATGTTGTTTGCGTCCCTCTTGCTGACCGCAGGATCCTCTCCAGCAGATGCTGGCGGAGATCGACTGGGAAAGTACTCGGTGGTGGTCTGGACCGTCGATGACTGGCAAACGGAGCGAGAGCAGGGGCAAGATACTGACTACGCCAGGTTCTTCAATGAGCCGAGTGTTCAGGCGACTGCCGAGAGATTGATCTCGGGCGTCAGTGGCCTGATCAGCGGTGGCCTCGAGGAGCAGCCCGAGATGATGGATGACCTCACCATGGTCTGGGAACATCTTTCCAACTTGGGAGAACAGATGACCGGTGAGTTCGTGCTGGGAGTCGGCTATCGGATGGATATGGGAATGCCGATGCCCGACCTGATCGTCGACTTCCACGGCCCGGCGGAGTTTGGAGTGGTCCACCAGGAGATTTTGACAAAGATGCAGACGATGATCGAAGCGGGAGGGCAACCGGCTTCGAGGAGAAAGTTCAGCATCGGAGATGTCGAGTTTTCCGGCATCGAGGTGATGCCGGGTGTCGGTCTCTATATCGGCCAATTCGAGGATCACCATCTGATCGGCACCAGCAAGAATGGGCTCGAAGAGTACCTCGCCGAGGGAGATACCGCTGTCGGGGAGAGGTTCAACTCGACCGAAATTTACAAACTGGCTCAAACCCATCTCAAGAGAGGCTCCACTCATTCATTCCTGAATCTGGATGCCTTGTGGAACCTGATCCCGATGATGGACATGGCATTGGGTGATTCGGGACCAGGATTTGGAGAGTCGTCGGCGGGAGAGGATCTACCTCCTCTACCTGGACAGGATTTTTCACCCACCGAACCCGATATGACGCCATCCAAGATCATCGCAGCCCTTGGTTTCGAAGCCATCTGTGGCTTGGCGAGTTCTGGTTACATCGAGGATGGTGGGGTCGGGAGCGATATCGTTGTGGGACTGGAAGGACGCCCGGGAGTCACCGGACTGGTTCCGCAAGCCAACTCGGATATCACCATTCCAGGATTTGTTCCGGAAGGCACCAGTAATTTTTCTCTGGTGAGATATGAACTTTCAAACATCTTTGACATCGTCATCGGCATCGCGGCAGTTTTCGATGGTCGCGATCCTGAGGAGATTGCTGCGGAGATGGAGGCCGGACTCCAGATGGCCAAGATGACCACTGGTGTCGGTGTGATGGAACTGGTCGACTCCATCGAAGGAACCATCTGTTTTTTCACACCTCCGCAGGAAGCGGGGGAGTCCGCCTTCGATCCGATGGCGATGATGATGGGGGGTGGAGCTCCCAGTTTCCCCGTCGTGGTCGGGATGAAACTTGCGAATCGCGGACCATTTGACAAGTTGATGGATTCGCTCGGGCGACCCGAGTTGATGGGCGCCGCCCTCCAGAAGGATGAGTTCATGGGTCGCGACCTGTGGAGCTTTGATCCTCTCGGAGATGTGCCACCAGAGTTTGCCGGTGAAGGCTCGTCGGTGCTGCCCAGCTGGTGTGTCGAAGGGGACTGGTTGATCTTTTCGACTGCGGCCGAGGAGGTCCAGGCGTCCCTGCGCCTTATCGATGGGGAGGGAGGATCTCCCTTTGGTTCCGATAAGCGAACTGCAGCTGCTTTTTCGAAGGTGAAGGCGACCCAGGGTAATGGAATCAGCATGGCCAATCTCGGCGAGTCCTTGAGCCAGGCCGCAGACATTTTGCGCCCGTTGCTGGGACTTCTTCCACTGATCGCTCCCGATCTTGGTGGCGACGAAAATATGCTATTCCTGTTCGATCCGGAGAATATCCCTGAATCGGAGCTGTTCAGAAAGTACTTCGGTTGGCAAGCATCGCGCACTTCCATCGTCGAGGGTGGAGTGCGATTCTACACCTTCACGGAGCAAATTTCCGAAGCCGCGGATTCTTCGCAGGAGAAGAAGGAACCGGCTGCAAGAGGGTCTCAACTGTAGATCGGTGTGAGCCCGGTGCGTGCTGCGGCTAGAACCCGTTTCTTTGCTGCCCCCAGCGACTTCTTCGGAAGTCGCTGGGGGCAGTTTTTCATCGGACCCGAGATGGAGCGGATCGCTCCCCTCAGATGGCTCCAAGGGGTAGGATCAGGGTGATCCAGAAAGGGGGCCCGATGGCCTTTGCCGATTGTGTCTCAGGGCGTAGGGGATTGATCCTGGGCGTCGCAAACGATCGCAGCATCGCCTGGGGAATCGCCCAGGTGCTCCATCAGGGTGGAGCTCGACTCGGTTTCACCTACCAGGGAGATCGACTCGAGCGCCGCGTGCGGCCTCTGGTAGAGACCGTCGATGCGGAACTGCTACTGCCCTGTGATGTCAGCGATGACTCTCAGATCGAGGCACTCTTCGCCGCTGTCGATGAGAAGTGGGGCGGGCTCGATTTCCTCGTGCACTCGATTGGATTCGCCGACAAGGAGGATCTGGAGGGCTCCTACATCGACACCAGTCATGAAGGTTGGCTGAAGGCTCATGATATCAGTGCATGGTCCTTCACCCGACTGGCTCGAGAGGCCGCCAGCCGGATGGGACCGGGGTCCTCGATGATCACCCTCAGTTATCTCGGGTCGCAGCGGGCGATGCGCGGATACAACGTCATGGGAGTGGCCAAGGCGAGTCTCGAGGCGAGCATGAGATATCTGGCGATGGATCTCGGAGAACGGGACATTCGGGTCAACGCCATCAGCGCCGGACCGATCCAGACTCTTGCAGCCCGGGGAATCAGTGGGTTTTCCGATATCTTCGATGAGGTCGAGAAGAGAGCCGCACTCGGTCGAGGAGTGACCACCGAAGAGGTGGGAAATGCCGCGACTTTCCTTCTCTCTCCTCTGGCCAGCGGAATCACCGGGGAAGTCATCTACGTCGACGGTGGTTTTCGGATGATGGGATAATCTGACCGTGCGCATCGCCATCGGACAGATCAACACTACCGTGGGAGATCTGGTCGGCAACTGCGACCGGATCGTCACTGCCGTGGAGAGTGCATCCGCCGCCGGGGCGCAACTGGTGCTCTTTCCGGAACTGGCGATCTGTGGCTATCCGCCGCTCGATCTGGTCACGAGAGAAGATTTCGTGGCTGCGGTTGAGCGTGCCACCGACACCCTGGCGAACCGGTTAAAGGGGCAACCTCCGGTGGTCGTGGGGACGCTGCGGCGCAGTGACGAGGGTGCCGCCCGGCCGGTTCATAACAGTACAGCCATCATCGAGAATGGTGCCGTGGTGGCATATTCCGACAAGGTCTTGCTACCGACCTACGATGTTTTTGACGAGTCTCGTACCTTCGAGCCGGGAGGCCCGGTACAGGTCCATTCGATCGCTGGTCATG
>CAVOEM010000269.1:0-3621 GCA_963694575.1 Planctomycetes bacterium UBA1146 | reverse complement strand
GCGGACTGGAAGCCGCATGATAATTTTTACGGAATGTACAGCCTCGAAAAGGTCGGCGATCTCGGAGAAGTGCATACCTTTGGTGAGCATGACTGGTATCTGGAGATGAGTGATTATCTGCTGGATCGGCAACAGAATGAAGGGAATTGGAGTGACGGTGAGAATTCATATCCTGGCGAGTCCGATCGACTCAATACCTCATTCGCTCTGCTGATTCTGAAACGCGCCAGTGCATTGCTGACCCGTGGTCCTCGAGATGTGGTGATCTACACAGGAGGTGTTCGGGCGGGGCAACAGTCCTCTGACGAATGGGTCTTGATCCCACGCCTCGGAACCTCGGTCCATCTCCCCAGTCTGGTTCGAACATTGAGGCTTCGGCCGCACCCTCAGATGCTGCGGATGCTGGAGGAGATGGCGCAATCGCTTCCTAGTTGGAGGCGTCCCACCATGGTTCCCTATCTGGCTCTGGTCCGAGAAAAGGTCAACAGCCGAGGGGTCCGCAAAATTCTCGATCGCTGCGAGGAGTCGATCCGCCCCAATGGTTTCTCGGATCCCGAGGAGATGGCGGATTGGTACCGGACCTGGAGCCGGGCCCGGGAAATTGGCGAGGATCAATTGCCCGAGGCGGGGGATGAACTGATCGGAATCGCAGAAGCTGCGGCTGGAGATCCAGTCCTGAGGGAAACCGCAATTCGCGCCGCACTCCAACTGGGATTGCAGAAGTCTGCTCGTCTGATGGTCGAGGATCTGCAATCGAAGCACTACGATCTGAGAATGCTCGGTTACCAGGGGATTCGATCGCTCTTCTCTGATTCTCCACCCGATTTTGACCCCGAGGAGTCGGTAGGATCCCAACAGCCCCAGATCGAGAAGATCCGCAGTTGGGTTGAATCGCGGCTGTAAGCCGATCGAGAGCCCTCGGAAGTCGCTCAGAAGTGGGTCCGAAGTTTTCAGAGTGGCTCGATGATGGCTTTTCCTCCAGTTAACATCCGAGCGTGATCTGCATAGTGACTCAATTACGACTCCGTCGTGATCCACTTGTCGATCGATCGAATCCCGCTGCCTTTAGCGCACTCGGGGACATGCGATGACACCGAACATCAGGAAAGGGGCCAGCATGCCCACCCAGGAGACCCGACAGGGAATCGATTATCGCGTCAAGGATCTGGCACTGGCCAAATTTGGCCGTCAAGAAATCCGTCTCGCCGAGGAGGAGATGCCCGGCTTGATGAGTCTTCGTCAGGAGTACAAGGGGAAGCGGCCCCTTGCTGGTGCACGCATCTCCGGTTCTCTCCACATGACCATCCAGACTGCCGTGCTCATCGAGACTCTGGTGGATCTCGGTGCTGAAGTTCGCTGGGCTTCGTGCAACATCTTCTCGACCCAAGATCATGCCGCAGCGGCGGCGGTGGTCGGTCCAGAGGGCACCATCGAGGAGCCCAGGGGAGTCCCGGTTTTTGCCTGGATGGGAGAGTCTCTTCAGGAGTACTGGGAGTGCACGGTGTCGGCGATGACCTGGCCCGATGGTCCACCGAACATGATTCTCGATGATGGTGGTGATGCGACGATGCTGGTGCTCAAGGGACGTGAGTTCGAACAGGCCGGCCGAGTTCCCGAGTTCCATGAGAGCGATCCTGAGGAATGGAAGTATGTCCTCGAGATGATGAAGGTCAGCCTCACGGAAGCACCGGGGAAATGGACAACCATCGCCGACAGCATTCAGGGAGTGACCGAGGAGACCACTACCGGAGTCCACCGTCTTTACCAGTTGGAAGAGGCGGGGACGCTGTTGTTCCCTGCGATGAATGTCAATGATTCGGTGACCAAGAGCAAGTTCGACAACCTCTATGGTTGCCGGCATTCACTGGTCGACGGGCTGTGCCGTGCCACGGACGTGATGCTCAGCGGAAAAACCTGTGTAGTGCTCGGCTTTGGAGACGTCGGAAAGGGTTGTGCCCAGGCCCTCAGGGGACAGGGAGCTCGGGTCGTGATCACCGAGATCGATCCGATCTGCGCTCTGCAAGCCGCGATGGATGGTTACCAGGTGGTTCACCTCGATGACGTGGTGGAGGATGGCGATATCTTTGTCACTACCACCGGGAATCGAGACATCATCTGTGTCGATGATATGAAGCGAATGAAGAACAACGCCATCGTCTCGAATATTGGCCACTTCGATAATGAAATCGACATGGCCGGTTTGGCCGCGGTCGATGGCATCGTCTGTGAAAATCTGAAGAACCCGCAGGAGCATCAGAATCAGGTCGATCTGTGGAACTTTCCCGATGGACACTCGATCATCGTGCTGGCGGAAGGTCGCCTGATGAATCTTGGTTGTGCCACGGGCCATCCGTCCTTCGTCATGAGTGCCTCCTTCACCAATCAAGTGATGGCACAGATTGAACTGTTCCTGTTCGGCGAGAAGTACCAGAACCGCGTGTACGTGCTGCCGAAGACCCTCGATGAGAAGGTGGCGCGTCTTCACCTGGATAAACTTGGTGTGCGATTGACGGAGTTGTCGGATGTGCAGTCGAACTACCTTGGAATTCCGAAGGAAGGCCCTTACAAGGCGAACCACTACCGATACTGATCGGTTTCAGCGCCCAGAATCGAAGTTCTCAACTCAGGGTCCGGTCGTCAGTTGCTGGCGTCCGGACCCTGTTTTTGGATCTCGCCCTTCGAGCAGGTTTCCGCTCGTGTCGTGGTCCGCTGGATCGAGGATCGATCTAGCGGGTCCAGGGAGCGGAAGATTCCCGATCGATGTCGAGTCTTTGAAGTGCCGATTCGAGTTGCTTCGCTTCGATGGCGCCGCTGCGGACCAGCGTGGAGAGTGCCGCCACTTCGATCGCCGCCTGGTCGATCTCGAAGAATCGTCGTAACTGTTCCCGGGTGTCTGATCTTCCGAATCCGTCGGTTCCGAGACTGTGCCAAGGAGCCTGGACCCAGGGACGCACCAGATCGGGCAGTTCCCTCATGTAGTCGGTCACCGCGATGACCGGGTCATCGGATGTGCCGAGCAGTTCGGTGACCCGAGGAACTCTCAGTTCTTCACTCGGGTGCAGCAGATTCCAGCGGTCGACTTCGAGCGCCTGTTTGCGCAACTCCGGATAGGAGGTGGCGGACCAGACTTCGGCACGAACCTTGTGGTTTTCGAGCAGGGAAGTGGCCGCAGCGCGTGCCAGTGGCAGCATCGGCCCGCTACCGAGCAGACGCACCACCGGCCCATCGCCCTCGGGAGCCTCATCGAGACGATAGAGGCCATCGAGAATGCCCTGCTTGCAGCCCTCTGGCATCGCTGGCATGTCGAGGTTTTCGTTGTAGAGGGTGATGTAGAAGAACACATCCTCTTCTTCGGCGACCATCCTGCGCATCCCCTCCTCGATCACCACCGCCAGTTCATAGGCGAAGGATGGGTCGTAGGTGACACAGGAGGGAAAGGCGGAGGCGAACAGGGGACTGTGTCCATCCTGATGCTGGAGACCTTCGCCGTTGAGGGTGGTTCTTCCGGCGGTGGCGCCGAGCAGGAAGCCACGTCCTCGCCCATCTCCCATCGCCCAGATCTGATCTCCGACTCGCTGGAACCCGAACATCGAGTAGAAGATGTAAAAGGGTAATGTGACC
>CAVOEM010000268.1:0-3655 GCA_963694575.1 Planctomycetes bacterium UBA1146 | reverse complement strand
AGTAGATGAGTAGATGAGTAGATGAGTAGATGAGTAGATGAGTAGATGAGTAGATGAGTAGATGAGTAGATGAGTAGATGTGAGTCGTGAGGCTGAAAACCCCATCGATCCAAGGGAGCTGGAATGCCGCGTGATGGCCATGGAAGAATTATTGATTACCTCCGCATATCGGTGATGGACCGTTGCAATCTACGCTGCTCCTATTGCATGCCGTTGGAAGGCCTCAGGTTTGTCCCAGATGAGGACTTGCTGACTGCAGATGAGATCTCTCTGGTGGCCAGAGCCGCAGTCTCCTGTGGGTTTCGCAAGTTCAGGATCACCGGGGGAGAGCCGACACTGAGGCGTGATCTGATCGAAGTGGTGGCTGGAATCCGCGCGGAGGGTCCGGATGCCGAGATCGGCATGACGACCAATGGAATCTTGCTGCCAAAGATGGCGAGAGACTTGAAGGATGCGGGACTGGATCGAGTCAATATCCACATCGATACCCTCGACGAAGTACGGATTCGCCAGGTGATGAGATTTGCCGATGTGCAGAAAATCATGGCAGGGATCGAAGCGGCTGAGGATGCGGGCCTGACTCCTATCAAACTCAATTCGGTCGTGGTGCGGGGAGACAACGATACCGATGTTGTGGAAATGGCACGACAAACTCTCACTCGGCCCTGGGGTGTGAGATTTATCGAATTGATGCCGATGGGAGATGGTGACGAATCCAAATTGGCACTCTCTAAGGTGGTTTCTTCAGAGGAGACGATGGAGATGATCACCGATAGTATCGGTCCATTGATTCCGTTGCCCGCGACCCACCCGTCGGATGAAAGTCGCAACTATCAGTTTTCCGACGGGATCGGGACCGTCGGTTTCATCAGTCCGGTCAGCGATCCCTTTTGTTCCGCATGCAATCGCGTTCGGCTCTCTGCTGAGGGGAAATTGCTACTGTGCCTGTTGAGAGATGACGAAGCGGATCTGAGGGCAGTCATCCGAGGAGGAGGAGGGGTCGAGGCGGTCAGCCATGCCCTTCGACAATCGATCCTCCTCAAGCCGGTCGGGCATGCCCTCGATGAAGGAATCCACGCAAGCCGTCGAATGCATGAGATCGGTGGATAGCCTACTTCGCCTCATCTTGCGCCTGGGAGTTCCCCTGGGAATCGTCCTGTTACTGGTGTCGGTGCTCTTCTTCGGTGGCTCCTCCAGCCCGCAGGAGCAACTGGTCCAGTCCATCTTGGAGATGAGAGACGGTTTCAATTCCCAATATGCAGGAGATGTACTCCGTCACTGCTCGGAGAACTTCCAGGAATCTGAATACTCGCTCGATTCGAATTCGTTTCGGGCAGCGCTGGTGAGGATTTTCTTGAGGGAGCGTGATCCGAGGGATCGGTCCTTTCTTTGGCACGCCTCAATTCTCGAGGAGCAGGTGGTGGTGCAATTCGACGGTCCCGAGGAGCAAGCCACTACTGCGACTGTTCTGGCTCGAGTGGAGTTTGAGCGTCGCAATAAACCCGCAGGTAAACCGGTATGGGTTCTCGAGATCCAGGGGCAAGCCGCGCGAGAGGCGGGGGTGGGCTGGAAATATACCAGTGCACGTTTCAAGACACTTTCGGGACGACGGCCCTTCTGATCGTCAACTGACATCACGACGGGCGAACAGGGCGACCCCGAGGCACAGCACCGAACAGAGAGTCACTCCCGCCCAAAGGCTCGCCCAGGCCACCGTCGAACCTGACAACTGTCCCCCTCGAATCAATCCGTCAGAGACCCACAGGCGCTGCAGGTCAGGAACCCATCGGGCCCAGCCAGAGCCCCTCAAGAGAGAACCGATCACCACACTCGAGAACAGGGTCGCCAAGGACAGAGCAATGGTCGCAGGAGTCGGAAGTCGAGTGGAAGCGGTCAACGCCACCGCAGCCAGGACCAGCACCCCCTCGTGGACCAGTAGCATCGCCCACAGGAGATCGGAATCGAATTCGGTGGTCGGCCAGCGGAATGAGCCGTCTGGTCCCCAGCACCACATCCCGATGGCAGCGGCCACCAGTGTCACCATGCAATTGCGTGACAACATCGCTGGGAAACTGGCTCCTCTACGGTGTGCCCACGCCGCATGGAGTAGCGAGATCAGGACCGCAGCGATGCTGACCCATAGAACCGGTGCCTGATCTTCGACCAGTTGGGAATGGATGGATCGATGACGGATCGCCAGCGCGAGGGTTGCCATCCACGACAGTTGCGCCATCGAGAGTGCCAGCGCGATTCCAGTGAACTTGCCGAGTAGCACCGTGGTTCGAGTGACCGGTTTGCTGAGCAGGACCATCACTGTTTTGCGACGTATCTCGTCTCCAAGACTGGACGCTGCGGTGAAGGCACCAAGGAACAGGCCGCAGGCAAGCATCGTGCTGAGAGAGAGGTCGACCAGCAGCAAATCCTCATCGCCGAGGGCAAACGCACTCAGCAGTGGTGAAATGCCGACCAATCCGATTCCTACCAGCAGCATCGCTGCGTGAAAGGAGGGACGAAGCCCTTCTCGAAATGCGGCCAGGGAGATTCGCCACCAGGCGGATACGGTATCCAGGCTGTCTCCTTCTCCACAGGTGCATCTTGAAGGTTGGATGTTTTGAGTGCACTCTCCCGGACATCCGGGCTTGTGAGTATACTCTCAAACCTGGAGCCCAGGGAAAGAGGAGTGACGATGACCGCCATCGAGGAGTCTGAAGTTCGACAAGAAGTCGAAGTGATCCGGGTACGAGGCCTGCGCAAGGTCTTCCGTGATTTTTGGCTGCGACCCCGGGTCGAGGCTCTTCGAGAGGTGGACCTGACCATCTATTCAGGGGAGGTCTTTGGACTGCTGGGCCCCAACGGATCGGGGAAGTCGACCACCATCCAGATCTTGCTCGGGTTGCTCTTTCCCAGCAAAGGAGAGGTCTCGGTGCTGGGGAAGCCCCCAGGAACCGCAGAGATCAAGAATCGAATCGGGTACCTCCCGGAGGATTCGGTCTTTTATCCCTTTCTGACCGGCTGGGAGATGCTGGATCTCTCGGCGAGCCTCGCCAAGGTTCCCCATTCTCAACGCAAGGGACGGATTGGAGATCTGCTGGAGATGGTCGGGCTCCAAGGTGCCGGAGACCGAGAGATCGGGGATTACTCCAAGGGGATGCAGCGGCGGATTGGAATCGCTCAGGCACTGATCCATGATCCGGATATCTTGATCCTCGACGAGCCGACCAACGGACTCGATCCACTCGGAGTCCGGGAGATGAAGGACTGGATCGGTGAACTACAGCAGAGGGGAAAAACAATTCTCATCAGCAGTCATCTGCTGGCAGATGTCGAACAGGTCTGCGACCGGGTATCGATACTCTATGGAGGAAAGGTCCAGACGTCGGGGTCGATCGAGGAAATTCTCGCTCGTGACGATCGAGCCCTGTGGGTCACATCCAATCCGGGTGATGAGATCCTTGCCGAGGCGCGCCGCCAGATCGAGAAATCTGGAATCGAGGTCGTGTCGATGGGCCCAGGAACCAGAAGTCTCGAGGACAAGTTTCTGGAGACGGTGGAAGAGGCTCGCGAAAGTGGAGAGAAGACCACTGGAGCGGGAATCGGTGGAAAGCTACCGGCATTTCTGGGGCAGTCCGAGGTGCTTCGCTGATGCCATTTCTGA
>CAVOEM010000267.1:0-3719 GCA_963694575.1 Planctomycetes bacterium UBA1146 | reverse complement strand
TGACCGAGATGGCTAACAATGCCTTCGCCAACGTTCCACAGATCCTGGTCGAGGAGTATCTGGAAGGTTGGAAAGAGATCGAGTACGAGGTGGTCCGCGATGCCCAGGATAACTGCATCACGGTCTGCAATATGGAGAACATCGATGCCTTGGGGATCCACACCGGCGAGAGCATCGTGGTGGCTCCTTCTCAGACACTCAGTGATCACGACTACCATCGCCTTCGATCGATCTCGATCGAGTTGATTCGCCACCTGGGAGTGGTCGGGGAATGTAACGTGCAGTTTGCACTGCATCCTCAGAGTGACGAGTACCGGATCATCGAGGTCAATGCGCGCCTTTCCCGGTCGTCTGCCCTGGCTTCGAAGGCGACCGGCTACCCACTCGCCTTTGTCGCGGCAAAACTGGCTCTGGGATACTGTCTCATCGATGTTCCCAACTCCATCACCAAGGTCACCTCGTCCTGCTTCGAGCCGGCACTCGACTACTGCGTCATCAAGATGCCTCGGTGGGACCTGAAGAAGTTCCGTCGTGTCTCGACCAGTCTCGGGAGCGAGATGAAGAGCGTCGGGGAGGTGATGTCGATCGGCCGCAAGTTCGAGGAAGCTTTGCAGAAGGCTTGTCGAATGCTCGGTGTCGGCGCTCATGGACTGGTTTCAGCAAGAAATCATTTCAAAGAGGATGATCTTCACCAGTTGCTTGAGGTGCCCACGGAGGAGCGAATTTTTGCCATCGGTGAGGCGTTCAAGCGTGGCTGGAGTGTTGAAAAGGTTCACGAACTGACCAAGATCACGCCATGGTTCCTGCAAAGAGTGCGCGATGTGGCAATCTGTCAGAAGAAGATCGAGAACTACTCGTTCGAGAAGCTTCCCCCATCGTTACTGCGCAATGCCAAGGAACTGGGATTCAGTGATAACCAGGTCGCTCGCTCTCTCGATCGACCCGATCCGATTCCGTCTGGTTATCAGGCCGCTCTCGATGTGCGAGATCGTCGTGAGGAACTGGGAATCCGTCCGGTGGTGAAGCAGATCGATACACTGGCAGCAGAGTATCCAGCGCAGACCAATTTCCTCTACATGACCTACAACGGATCCACCCACGATGTCGTTCCGAGGGACCCCGCTCCTTTCGTGGTGCTGGGTGGGGGTGCCTACCGGATCGGCTCCTCGGTCGAGTTCGACTGGTGCGCCGTCAACGCGGTGGAAGCACTGGCTCGCGCCGGCCATCGCACCGTCATGATCAACTATAATCCTGAAACCGTCTCTACCGATTACGACTCCTGCGATCGCCTCTACTTCGAGGAGTTGTCGCTTGAGCGAGTACTCGACATCGTTGAACTGGAGCGATCCCAAGGGGTCGTGATCAGCGTCGGAGGTCAGATTCCCAACCAACTGGCGGTTCCTCTGGGAAGTCGGGGAGTCAAGATTCTCGGGACCGAGGTCGACAGCATCGACCGAGCAGAGAATCGTGAGCGATTCTCGTCATTGCTCGACGACCTGGGGATCGACCAGCCCGAGTGGCGTGAGTTGACCAGCATTGAAGATGCCTGTTCCTTTTCGGAACGCTGTGGTTACCCGGTACTGATCCGTCCATCCTATGTACTCAGTGGTGCTGCGATGAGTGTGGCGCACTCGGACGAGGAGATGGAAATCTACCTCAAGGCCGCTGCCGATGTTTCTCGCGAACATCCGGTGGTGGTATCGAAGTTCATCGCCGGGGCCAAAGAAATCGAACTGGACGGAGTGGCCCAGGATGGCAAGATGGTCTGTTATGCCATCAGTGAACATGTCGAGAATGCCGGGGTTCACTCTGGCGATGCCACGATGGTATTCCCGTCGCAACGTCTCTACCTCGAGACGACTCGGAGGATCAAGCGGATCGCCAAGGGGATCGCGGAAGCGCTCTCGATCACCGGTCCCTTCAATATCCAGTTCATCGCTCGTGACAATCACATCAAGGTGATCGAGTGCAATCTGAGAGCGTCTCGCTCCTTCCCGTTCGTCTCGAAGATTCTCAAGGAGAATTTCATCGACTATGCGGTGCGTGCGATGCTGGGGCAAAAGGTCGAATCGCCCTCGAAGTCGGCGTTCGAGTTCGACTTTGTTGGCGTCAAGGCACCTCAGTTTTCCTTCTCCCGTCTCAAGGGTGCGGATCCATTACTGGGAGTGGAGATGTCTTCCACCGGCGAGGTCGCCTGCCTCGGTGACACTGTCGAGGAAGCCTATCTGAAGGCACTGATCTCGGTCGGGTTCAACTTGCCGAAAAAGGGCGTGTTGTTGTCGACCGGCACCATCGAGAGCAAGGCGGCCTTCCTCGACAGTGCACGCAAGATCGAGGAACTGGGGTTGCCGATCTACGCCACTCCGAACACTCATCTGTTCCTGGAGCAGAATGGAATCGAGTCGACGATGCTCCATCAGCCTCTCGACTCCCAGTCTCCCAATGTGATCGAGGCTCTTGAAGATGGGCGGATCGACCTGGTCATCAATGTTCCTCGTAGTCTTGAACGCAAGGATCTGACGAGTGGATACCTGATCCGCCGCAAGGTGGTGGACTATGGCATCAGTATGTTGACCAACATCCAGGCGGCGAACCTGCTGGTCGAGGCACTGTGGGAAATCCGAGATCCTCAACAGATGCTGGTCAAGCCCTGGAGTGAATACAGTTGATCCGCGAATCCTGGACCCATTTGTGATGCGCACATTCTTGCGGAGTAGGGTCCATGGCTGCGAATCAGTGTGGGCAACCTTCAATCCTGAACTCAATCCAAGAAACGAGAAGATCCGATGAAATCCACGATGACCATCACCATGTTGATCTGGACCTTGGGGCTTAGCACCGCGCTGTTACTTGGCATGGTCAGTTTCAGTGCTCCTGTGGCGAATGGAGATCACGATGGCAATCTCGATGTTGCCGGGCAATCGAAGCGAACCTCGAACCTGCTGAACTCCGAGAATCTCGATTCCACCGCAGAAGATGGGCCGGATGAGGCGATCGAGCAGGCGATGGAAGAGATTCACCGGGGAGGAAAAGCGGTTCGCCGCGCACTGCGCAAGAAGCAAGTCGATGCCGCTCTCCTTGCGATCTCGATTGCGCAGAAGGGTGTGGTGGAGGCGAAGAAGTTGGTTCCCTCTGCGGCATTGAAGCTCGAGGGGGAAGCACAGGCTCGGATGAAGGCGGATTACCGCAAGCGTCTGATCGAGGTGCTGGAAAAGTGGCTGCAGGTCGAGAAACTGTTGATCGATGGCAAGTTGGAAGAGGCCGCAACTACCATGAAGGAAATCTCTGAACTGGAGAAGAGTGGCCACAAGGAATACGAAGTAGAGGATTGATCTTCAGCGAGATCGACAGCTGCGCTGGAGATTTCGAATCCAGATCTGTCATCAGAAAACCGGGGGAAGGATGCCAGAGCATCCTTCCCCCGGTTTCTTTCGCTGAAGCGATATCGTAGAGGCTACAGGCTCTCACCCTTGGCTTCTTTGGCTTCCTTGGTCACCAGGTCGACGTACTGAGGAATTGTCGAAACCTCGGTGCCGAGGCTGCCGAGCAGTTCAAGAATGGCACTCTGCAACTGGACATCCTCGACATAGTCGCAGGCGAACTGGGTGCCGCGTTCATCTTCGATCATGCGGCGCAATTTGCTGCGCAGGCCGTATCGAGCATCATCCTCGGTGACTCCGGTATCGGATTGTTGTTCGAACCAACTGTCGAATCCTGGA
>CAVOEM010000266.1:0-3727 GCA_963694575.1 Planctomycetes bacterium UBA1146 | reverse complement strand
GACCTCTTTCTCGTACTTGCCAGCCTATCCGCTGGTCGATCCGGGAACAGCCCGGATGGCCAGAGAGGACTCCTGTAAACCGGACCCCTTGCCGATCCCCGTCCAGTTCCCTATTCTTCGACCAGGAAAGAGGATGCTGCATGACCACCACGATCGGTTCGCCTCTCCCCACCGCTGACCGCTGCGCGACCGACCAGCGCCAGGCGATGGAGGACCTGCTGGGACGATTGCGCGCGGATCTCCAATCAGTTCGTTCCGGCGGGAGCCAGGGTGCCATCGAGCGCCACCAGGCACGGGGCAAGATGCTGGTCAGGGATCGGATCGCTGCGCTGATCGACGAGGATTCGCCATTCCTCGAGGTGGCGAGTCTGTGTGCCCATGAGGTCTACGACTCCCCTCTTCCCTCGGCCGGCATCGTCACTGGAATCGGTCAGGTCGAGGATCGACTGGCGGTAATCATCGCCAACGACGCCACGGTCAAGGGCGGCAGTTATCACCCGCTGACGGTCAAGAAACATCTTCGGGCGCAGGAGATCGCCGAGCAAAATCAACTCCCCTGCATTTACCTGGTCGACTCCGGCGGCGCCTTCTTGCCGATGCAGGATCAAGTTTTCCCCGACCGCGACCACTTCGGCAGGATCTTCTACAATCAGGCCAGGATGAGTGCTCAGGGAATTCCGCAGATCGCCGTGGTGATGGGTTCCTGCACCGCTGGGGGTGCCTATGTTCCCTCGATGAGCGACGAGTCGATCATCGTCAAGAACCAGGGAACTATCTTTCTTGGAGGCCCACCGCTGGTCAAGGCCGCGACTGGCGAGGAGGTGAGCGCCGAGCAACTCGGCGGTGGAGATGTCCATTGCCGGATCAGCGGCGTCACCGACCACCTGGCAGAGAACGATCAGGACGCGCTGCTCAGAGCTCGAACCATCTTCCGCTCGTTGCCGCCGCAATCGCGCCCCGGCTTCGACCTCCAGCCTACCGAACCACCCCTCTACGATCCTGCCGAACTCTCCTCCATCATCCCTTCCGATCCACGACAGCCGTTCGAGGTGCGCGAGGTGATTGCCAGGATCGTCGACGCCAGTGAGTTCGATGAATTCAAGCAACTGTACGGCACCACCCTGGTGTGTGGATTTGCCAGAATTCATGGTCATCGTGTCGGCATCGTCGCCAATAACGGTGTTCTCTTCAGTGAATCGGCCCTCAAGGGCACTCACTTCGTCGAACTGTGCTCGACCCGCGGCTTTCCCATCATCTTCCTCCAGAACATCACTGGCTTCATGGTCGGTCAGGAGTATGAAAGGGGCGGAATCGCCAAGGACGGGGCGAAACTGGTTCATGCCGTCGCAAACTCGCCATCGCCGCGCTTCACCGTGGTGATCGGAGGGTCGCACGGCGCCGGGAATTACGGGATGTGTGGACGTGCATTTCAACCTCGTCAGATGTGGATGTGGCCCAATGCTCGTATCTCGGTGATGGGTGCGGAACAAGCCGCCGAGGTGCTGCTCCACATCAAGATGGACCAACTGGCTGAATCGGGCCAAAAACTGACCAAAAAGCAACAGCAGGAGATCACCGACCCGATCCTCCAGCGATACGAGCACGAGGGAAGTGCCTGGTACTCCACCGCCCGCCTCTGGGATGATGGAATCATCGACCCCGCCGCAACTCGCGATGTACTGGGGCTGGGAATCGAAGCGGCTTCCTGCGCCCCACTGGAGCCACGCAAGATCGGTATCTACCGGATGTAGAGGAGTGACAGATGAACCAACTCTCAAACCACCTGAAGGTGACCCGTAACGGCTCGCGAGCCGATGTGGTTCTCGCCAGACCCGAGGTACGCAATGCCTTCGATGGACAGTTGATTGCGGCACTGCACGACAGTTTCAACTCCCTCGATTCCGATCCAACGGTGCGAGTGATCGTGCTCTCCGGCGAGGGAACGATCTTCTCTGCCGGTGCCGATGTGAACTGGATGCGAGCATCGATCGAGCTCTCGACCGACGACAATCGCAAAGATGCACTGCGCATGGCACGAATGTTTTCTTCCATCTCCAACGCACGCTGCCCGGTGATCGTGCGAGCTCACGGTGCCGCACTCGGCGGCGGCGCCGGACTGGTCTGTGCCAGCGACATCGCAGTCGCCTCCAACGACTGCATTTTTGCCTTCAGCGAGGTCAAGCTGGGCATCTTGCCCGCCGTCATCTCGCCCCATGCGGTGGCACGCATCGGCGCCGCTCAGGCACGTCGCTATTTCCTTACCGGCGAACGATTCGGAGCCGAGGATGCGCTGAGAATCGGCATGGTTCACGAGGTTTGCGAGATCGACCAACTGGACTCACGCATCGATCAGCTGGTCGAGGAGATTCTCAGCAGCGCTCCGGAAGCGGTACAGGAAGCCAAGAGCCTGATCCGCGAGGTCTCGGGCATTCCCTCTCCCGACTCGCTGGCAGAATACACCGCCGATCGAATCGCCGCTCGCAGAGCCAGTCAAGAGGGCCAGTCTGGCCTGAACTCATTCCTCCAACGCAAGTCTGCACCATGGGTCGAGAAACTTACGAACGAAAACAATGCCGATGAGGATTCCGCATGACACCGAGCCGGGTTCTGGTGGCGAATCGAGGCGAGTGTGCTTGCCGGATCATCCGCACACTTTCGGCGCTGGGGCTGGAGACGGTCGCGGTCCACTCCGAGGCGGATCGTAGCGCACGATTCGTCGAAGCGGCCGATCACAGCAGGGAGATTGGCCCCGCCACTCCATCTCACTCTTACCTGGACATCGATCGCATCATCCAAGCCGGTCGCGAGGTCGGGGTACACGCCGTGCATCCGGGCTGGGGATTCCTGTCGGAGAGCCCCGAGTTGGCCCGAAGGGTCGAGCAAGAGGGTTGGACCTACATCGGCCCCACCGCCGATCAGGTGCTCCAACTGGGCGACAAGACTCAGGCCAGGGCGCTCGCTCTCGCCTCCGCAGTCCCCTGCGCACCGAGCCTCGTTCCTCCGGGCCCAGATAGCACAGAGGACCCTTCCTGGACGCGTGAGTTGGAAAGTTGGGGCTCTCCACTGCTGATCAAAGCGACTCGCGGTGGAGGTGGGAAGGGAATGCGCATCGTGCGCGATCTGAAGCAACTTGAGGAGTCGATCGAATCGGCGCAGCGAGAAGCACTGGCGGCGTTCGGAGACGATTCGGTCTTCATCGAGAAACTGATCGAACCGGCGCGTCACATCGAAGTCCAGTTGATCGGCGACGGTCTCGGCGAGGTGGCGATCCTCGGGGATCGGGAATGCACGCTGCAACGACGCCACCAGAAGTTGATCGAGGAATCTCCCGCACCTTCCCTGCCCTCGCGCCAGCGCAGCGACATGCACGAGGCCGCCCGGAGACTGGCGCAGTCGGTGCACTATCGCGGAGCCGGCACGGTCGAGTTCCTGTTCGATGGAAAGCAATTTTATTTCCTCGAGATGAATACCCGACTCCAGGTCGAGCATCCGGTGACCGAGCAGGTGCACGGTGTCGATATCGTGGAACTGCAGTGGCAAGTCGCCACGGGCCAGGCTCGACTGTCCGATCTCGAGGTGAACTCGACCTGCGGACATGCCATCGAGGTGCGTATCAACGCCGAAGATCCTGCGGCGGATTTCCTGCCATCGGTAGGCACATTGACTCGGTGTCTGTGGCCTCAGATGGACGGGATTCGCATCGATAGTGGTGTCCGTCAGGGCGATC
>CAVOEM010000265.1:0-3799 GCA_963694575.1 Planctomycetes bacterium UBA1146 | reverse complement strand
GAATGGTGCCGTGGTGGCATATTCCGACAAGGTCTTGCTACCGACCTACGATGTTTTTGACGAGTCTCGTACCTTCGAGCCGGGAGGCCCGGTACAGGTCCATTCGATCGCTGGTCATGCTGTCGGCATCGCCATCTGTGAGGACCTCTGGACCTCTCGTGTGCCGGGGCAGATCAGTTACCGCCGCGATCCAGGGCAAGAATTGATCGATGCCGGAGCAGAGATCATCCTGTGCCCTTCTGCCAGCCCCTTTCGTCGAGGAAAGAGTGGCGTCCGCCGGCAACTGTTTCGAGACCAGGCGGCTCGCTATGGAGTTCCGATCGTCCTGGCAAACCTGGTCGGCGGAAATACAGAACTGATCTTTGACGGTGCCAGCATGATGGCTCACCCCGATCGATCCTTCGAGCAGTTCACCTCGTTTGAGGAACAGGTCGGTGTGGTCGGGCAGAAGCCTTCCGTTGAGGTCGATCTCGATCCGGTGGAGGAGATCGCCAGTGCGCTGGTGCTGGGCATCCGCGATTACTTCCACAAGTGTCACATCGATCGGGCGGTGCTGGGACTCTCCGGTGGGATTGATTCGGCGGTCACCGCATTGCTGGCAGTCGAAGCGCTGGGCGCAGATCAGGTGATGGGAATTGCAATGCCTGGACCGTACTCCTCCAGAGGGAGCCTCGAGGACTCGCGGGATCTGGCGCAAAAACTCGGCATCAATCTGGAAGAGATTTCCGTCAACTCCTCTTATCGGGCCCTCCGCTCCGTCATGGAACCCTTGCTCGGCGAGGGGGAGTGGGGAGTGGCGCAGGAGAACTTGCAGGCGAGGATCCGCGGAACGGTGTTGATGACGGTGGCCAATCGCCAGGGAGCGATGGTGCTGGCGACCGGAAATAAGTCGGAACTTTCGGTGGGATATTGCACTCTCTATGGAGATATGTGTGGAGGGCTGGCCCCTCTGGGAGATGTTCGAAAGCGCGAGGTGTATGCGATAGCCCAGCTGGAGCGTTTTCGAGGAAGAGTCCCCCAGGAGACGATCGACAAGGCTCCATCCGCCGAACTGGCCCCCCATCAACGAGATGAGGACACCCTTCCTCCCTACCAGCAGCTCGATGAAGTGCTCGAAGCGTGGATCGAGGGACGTCAGTCGGGGCTGCAGATTCAGCAGCAAGGTCACGATGCCGAGATGGTTCGCAGAGTGATCGGTCTGATCGAATCTAGTGAGCACAAGCGCCGCCAATCCGCACCCATTTTGCGGGTCTCACCGCGGGCATTCGGATTGGGCCGACGAGTTCCCATCGCTCGTTCGCTGTCGGGTTGGCAACTGGATGACCTGGATCGGAGCATCGAGCCAGGATCCTCACCGGGGAATTCCTGAATCGACGTTGAAGGAGCGGATTGGAACCCCTTGCTCCGGGCTGAATTTACAACGATGATCAACTTCGGACCCACAGGGCCTCTCGGTGTGATCTCCCCCGGTTTCACCTGAGGTGTGGACCGCGAAGCCTCGTGGGTCCTTCGGATAGACAGACTGTTGCGACTCCGGATCGGGTCGATCCCGGAGGCAGAAGACTCATGAAGTCTCAGCTGATGCACCGATGGTCAGTTGAATGGATGGATGTAACTCTCGATGGATGGGCAGACGACGAGCGAAAAAGCGATTCTCAAACTCGATGGCCAAGAGGTTGAACTTCCGGTGTTCACCGGGTCCGAGGGAGAAAAAGGCATCGATATCAGTGCCCTTCGGAAAACGAGTGGGTACATCACTCTCGATCCTGGCTACGTGAATACAGGGATGACCCGAAGTTCCATCTGCTTCATCGATGGAGAAGAGGGAATCCTCAGGTACCGTGGATACCCCATCGAACAGTTGGCTGCGAACTCGAACTTTGTCGAGACTTCATACCTGCTGATTCACGGAGAACTCCCCAATCCGGAGGAGTACGAGCGGTTCCGTCAGTCCCTTCGTCGTCATTCGATGATCCATGAGGATATGCGTCACTTTTACGAGGGGTTCCCATCCTCTGCGCACCCGATGGCGATCCTTTCTGCGATGGTGCTGGGACTTTCGACCTTCTACACCGAAAACGATGATCCCGAGCAAGACGACAACATCGATCTGACCGTTTGCAGACTGTTGTCCAAGGTCAGAACGCTGGCTGCTTTCTCATTCAAGAAGTCGATTGGTCAGCCATTCGTCTATCCGGATAATTCCCTCTCATACTGCGGTAACTTTCTTCACATGATGTTCCGGGTCCCGGCAGAGCCTTACCATGTGGATCCAGAAGTGGAGCGTGCTCTCAACTTGTTGCTGATCCTTCATGCAGATCATGAGCAGAACTGTTCCACGGCCACGGTTCGGATGGCCGGGAGTGCCATGACAAACCTCTATGCGTGCATCGCTGCAGGGATCACAGCACTCTGGGGATCTCGACATGGGGGCGCAAACCAGGCAGTCCTCGAGCAACTGGCGTCGATTCACAAGAATGATGGAGATGTGTCGGGCTTCGTCAAACTGGCCAAGGACAAGAATTCTTCCGTGCGTCTGATGGGCTTCGGGCATCGTGTGTACAAAAACTACGATCCCCGGGCCAAGATCATCAAGGAAGCATGTGATCGGCTGCTGGATCATCTCGGTGTTCAGGATCCGCTGCTTGAGATCGCCAGGAAACTGGAAGAAGTGGCACTCAACGATTCGTACTTCATCGACAGGAACCTGTATCCCAATGTCGATTTCTACTCAGGCATCATGTACCGGGCCATCGGAATCCCGAACGATATGTTCACCGTGATGTTTGCCCTGGGGAGGTTGCCTGGTTGGATCGCTCACTGGACCGAGATGCGACAGGATCCAGATGATCGTATTCACCGTCCGAGACAGATCTACACCGGAGCTCGATTACGAGATTATCCGGTCTAGTACAACTCAAGACCCTTCGATCCACGCCACGGATCCATCCTGGTAGTGTTCATGCTTCCAGATGGGGACATCCGACTTGACCCACTCCATCCCCTGTTCGAGGAGTCTAAAACCGTCCCTTCGATGGGCCAGTGAAACTCCTAGCAAGATACTGGTCTCGCCAACTTCCAGGGTGCCGAGCCGGTGGATCGCCAAAGCGCGTTGAGCTCCGGCTTCGACCAACGATGCGGTGATACGGGTGAGTTGTTTTCGTGCCATCGATTCGTGGGCATGGTAATCGATGCGGATCACCGATTGCCCTCGGTTGGTATCACGGACATTTCCGCAGAAGAGTAGCACCGCACCGCAGCCGGGCTCGCCAAGCCAGCGCGTGTATTTCTCCACCGGGATCGGCTCATTAACCAGTTGGGCCAGGTGGCAATCTTCTGGATCGGGCATCTTTATCCGCCGCTGACCGGAGGAATCAACGCCACCTCTGATCCAGCGGAGATTCGATCGTCGGGGGAGCAGAACAGGTCATCGACGGCTACCCGGGTGTCGGGAAGACGATCGGCAAGGGGTGGATACTGCACACGGATCGCCTCGACCAGGTCGCTGACCGAAGCTTCTGCCGGCAAGTCGACAGTGATGCGATCGGCGCGAGCCAGATCCTTCAGTGAGGCAAAGAGCAGGACTTCGATCTGCATCATGGTCTCCCCGCAAGTTTTCCAACCATCCAGTTCTGTTCATCATGATCAGCATCGACGGTCGTGGGGATGGTGTCAAGAGAGTCACACGGAGGACCGGATGGCGTCTGGTGAAGTGGCAGAGGTCACTGATTCTGCTGCCAACTTCGCCAGTCGGAAACTTCCACTGCTCGTTCCGACTCCGGAGCGAATTTCCAGAAGT
>CAVOEM010000264.1:0-3825 GCA_963694575.1 Planctomycetes bacterium UBA1146 | reverse complement strand
GCGACCACCGCCAATGCCTGTGGATTCGGATGTATCGTTCCCGCCGATCCCTACACCCTCGGGATTGGCTGTTCCGACATCTACAGCGCCGGTTACAACGGAACCCAATCGGTGCTCGGGCCACGCTCCGAGATCGATCCCTGGAGCGGCAGTTACGACTACAACAATTCCATCCTGAATGGACCGCTCGGAAGCGTCACCCCCGTCGACCGACGCTTGCGCATCCTCGATGCCGATCTCGACCCCTCTCTAAATCCAGATTCCGACCTGGTGGTCGAGGCGCTCTACATCGCCCATGACGATCCGAACCCTGGCGACAACATGATTCACGAGCAGGTCTCGATCACATCGGGTTCACCGGGTCAGACCTGGCAGTTCTCGCTCTCCGATCCGGGCCAGATCGGTCCCGCCATCCTCGCCTGGACCGGCAGCACCATCTCGCAGATCACCCCCGGGGATGGCTCCGATGGAATGGCCATCATCGCAGCAAAAGCATTTCCGCTCGATGCCAGCGAGACTTTGTGGCGCTACGAGTACGCCATCTGGAATCACAACCTGTCACGCCATGTCGGAACAGTGGAGGTTCCCATCATTGCAGGAGTTCAGATCAGCGATCCTCACTTCCATGCGCCGCAGATCGAGAGTCTCGGCTACATCGATCTGCCGTGGCAGATAGAAATCGACTCCACCGCCATCCGCTGGAATGCACCGCCGCAGAACCCTCTTCGCTGGGGATACCTCTACAACTTCGCCTTCACTTCTAGTGCCGCTCCAGTCTCCGGCGATGTTCAGGTGACCGGCCACGATGTTGCTGGCCTGATGCTGACGGAATCGTTGATTCCAGGAGGTCCGGTCACCCCTGCGATGCGCCGCGGAGATTGCAATTCCGATGGTTCCATCAACATTGCAGATTCCATCACTGCTCTCGACATCCTGTTCATGAATGGATCAGCACCAGCCTGTAACGATTCCTGCGATGTAAATGATGATGGCCTGCTCGACATCGCGGATCCGATCTCCCTGCTGAACTGGCTCTTTGGCACCGGCACACCACTACCATCACCGGGTCAGTCCTGCGGAGAAGATCCCACCGACGATTCCCTCGACTGCCAAGATGGAGCACCCTGCCTCTAGCTCACTGATCGTGTCCAGATTTTGACCTGCCAGATCAGGGACAGTTCAGTTGCCCGCACTGCAATGCATCGCTGTCGTCGAAGTCCTCGCCACAACCGGTGGAAGGATTCGGCGGGGCCGGAAGGGCACCTCCCGAGAAGAGGAAGGCGAGGAAATAGACCGGATCAGAGATATCGAGTCCGCCGTCGTCGTTGATGTCGCAAGCATCCTCACAGGGAAGCACGACCGGTCCAACGAAGAGATGCCCCAACAGGTACACCGCATCGGCAACGTTGAAACCTCCATCGCCGTTGCAATCGCCGCGCACGAAGAAGATCGGGTCGACGATCACCAGCGGCAAGCAATCGAACTCGGGCCATACCGCCTCGCCATCTTCGGTGACCATGCGAATCGCCAGCGGCGGATCACCGATGGTTTCGCACGGGCAGAACTCGGTGAAGCCCAGCTGCGATGTGAGATCGACCTCGTACTGCGCTTCGATGACCCTCTGTTCGCTACCGGCTGGAAAAGGCTGTGCGTTGAGGAAGCTCATCACCACAGCCGCAGTCCAGCCTCCCGGTTCGATGACAACATCGACGAATTCAGGTGCGGTCGGTTGCAGATCGGCACCCAGATCCAGCTGCTGCACCGACCCCTGGCCCGGGTCGTGACACAGTCCGAAGGAAAATGCATGAAGAGGATCTGGACTGGTGGAGGCGACGATCAGTCCAACAAATTGCGGCTGGACATATGTCACCATCACTTCAAACCTGTGTTCTGCAGAGAGCGGTGGCACCACCGGAGGATCACACGGCACATCACAGAAGAGAGTTCCTGGCGTCGGGTCTTGCTCACACGATCCGACCGGCGGTGGCATCGTTCCGTCGAGTACCACGTACAATGTGATCGTGATGAGATCCTGCATATCGATGGTGTCGTCATCGTTGGCATCACAGGCAAGTGCACAATCGATCGGCGCCGCACCGCCAAACAGGTAGTCGATCACCTGCACCACATCCGCAAGATCCACGTGACCATCAACATGGCAGTCGCCACGGCGAAAATCACCGTTGGTCTGCTGGGCAGACAATCCAGTGGATTGCAGGATGACTACCAGCATCAGCAGTAACCAGCCGCATGAACCGATTCGCAACATCGAGATGCTCCCATCACTCTTCGACGAGTCGAACCTCGATGATACCGCACACCGATCGCACCTGCGAACTCCTGCATGGTTCGCCAGAACTGAGCAGATACAATATATGGGCTGTAGACTCTGGATTTTGATCTCCAATTGGATCCCCATCGTGATCCATCAGCGAAGGATGCCGCCATCGCCTCAACGCAACAGACCACCTCGATGGCAGATCGCCCTGGGCAGATCTGGTGCCGCAGGGCGTCGCTCGCTGCGCTGTTACTGCTGTGGCTGAGCTCAGGTTTGCCGCTTCAGGCTCAGGAAGATCCGGCGATCCCCGACAGTTGTTCCAACGGAGTTGATGACGATGGCGATGGCAACACAGATTGCTGCGACAGCGACTGCGTCGGCGATCCCGACTGCATCGAGATCTGCGACAACGGACTCGACGACGACTGCGATGGCCTGATCGATCTGCAGGATTCGAATTGCTACGGCATGCCCACACCCGGCTACTTCTCCCGCGGCGATGCCAACGGTGACGGTCAGCACGACATCGCGGATCCGATCCTGATGCTCGGGCACCTGTTCCTCGACATGACGGTTCCGTGTCTCGACAGTGTCGACGTCAACGACGATGGCGCCGCCAACATCGCCGACCCCATCTCCTTGTTGCAGTGTCTCTTCATCTTCTGCGACGTCACCGTGATCGCCCCCCCCTACCCCGACTGCGGCTTCGACCCCACCGACGATGACTTCCACTGCTGGGAATACTTCGGCTGCCCCTGAGCCATCACTGCTGCCACCGCCAGCCGCCGCGTCTTTTCGCTTACAAATACGGGGGGCGGCCGCTTTTTGTTCACCCGGTGGAAAAGTCGGATCTTGCTCATCGGATGCTCATTACAAATCATTCATCCGCCGGCGACCCGACCACTCCTTCCCTGCGGTCGATCCGGGCTTCCCTGGCGAATGTCTGAAATTCTTGAAATTCGGGTCCGGGACTCGATCGGGATCGGATCTGTCGTAGAGGACGATCCGGAATCACTCGACAGGTGACCAGCCCGACAAAGGTCTTGGCGTAGGTTGAGAGTTCAAGAGGGATCCAGCAGCAAACAATCCAACCGACGGGAGACTTTCATGAACTCGAGTACTTTTCCTACCGATCAGACGCCAGCAGTTCGGGGAGCATTCCTCTGCTTGTTGCTGGCTATACTGGTGGTAATTCCTGCGCCAACTTCTGCCCAGAACTTCATCCGTGGCGATACCAACGGCGATGGCGACACCAATTTCTATGTCGGAGATGTGGTGGCGCTGATCGAGAATCTCCTTGGGGGATGTGCGACGGTCGCCTGTGAAGATGGCGCCGATGCCAATGACGACGGGATGCTCAATGTCGCAGACGTCATAGAAAACCTGAACAACGGCATCACATCTTCCCTGCTGCCGGCTCCCTTCCCGGTGTGCGGGCCCGATCCCACTCCCGACGCGCTCGGATGTGCGGCTCCTTGCGTTGCCTTTGCCGGTTACACCCTGAATCCGGGCTTTCTTCTGGAGATTTCTCCGGTGGGGAGCGGCAG
>CAVOEM010000263.1:0-3831 GCA_963694575.1 Planctomycetes bacterium UBA1146 | reverse complement strand
CGAGAGTGATGAGCGACTTCAGTGGCTCAAAGCTCACTTCCCTTCCTGTGCGGTGACGAGATGGCCAGAGTGGCATTTCGAACCTGAACCGGCACGAGAAAGGCTGCTAGCGCACTTCGGTCTCTCTACACTGGATGGTTTCGGAGTCGAGCATCTCCGTGCGGGGGTCGCTTCCGCTGGAGCCTTGTTGGAGTACCTGCGCCAGACTCAGCGTCAGGCGCTACCCCATATCACTGCTCTGCGAGCCGGAAGTGCCGGGCGGCGGTTGGGACTGGATGCCGCCAGCCACAGGGCGCTCGACCTGGTCGAGGTCGCTCGCACGGGCGAGCGGCGCGGCTCTTTACTGGGCTTGCTCGATCGAACCAGGACTGCGATGGGTGCCAGGACCCTGCGAGAGTGGCTGCAATCTCCTCTGGTCGTGATCGAGCCGATCCTGGCGCGCCAGGCTGCGGTGGCCACCCTGGTGAGAGGGGATGAACTGAGAGATCAGTTTCAAGCGGCATTGCGCCAGGTGAGGGATATCGAGCGCCTCGCTTCGCGGATCCCCCTGGGCAAGGTCAATGGAAGAGAACTGCGCGCTCTGGCCAGATCTCTCGAAGAAGTCCCTCGCTTGAAGGAACTACTGACGGACCTCGAGGCCCATAAATTCCAGCTTCTGGATCAGGATCTCGAGGGAGGTGCCCTGCAGGAGATCGCTCAGAGGATCGATGAAACCATCGTCGAAGAACCGCCCCTGACAGTGACCGAGGGGGGAATGATCCGAGATGGATTTGACCCAGCGCTGGATGAACTGCGTGTGGTCTCTCGAGATGGCGTGTCATGGATGGCCAGTTTCCAGCAGCAGGAACAGCAGAGAACCGGAATTCCCTCCCTCAAGGTTGGATACAACAGGGTCTTCGGCTACTACATCGAAGTTACTCATTCCCAGCGCGACCGGATTCCCGAGGATTACATTCGCAAGCAGACTCTCAAGAATGCTGAACGTTTCATCACCCCGGATTTGAAGGAGATGGAGCAGAAGGTTCTGGGATCGAGGGAGCGGGCTAACGCACTCGAGGAACAGATCTTTCAGCGGCTCCGTGCGGATCTGACCCAGCAGATCGGCCTGTTGCAAACCGCAGCAGGGGCCATTGCCGAGCTGGATGCGCTGGCTGCGCTGGCTCAGGTGGCCAGAGAAGAACAGTGGGTGGCACCGGAACTGGTGGAGGACCCGATTCTGGAGGTTGAGGGGGCGATGCACCCTGTCGTGGGCAGCGGGACTGCACGAGCTGACTTCACACCCAATGATCTTCATCTGGGTGGAGATCACGGATCTCTGGCGGTGATCACCGGTCCGAACATGGCAGGAAAATCGACATACATCCGTCAAGCCGCTTTGATCTCGATCCTCGCTCAGATGGGATCGTTCGTTCCGGCTACCCGGGCCAGGATCGGCATCGCAGACCGTATCTTTACTCGTGTAGGTGCTGCCGATGATCTGATCCGAGGTCAGTCTACCTTCATGGTCGAGATGATCGAAACCGCTCGCATATTGCACAACGCCACCGCTCGATCGCTGGTGATCCTGGATGAGGTCGGGCGTGGCACCAGTACTCACGATGGAATCTCCATCGCCTGGGCCATCGCGGAGGAACTGGCCCAACGGGTTCGATCGCGAACTCTCTTTGCGACCCATTATCACGAGTTGGCGGCTCTGGCCGACGAGATGCCTGCGCAAGTACACAACCTGAACGTGGAGGTGAAGGAGTGGCGCGATGAGATCGTTTTCTTGCATCGAATCGTCGCAGGCAGTGCAGACAAGTCCTACGGAATCCATGTCGCTCGCCTGGCAGGAATTCCGGGTTCAGTCCTCGAACGATCGAGGTCAATTCTTGAGCAGCTGGAAAAAGGGTCCTTGCCGCAGCATTTCTCAGGAGCCTCCTCGGTCGGCAACATTTCCCGAGCGGAGCCTGCAGTGATTCAACCCGATCTGTTTCGCTGCTCGACCGATCCGCTGCGGGAACTGCTGGCCCAACTCGACGCAGATGATCTGACTCCTCGTGAGGCCCTCGACTGGATTTTCCGACTCCTCGAGGCTGCGAAGCGACACGAGTAAGGGTGAGGTGTGACGCTTCGCAGGCCCACCGATCGATCATAAGGCTACCAATATATATCAGTTATGTGATTCATCCCCGGCTGGGCGGTGACCATTCACATGGATGTGGGAGTCGCGGGTTGGGGGGGGTAGACCCGCGGGAAAGGCATAGTAGAGGGTTGTGGATGGGGGAGGGATGTGAGAATATCGGAACCTGTCTGGAACGATTCTGTCTTTCTTGACATTAGCGTGTGTCGGGATCATTGCGGACCAAAAGGTTCATTGGGAACCAGAAGGCCGGTAATGGCTTCGAGGAGTGTGTTCGAGGAGTGTGTTCGAGGAGTGTGTAAGAGGGTGCTGTATTTGGCAGGTGGTGTGCTTTCCCTGTTCTTCGGCGGGTGCTGAAGGTTTCGGAAAGCAGGTTCTGGCGATCGATCTTTCAGTGACCTCCATCGAATTGGAGTCCTGGCGGGTTCATCGCAGGTTCGATCTCTCCACCCTCTTCTCATGTACCGAACTAACTTGACTCACGTAATATAGTTAACAAGTAGCGTTGACTATATGCCTGTTCATCGTGAAAATCGATCTTGTAAAGGTCTGTGGTTTGGTCTATTTGGGATAGTAAAGCCCAGATCGACCAGTTTCTCGGGCTTGGGTTTGTAAGCAATACATTTAGGGCTAACTAGGAGTGTCGTCAGGTTCGCTGCCCTCACCGGGCAGGGGGACCGGGTGATCTGTTTAAATTTTGATAATTTTGATCGAGTCGCGCCGGTGCATCTATGTGCCCGGCTGCATCAGAAGGAGGTAGTTATGAGAAACGGACCGTCCCGTATTCTCCAGTTCACAGCTAAGGCTCTGGTGGCTTTGGTTCTCTGTTTGGGTATCGGCATCGGGACGAGCGCTCATGCTTCGCCCCTGATTCCATTGATCCCCAACTTCCCACTGGTCGACTGCAACACCAATGGGGTTGAGGACACAGACGATATCACCAACGGGACCAGCCAGGATTGCAACAGCAATGGAATCCCCGATGAATGTGACATCTCTAGCGGCTTTTCGCAGGACTGTAACACCAATCTAATTCCAGATACCTGTGATATCTCTGCGGGAACCGCCAAGGACTGCAACGGGAATCTGATTCCAGATACCTGTGAAATTCTAGCGGGTGGAAGTGACTGCAATTCCAACAACATCATCGACTCCTGTGAGGTGTTACTGCTGGGAGCTCCCGACTGTAATAACAACCTGGTCCCGGACGAATGTGACACCGACTGCGACAGCAACGGAGTCATCGATGAGTGTGAAATCGCTGCAGATCCAACCAAGGACTGTGATGTCGATGGATTCCTCGACCTCTGTGAATACTCCACAGAATATGGCGGAAATGCTGCGCTGGATTGCGACGGCAACTTCGTTCTCGACTCCTGCCAGATTACTGCCAATGCAGCTCTGGACTGCGACACCGATGGCATCCTCGATTCCTGTGAGACGGACACGGACTCGGATGGAACCATCGACGATTGTGATACCGACGACGATAACGACGGCGTCCTCGACGGTGCAGACACCGATTCTCTAGATCCTAATATCTGCGAAGACAGCGACGGCGACGGCTGCGACGATTGCTCAGTGGGCACCGACGGCTTTGGTCCCCTGGCAGACAACACGCCCGCCAATGACGGCACCGACACCGACGGCGACGGTCTCTGCGACGGTGGCGACCCTGACATCGATGGAGATGGCGCGCTCAATGCCGC
>CAVOEM010000262.1:0-3836 GCA_963694575.1 Planctomycetes bacterium UBA1146 | reverse complement strand
CCTCCCTCTCTTGGGGGCCCCCCCCCCCCGCGACCGTGGTCCGTTTCATGAAAAGGTACCTCTCATGAACTGGGAATCTCGGAAGATCATTCTCGGAGTCACTGGTGGAGTGGCCGCATACAAGGCGGTGGAACTCGCATCCCGGTGGACTCAGCGAGGCGCAACAGTTCGCGTTCGCATGACACCCTCCGCTTGTAAATTCATCCAACCTCTGACCTTTGAAGCGGTCACGCGCTGCGAAGTCATCTCAGAGATCTGGCATCCGATCGGAACCGGCGATCGTCCCGAGCACATCGGTGCTGGCGATGATGCCGATGTCTTCGTGATCGCTCCTGCAAGTGCCGATCACATCGCACGGTTATCCCATGGTTTCGGAGACGATGTGGTGTGCCTGACGGCACTGGCCTGGGATGGCCCGATGGTCGTGTGTCCGGCGATGAATGATCGTATGTGGCGCAATGAAGCGGTTCAGGCCAACATTGCGCTCCTCAAGCAAAGACAGATCCAGGTCGTGGATCCGGCGGTCGGTCACCTGGCTTGCGGCGCGGTCGGTCCGGGCCGCCTGGCAGATCTTGACCAGATCGACGATGTGGTCAGCGGTTTGGTCCGGCCGAAAGAGATGTCTTGAATCCCCCGGTCCTGCTGATCACTGCAGGGCCAACCCGGGAGCCGATCGATGATGTCCGTTTCCTTACTAACGGAGCCAGTGGAACCCTCGGGATCGAGGTCGCCTGCGCCGCTCGTGATGCCGGCTGGGAGGTTCACCTGGCCCTCGGACCCGTCCCTCATCCGGCACTGGAGGGGATCCATCTGCACCCCTTTGTCACCGCCCTCGACCTGGAGAAAATCGCCATCGAGCTGTGGCCAGAGGTCGATGCGCTGGTCGCCACCGCTGCTGTTTGCGACTACCGCCCGGCGCAGAGAATTGTCGGAAAACGCAAGAAGTCCGCTGGAGACTGGAACCTGCAACTGGTGAGAAATCCCGATGTTCTGGCGGGTAGGGGGGCAGAAAAGGGCGATCGGGTGCTGGTCGGCTTTGCCCTCGAGGCGACCCAAGATCGACAAGAAGCGCTGCGAAAGGCCGTGAACAAGCGGCTAGATCTGGTACTTTGCAACACGCCGGGGAACCTGGGTGTGGCCATGGGGGACTACATCTGGCTCGAACCCGCAGGGCACTCCATTTCCTTGCCGGAGATTTCAAAGGTGGATCTGGCTCGGAAGTTGGTGGAGTTCATCGGCACAAAGGTTGCTTCTCGCCGCGGCGACCGTGCCTTCAATGGGGAATGATGACAACATCGAATCGATCGAAGCGCAGTCGCCGAGACTCCACTCGAACTCCGCAACCGGGGCTCGGTAAGGAAGCACTCGCGCTGGTCTTGCTGGCGATCACGGCCTTCTTTTTCGTCGCACTCTACAGCGAGTATCTGGTGGCCACCGGCCGAAGCGCAGCGAATGCCTGCGGTTCGACGGGCCACTTCATCGCTCGAACACACTTCGACATTTTCGGCCCTATCGCCGGTTTCTTGCTGGCGGGGATCTTTGCGGTCTGGTCAGTCATGCTGCTGTTTCAGGTGCAAATTCGCTCGTGGTGGCCGCGCATCGGCGGGCTGGTACTGTTCTGCTTCGCCGTCTGCTCCCTCGAGTTTCGCTTCACCGAGCAATCCCTGTTGGGCGCCGACCATCTCTATCGTGGTGGTTTGATTGGCATGTATCTGGGACAGGCCGCTTTCGACGCCTTTGGAATCACCGGAACCACCATCTTTGCGTTTCTCGCCGTGGCTCTAGGACTGATGTTTGCCACCGGGACGCCGGTCGCCAACCTGTTGCGTGTCGGGCTGGCGATGATCGGTGGCGTCATCGCTTCGCTGGGACAGAAGACTCCGGGAATGGCCCGCAAGGTGGTCGGTGGTCTTGGGAGTGCCGGTCAAGCGGCCGGCGAAAAGATCGCTCAGGTCTCTCGATCGTCGCGCAAGTCGACCGATTCCGAAGTGACTGAAGAGGAAAAAAACATCCTGTTCGGAGATGACGAGGACGAAGAAGAGGACGAAGAAGAGGACGAAGAGTACGAGTACGAGGAAGACGAAGAGGAAGAAGAGGAAGAGGAAGAGGAAGAGGAAGAGGAAGAGGAAGAGGAAGAGGAAGAGGAAGACGAGTACGAGGACGGAGAGTACGCCGAGGACGACGACGAAGAAGAAGAAGAAGAAGAGGAAGAAGAAGAAGAGGAAGAAGAAGAAGAGGTGGAGGAAACTCCACCGGTGACCTTCTCGCGGACCATCCGTCTCGGCCCGGAACAGGATGACCAGGCGGTCGTGGGCTTCGAGGAGGAGCAACTGACCTTTGACGGGGTCTACTCTCCTCCTTCCATCTCATTTCTCTCCGAGCCTCCGGTGGTCAACCACGAGGAGGGCAAGGAAGAGCTCGATCAGGTCGCCACTCGCATCGAGGATGCCTTGCGCTCCTTCAAGATCGAGGCTGCTGTGACCAATGTGCAGCGCGGCCCGGTGATCACCCAGTACGAGGTGAGTCTCGCCGCAGGAACCAAGGTGCAGAAGATCGTCGCTCTCTCCGACGACCTGGCGATGGCGCTCTCCGCCCAGAGTGTCCGGGTGGTGGCGCCGATTCCCGGCAAACCAACGGTGGGGATCGAGGTTCCCAACAAGCAGCGCGAGACGGTGGTCCTGAGAGAACTGCTCCAGAGCCGGGTCTTCCACGATTCCGATCTGATGATTCCAATGTTGCTGGGAAAAGATGCCGCTGGAGAACCGCTCGTCGAGGATCTCACACGAATGCCGCACCTTCTCATCGCAGGATCGACCGGATCGGGAAAGTCAGTCTGCATCAATGCCATCATCACATCGATCCTGATGACGCGAACGCCCGATGAATTGAAGTTGATCCTGGTCGATCCAAAGATGGTCGAGCTCTCAACCTTCGAGGATATTCCACACCTGCTGACACCGGTCATCACCGACATGAAAAAAGCACCCGCCGCACTCGAGTGGCTGGTGAGAAAGATGGATCAGCGTTATGAGTTGCTGTCGAAGGTCGGAGTCCGCAACCTGAAGGACTACAACGATCTGGATGACAAGGAACGCTACGATCGCCTGGCCGAGAAGACCAGTCACGAGGAAGCGGAGCAGGTGCCCAAGCAGTTGCCCTACCTCGTCATCATCATCGACGAACTCGCAGACCTGATGATGACCAGTGCCAAGGAAGTGGAAACTTCCATCATCCGCTTGGCACAGAAGTCACGAGCCGTGGGAATCCACGTGATTCTCGCCACCCAGCGCCCCAGCGTCGATGTGGTGACGGGACTGATCAAGTCGAACATGCCCGCGAGGATCTGCTTCAAGGTCGCCAGCCGCATCGATTCTCGAACCATCCTCGATCGTATGGGTGGAGAACGATTGCTCGGGATGGGCGACATGCTCTATTCGCCTCCCGATACCGACAGCCTCATTCGCGCCCAGTGCACCTACATCTCTGACAAGGAGCTGCGCAAGGTGGTCAAGCACCTGCGCAAGGAAGCGAAGCCGCAGTTCTCGCAGGAAATCGATTCGTTCCTCGACGGAAGCCACGCCAGCGGTAGCGGTTCCGGGGGAGCTCCCGAGGATGATCTGTTCGAGGAAGCGGTGAGGGTGGTGCTGGAAACCGGTCGTGGTTCGACCACACTGCTGCAACGCAGGCTCGGCGTCGGCTACACCCGTGCCTCGCGACTGATGGATGCGATGAGCGATCAGGGAGTCCTCGGCCCCTTCCGCGGAGCCAAGCCCAGAGAGATTCTCATCACGATGGAGCAGTGGGAAGAAGCCCAGTCGCAGACCTGAGCGACTGCT
>CAVOEM010000261.1:0-3908 GCA_963694575.1 Planctomycetes bacterium UBA1146 | reverse complement strand
GGCTACCCACCTCCGGCGCAGGTTGCAGGTGTACTGATGAATGCCATCTTCCTCGACGCTCTCGAGTTCGATGCTGCAACGACGCAGAGATTCAACGCATTGCTCAAAAAACTCCCGGAAGAGGACCACTGTGGCTTGCGACCGGTGGATCTGCTCACCGCACGACCGAGCCAAGACCTGGGAGTCCTCGCAGCCAATTTCGAAGCTCGGCTACCCGGTCCATTCCGCTTCCTCGAGCGAGGTCTTGGAACCCAGGAAACTGACAGCCACGACCTTCTGTCACTTCTGATGTTCCAGCCCGAGTACATCGAAGCACTTCTGTTACTGGGTGAATCGGATGCGAAACAGCGCGCAGACGAAGTGATTCCGTTTCTCACTGGAAACCAGACCGCGAGCATTCGCGTCTAGTCGCGATTGACATTGATTTCCAGCTTACGGGTGCTCTGAAGTTTGATGCGCACCGCATGAACGGCGGCATCGGGAACCACTGCATTTCTTATCACACCACTTCCATCCTGGTACCAGAAGATGGACGCAGTGCCATTTCCGGTGATTCCCACCAGATTTCCATAGTGCTGCGGAATCAGCAACTCGGTGCGTACTTCTTCATACGGCTTCATCGATCTTGGCTTACCAAGAGCATCCAGACCCACCGAGATCTCGTACCCCTCGAGAATCTCTGCAGATTCCCAGAGGCCAAACAACCCGCTGTATTCTGCCAGCACTGGGCTACTGACTGCAAATCCTCCCAGCAACGTGCCGATCATCAACGCTGTAATCGACACAACAACCAGTCCACCAGTTCTATTCACCTTCTGCATCGCATCTCTCCAATTCTATCCCGGGACACTCTCGCTTGGCTGTAGGGGCCGTTCGAGTGGATGATGCCTGAGAAAGACACCGATGGAAAGTCTCGCAACGATCGGGCTTGCTCATGGCCTCACTAACCCTGACGATGCACTCGGACCCCCTCGGACCACTCTGACACTGAATAGCGGAGGAATGATGCTTGCGACAATGACCACATGGACGATGACCACATGGCTACTATTTCTACCTCTCCCGATCCTCCAACCAGATGTCTCGATCTCGCTGACCGACAACCAGCAAGCCACCATCGCCTTCTGGAATCTGGAAAACTTATTCGACTTCGAAGATGACCCGAATAACCCAGGCGATGATGAGTTTCTTCCCGAGAAGGAGTGGGACGAGGCGAGGTACCTGAGAAAGCTCGACCATCTGGCTCGCGCAGTCGATTCGCTCGATGCCCAGTTGCTGGCGGTCTGTGAGGTGGAAAACCGCCGGGTTCTGGAGGACTTGATTTCCCAGCCGGCACTGGCTGAGCAGAACTGGTCGATCGCTCACATCGACTCCCCTGACCATCGCGGAATCGACCTGGCTCTGTTGATTCGTCAGCCGTTTTCCCTGGATGGGGAAGCGATCCTCCACACCATCGACCTGGGAGGCGATGCGTCCCCCACTCGGGGGGTTCTGGAAGTGCCCGTCAAGGCTGGCGGGCGCCCCCTGACAGTGCTGGTCAATCACTGGCCATCTCGCTACGGAGGTGCGGAGAAAAGCGCCCCCAGGCGCGCAGCAGCGGCGCAGACGGTGCGTAGGATCACCGATCAACGACTGACCGATAACCACGATGGAGATTTGATCATCGTTGGGGATCTCAATGACGATCCCTGGGATGACTCGGTTCGCAAGCAGCTGAAGGCGGTGCGAGAACTTCGCAGCGTGACCCACGAGAGCAACCTCAAGCCAGGTCGAGATGGACAATTTTCCCCCCGGCTCTGGAACCCATCGTGGAGCTTCGCCAGCGGATCAGACACCGGTACTTACTACTACTGGAATGACTGGAGCTGGAACTGTTTCGACCAGGTCATCGTTAGCCCGGGGATGCTCGACGAAACCGGGATCCAGTTGATCCCGGACTCGATCCAGGTGCACGCACCCGACTTCATGCGAGATTCGGAGAAAAATGCTCGTAGACCTGCTCGATTCCGTCAATTTCGGGGACACTGGGAAGAGGGCTATAGCGACCACTTTCCGATCAAATTTGACATCCGCTTCGAACTTCCAGACGTCGAACCGAAAACCAGGGATTGATTCTCCACTTCTGAAAGGTTCCTATCTAATCTGGATCGGGTTATTGAACAGGTCCGTCGTTTTGTAGTGAGTCATGAGTAATCAACCGCCACGAAGTGGGTCCGGATCAAAATCCGGAGTCCGTGGCTATTTTAGAATCGTTCAAGAGAAAAGAGGAAGAGATGCTTTCATTTGTATTGATGCTGCTGATCGCTCCGGCCACCCCGATGGCCGATGTGATCTCGCCTGCAGAATCTTACCCACTGGAGATCTGTGCCGTCTCCGGAAAGAAACTGGGATCGATGGGCGATCCCATCGAACTGGTTCATGAGGGACGCCAGGTCCGCTTCTGTTGTCAGGGGTGTGTGCCCACCTTCAAGAAGGATCCGGCCAATTTCATCGGAAAAATCGACAAGAAGATTATCACTGCCCAGAAAGAAAAATACCCTCTGGAGACTTGTGTCATCTCTGGTGAAAAACTCGACAACAAATCCAAGAGCGTGGTGGTGAATAATCGCCTGGTTCGTGTCTGTTGTGGTAATTGCGCCAAGAAGATCAAAGGCAAATTGCCCACGAAAGTCATTGCTCAACTCGATGAGGCGATCGTAAAGACACAGAACAAGAAGTATCCCCTCGAGACCTGTGTCATCTCTGGCGAAGCTCTCGGCAGCATGGGACCGGCCAAAAATGTGATTGTCGGCAACACACTGGTAAAAGTGTGCTGTAAGGGGTGCGTCAAGAAAGTCGCTCTCGATCCTGCCAAATACATCAAAATGGTGAAGACACCCGCCAAGACGAAGTTGAAGAAGTAGGGCTCTAATCGGCGCATTCTAGAGCGATTCAAGCGCCTCAGGCCAAGCAGAAGGCCCCATTCCCGGATCGGGAATGGGGCCTTCTTTCTTCGAGATCGAGATTCCATGGAGCGGATGTGCAGTAAGATACTGCTGAAACAGGAGGACACTACCATGTCTAATAATGATCAAATTCAGAACGCCTTGGTGATGCTCATCGAAGGCTTTGAAGAATTCCAGACTGCACTCGAAATCAAGCATCTGGGAACCGAAGTGGATGAAGATACGGCGATCGAGGAACTACCCGCTGACAAACTGGAGCAAATGGATGAAGAATTTCATCAGGCTATGCTTCTGACATTTGAGAACCTTGGTGCCGAGAACAAGGTGGATTTCCGTGATATCGGAGCCGTCGCAACCATCTTACTAGACACCGTCGAGGAAGTCGCTCCGGACCTGTTCCAGGATGAAGACCTGGATGACCTCGGAGATGACAGTGACGGCAATGATGACTCTGGTGGCGACGATGGTGGCAATGACTTGAACTCCAAACCGGCAATGCAAGATGGAGCCGCAGTCTAGAACTGATCGGCTTCCTCTCCACCGGATTGAGACTTCAGCTGATCCTGGAGCGTGGCGACTCTCCCCTCAATGGAGGTGAGTCGCCGCTCCAGGTCGACCATTTCTTGCTGCATTTTTTCGTGATGACGCTCTTGAAATGCCATGCGCATCTCGAGATCTGAAAACTTCGGTGATTCGTGATCTTCCATGGTTTCCTCTCCTGGGGATTTCCATCGAGCATCGACAATCCGGAGTCATGATCCCACGAATGACTGTGAAAATGAAAGGGCCCGAGAAGGATTTGCATCCTTCTCGGGCCCATACTTCGTAGCACCAGACTACTGCTTACGGACATCCTCCGTATACGTCGCAGCCAAGGCCATCATCAGGGGTCATGTCGATTCCGCACTGAGACGGTCCCGGAGCCGGCGGCGGGGCACCTTGCTGGAACTGGTAGTTCAGCAC
>CAVOEM010000260.1:0-3983 GCA_963694575.1 Planctomycetes bacterium UBA1146 | reverse complement strand
CTATTCCCGAGATGTTGTTATTGTTGGGTAAATTGGCCAGATCGCCATGCCAGCTGGTGATCGGATTGGGAAAGAGGATCCCCCTCCAGGCTTGCATGTGAACCACGAACTGTCGCTCGCCCACCTTCTTCATCAGGGCATTGTAATCGACCCTCTTCAGGTCCATTTCGATACCGATCTTCTTCAGGCCTTCGGCCACCACCTGATGAATACGGGTAGACCCATCGGAACCATATTCAATGGTGAACTGAAGTGCTTTTCCGGTGGTCTCGTGAACACGGATTCCGTTCTCGTTACGCCCTTTGTATCCAGCACGGTCGAGCAATCGCTCCGCTCGACGAGGATTGTAACGAACCTGTCGGTTATCCGGATTCCCCCAGCGACCTCCTGGATAGTAGCTGTCGATGTATTCGTACTGGTTGAAGAACAACTTATCGAACAGCGTCTTGCGATCGACTCCGTAACAGAACGCGAGTCTCACGTTCTTGTCGTCGAAGGGCCACTCTCGCATATTGAGCATGTAGCCGGCGAAAGACTGAGGTTGCTCGTTATAGATCTTCTGTTTGCGAATCCAGCCGTTACGCACCGACTTGAAACCGGTCTCTTCAGCCCAGCGTTGTGCCCTGAGGACCTTGTAGTAATCGAGTTCTCCAGCCTTGAACTTTTCGAAGGCGAGCTCTCGATCACGGACCACGATCAGGTCGATCTCATCAAAGTTGTACAGGCCACTGGAACTTCGGGTCTTGTTCCCCCACCAGTCCTTATTGCGATACAACTTGATGGAGATCTCCTGTTGGATGCTATCTTCGCGCAATTCATAAGGTCCAGATCCGGGGATCATCTTCCAGTTGAACTCATCGAGGTAGACATCTCCCGGAATCCGAATCTGCTCTGCCGGGTAGACCATCAAACTGCCCGAAAAGTAGAGGAACAGTCGCCAGTTCAATTTCTTGGTCTTGACCGAGATGGTTCGCTCGTCGTGCACTACCGGCATCTCATACATGTCATTGTAGAGTTTGGTCATCGATGGATCCTTGACGTCCGGATCGACCATGTGCTCGAAAGAGGCCAGCACATCGTCGGCGGAAATGCTGGTTCCATCGCTGAATTTGGCCCGCTCATCGATGCGATACCAGAAGACCTGGTGATCTTCTTTCTTCTCGATGATCCAGTGCGAGGCGATTTTAGGGATCCATTCGAGGGTTTCCGGATGAATGCCGAGCAATCCCTCATGGGTCAATCCGTAGATATCGGTGATGGTGGTCAAGTTGGAATTGGGGCCATCATTGCGCAGCGTGGGCAAGAAATTGGGAATACTGGTGCGCAGTTTTCCGCCTGCCACCGCATCCGGGCTTCCCAGCGGATCGAACTTGGTATTGGTGGTCCAGGTCTTGCCACCGATCTCAACCTGATCGTAATCCGCCAGAGCAGGGGTGTCGCTCATCAGCGTCAACGATGCGATGGTGAGAATTCCGATCAGCCAGGGATTCGCGCAATTCTGCGTCAGCTGACTCTGCGTCAGATGGGATGCGGGCGATGGACGATGAACCATGATACCTCCGTAATCAGCAACCACTACGACAGCGGCCCGGACGCTGGACGACCGGGCCGTAACTGAGAGACCTGGAAGGGTCTCCAACGATTCTCGTCAGTGGGTTCCATCTGTGGCGAATGACGAATCGATCACTCTCAGCACCCGTTACAATCAGGAATCCGCATTCGCATCGGCCTCTTCAGCACCCTCTTCCTTCTCCTTCTTGACCTTGACTCGCTTCTTGACCTTCAAGACACGAGTCTTGGGCAGACCCAGCGGAGCGTCTTCACCTTCGGTGAAACGACCCTGGGCTTCGAGCTGGAGAATTCGTTCGTATCGGGTGAGGACATTCCGGGTACCTTTGAGGCCATCCCCGGTCTTCAGAGTCCTGTGTATAGACATCCGTGACTACTTCCCACCGGGGTCTTCCGGCTTCGTTTCTTACGATTCAGGAGAGTGCGTCGCAGACGAACCCCACGCGGGTCCAGCCTCAACGCACCTGATTGCTCCTCCGGAACGACGGCTCGCTCAGTCGTAGGGTTCCAGGAAAGGCTCAGGATAACCATCGGCCCGTTCGTCGGCAAGGGAAGCCACTGATCCGGGGGGGTTGCCGGGTCCCGGACCGGAGCCCATGATCGCCTCGGGCAATCGAGAAGGGAATCGAGAGGGGAATCGATGAAGTCGCTGGAGTCCGCCATCCTGCTGCTGATCGTGCTATCGGCACCGATCCTGGCGATCTGGAGCTTGCCCTCCTTGCCCGGAGCCGCCGACTTGGTGATCGCCAATGGCACCGATCCTGGCTCGATTCACCCCCACCGTGCCACCGGCCTGCCGGAGGGACGGATCATCCAGGCGATCCACGAGGGCCTGTTACTGATCGATCCACGATCACTGGAACCGATCCCCGGCTGTGCGGATCGCTGGGAGATCTCTTCCGCTGGCACCCAGTATCGGTTCCACATCCAGCCGGGCCTGCTCTGGTCCGACGGCACTCGATTGACCGCTGAAGATTTCCGTCGCTCCTGGCTCGACCTGCTCGATCCGCTGCAAGGGGCTCCCTATGGCGACCTGCTCCAATCGGTAGTCGGAGCCCGCAGTTGGAGACGACTGGAGACGACCCGTCAACAGGTGGCGATTCGAACCGTGGGCGAATCGATCCTCGAGATCGAGCTGGAGCACCCGGTCCCCTGGTTTCTCTATCTCTGTGCCCAGACGCCGCTGCAACCGGTCCATCCCGAAGCGGACGGCAGAGCGGGACCCGACATCGCCACCAATGGCCCCTGGGTCATCGAAAGCTGGAGATTGAGAGATCGGATTCGCCTGGTGACCAATCCCTTCTATCGGGGGCCGAGCACCCCCCATCTCGAGGTGATCGATTTCCTCGCAGTAGAATCGGGCAACACCCAGTTGAACCTGTTGGCCGCCGGGATGGCGCACTGGTCAGTGAGAACACCGGCAGCAGCGATTCCAGTTCTACGGGAGGATGAGCAGTGGTCTTCGATGTGGCGTGCAGATCCCTATCTGGGAATCTCATTCTTCAGACTCAACCTCGAACGACCCCCTCTCGATGACCCGAACATCCGCCGGGCCATTTCGCTGGTTCTCGACCGGCAGCAACTGTGCCACGACGTGCTGGGAGGTGACCCGGAACCCGCCCTCGGTTTCATCCCCTGGCCGAAACCCGCCCTCGAACGACAAAGAATCAAGATGAGGGAACGTGGTCTGACGCTGAAGATCCACGACCTCCTTCCTGGATACTCCGGCATGGCGATGACCTCGGACCCGCAGAAACCGGTGCTGACGGCGGAGCAGATCTCTCCTCAGCAGTGGCCGAACGAGGGGCATGATCCAAAACTGGCGCGGCAGATTCTCCAGCGAGCGGGTTGGCGAGTACCAGGATCGCCGGAAGGGCGTGCCATTCCCACCCTCGAAATCCTTCATCCCTCCGGTGGCACTCACTCGCTCGTCGCCGAGTGGTTGCAACTGGTATGGAGCAGGGAACTGGGTATCGAGACGAGGATCCAGTCGATGGAGTGGCGTAGTTTTCTCGATGTTCAAAGAGCGGTCGATTACCACCTTTCCACCAGTAGTTGGATCGCCGACTATCCCGACCCGGCGACCTTCCTGACCCTCTTCACATCCGGGGCTCCCAACAGTCGTACCGGTTGGTCCGATGAGGAATACGATCAGCGGGTCACATCCGCCCTGGCAGAACCTCGAATCGAGGAGCGGATGAAACTCTGGCAACAGGCGGAACGGATCCTTCTCGAACGGGGTCCGGTGCTGCCGCTCTGGTCGATGACTTCTGGCAACCTGGTCTCCCATCAAGTCAAAGGTTTCCTGCCCAACCCACTCGACCATCACGATCTTCGGGGTATCGACAGGAGTTCCAGATGAGTTCCCTGCTGATCCGAAGACTTCTGGTATCCCTGATCACCATCTGGGCGGT
>CAVOEM010000259.1:0-3997 GCA_963694575.1 Planctomycetes bacterium UBA1146 | reverse complement strand
CGATCTTTTTCAACCCCTGGTCGATCGCATCCTCAGAGATGTCCCTGAGCCGCGTCGGAATCGATTTCTCGATCGCCATCGTCGCCACACCCGATCCCATCACTCCGGCTCCAAGGACAATCAACTGTCTCGCATCGGGCCACTCCCCTTCAGGTTGCCCCTCGACTCCACGGCGAACTCTTTCTGAATCCTGAAAGATCGACACGAGATTTCGACATACAGGACCCGTCGCCAGTATCGAAGTCGCTTTGGCTTCCTCGATCAGTGCCGTTTTCTCCGATCGATGGGCACTCAACCGCGCCACCTCGATGGCGCGTTCTGGTGCGGGCATGAGGCCGAGAGTTCGAGCACGAACCGTCTTCGTTGCTTGACGACAGACGATGCTTCGACCCAGCGAAGTCTCATCGAGGAAGTATGAGATCAGTCCCTTGCGGCGCTTTTTTCGCTGTGATTTCACCGTGCGAAAACGATCTGCCACCATCTTCTCGATCAATTGCAGTGACAGAGTGCGAAATCCCTCGACCGGAACCGATGCATCGACCAGACCTTTGCGATGTGCGACCTTAGCGGGAAGCCTGCTGGCGGGGAGGATCCAACCCAATGCACCCCTGAGGCCGAGCAGCCTGGTCATCCGGACCGTTCCTCCAAAACCGGGAATGATCCCCAGGTTGACCTCAGGCAGACCAATTCTGGTGCGCGGATCCTCGACGGCAATCCGTGCGGTACAGCCGAGTGAGAGTTCCAGCCCGCCGCCGAGGCAGGTGCCATGGATCACCGCGATTGAAGGGATGGAGAGGCGACTGAGACGGCCGAAGAGGTCCTGAGCCGAGCGACACGCATCGATGACCTGATCGACGTTACTGGCCGATGCGATGGCGTTCACATCAGCACCGGCGATGAAGTGTCCGTTCTTTGCGCTGGAGATGATCAGAGCCTCGACGCCGGCGAATTCAGCGACTTGATCCAGTCGCTGTGACAGATCCTCGAGAACCGCCTGGGAGAGGACGTTGGCGCTGCTCTCGCCATCGATGATGAGATGAAGCCAGCGCCCGGTCGGGTCGTGCTCCGGTATCGTCTGATTCCAACTGGAGGAACGGATCAATTTCCACTGGCTCATGATGCGATCCCTTCGATCAGCACTGCCCCTCCCTGGCCGCCTCCGATACACATGGTGGCAATTCCATGTCCACCACCGGCCTCATGGAGTTGTCGTGCCAGGGTCAGGATCAATCGGGCACCGGTCGCTCCGACCGGATGTCCCAGAGCGATGGCCCCGCCGTAGACGTTGAGTCGATCCGGATCGATGGCCCCTGGGGTCTTCGCGAAACCGACCTCTTTGCTGTATTGGTCACTCGCCAGCGCTCCCTGACACGCCAGAACCTGGGCGGCGAAAGCCTCATTCAGTTCGACTCGATCGATGTCCGCCAACTCCAGCTGTTGATCTTTGAGAAGAGCCGCAATGGCATGCACCGGACCCAGGCCCATCCGCAGGGGATCACAACCGATAAATGCACTGCCGAGAATCCGTGCCACCGGCTTCAGCCCCAGGCTCTTCGCCTGCGCCGATTCCATCAGCAGTAGCATCGCTGCACCATCGGTAATCCCACAGGAATTGGCGATGGTGACGGAACCCATCTTGCGATCGAAGTAAGGCTTCATTCGCGCCATTTTTTCAAGTTTTGCACCGGGCCGTGGACCCACGTCATGCCGGACCACCCGGTCGAGGCGAGGTGGAACCGCCAAAGCGCTGATCTCTCGATGGAGTTTGACCTCTGCCGCTACCGCTTTTCGATGACTCTCCAGCGCATAGAGATCCTGGTCCTCTCGTGAGATCCCCCATTCACGGGCGAGTCTCTCGGCGGTGTCCCCCATCAATTCTCCGCTGAAGGGATCCCGTAACCCCTCGAGTAATCCGATTCGTGGCTTGAGATCGGCAAACTTGAAGTGAAAGATACCCGCCAACTTCTCCGCCATGTTTCTTGCTCGCGATAGAGAGGAGAGTTTGAAACCGAAGGAGAGTGGGAACAGGATGGGGATCTGACTCATCGATTCCGCTCCGCCAGCCAGCACCGTATCGGATGCGCCGACACGGATTCGATCGTAGGCATCGGAAATCGCCTGCATTCCACTGGCACAGTTCCTCGAAACAGTCTGTGCCGGGGTGCTCTCATCGAGTCCAGAGCGCAATGCCACGGCACGGGCAGGATTGGCGCAATTGGGTGGTTGCGCGACACATCCAAGAATCAGTTCATCGACATGAGCGGAATCGAACGGAATTCGATCCAGAAGGCCTCGGGTACAACTGCGCGCCAGTTCATCGACGGGAACACTGCGAACATCTTCGCCTGCCCGGACAAATGGAGTTCGCGCACCATCGACTATCACGACTTCCCTGGACAAAGAAAACCAACTTTCGAAATCAGCGTATTCGGACGTATTTACCCGAGTTCTCTTCTGCGAGTTGCTTGAGGAAGTCCTCCTCGGCATCGACAAATCCGAGGGTGAAGATCCGGATCCCACGCAAGTGGTTCAACGCACGAGTTTCCTCGACGATTCGTTTCATCAGTGCTTTTGCATCGATGGGCAACTGGTCACCTTGACTCCCGATATGAGTGGGAGCGCCATCCGTGATCAGGTAAATGGTATCCAGGGTGGGATCAGAAAGTGCCAGTGCCAGCGCCTCGTCGGTCACGGTGATTCCGCTCGCTTTCAGCGACTGGACAAACTGAACCGCAGATTTTCGATTCTTACGCGAGGATTCGAGCAGGACCTGGCTCCACGGGTTCACATCGGAGGAGAAGGGGATCACCGTGAATCGGCGTTCGTCACCCAATCCCTCGATCGCCTGACACAATTGAGTACGAGCGCGAATGATACGCCGACGCATCTCCATCAACTCCCGTAGTTTCTGCTCGACATTATCCCCCACTCCAGTGCTCCTGCGAACGGCCTCGATCGCTTCATCTGTCGGGGGGTCGGTCGCCAGCATCGATCCGGAGACATCCAGAATGAATGCGATGTTTTTACCGGTCAGTTCCAGCCCGAACAGACCGACACCAGTCGATTTTTCGACCACCTTGTCGAGATCCACCTTCGAAGGATCGATCTCATCTCGATGTGCCGCGATCCAGTTCTTGTAAGGCATCGCACCATGGAGAGAGAGCCCTGTCAGGCGATGAAGCGCATCTCGGCAGGAGAGCCATGCTCGATCCCGTGCTCGCTTGGAGAGGCCTTCTCGGCCACCACGAGCGGCGCTTTCTCGTGTTCGAGATTCTTCCCAGTGTGACATTGCCGAAATCAGCGGTTCGAGAGCGACAATCTCCTGACTGTGGCCGAGAATTCGCGCCGCCACTCGTGCCACCTGAGGAGCCTTGTCATCGATGTTCTTGAGGGCCAGTTGCACCGAATCCACCAGATCCGATTGAAGTGAGAGTTCCAGCAGAAAGACCCGAGAAGGCCATTGCTTGCATTTACCCATCACCTTGGGGATTTCCACCGCAAGTTTCTGACCGGGTAACGATGTGAGAGCGCGGATGGCTCCAGTGAAGACGCGATATCGATCGACGTGGTGCCATCGTCCTTCAGGTGTGGCCTCGACCACTCCGATCGCCTCGGCAATCACTGTCAGTGACCGAATCTGTTGCTCCGTAACCAGCTGCTGGATACGCGAGATGGTTCCCTGGGTATCGGACGCATCGAGCTTCTTGTCGAGGTCTCGATCGGCAGGGATCGGAAGAAGTAGAAGGATGAAGAGGAAAGGGGTCAGCAACGGATCGCTTCCCGGATCGCCTGCTTGGCTTCCTCCACCGGAAGACGCGTTTGTTTCATTGTATCCCGATCTCTCAGAGTCACCGTTCCATCCTCGAGAGTTTGACCATCCACGGTGAGACAGAAGGGAGTCCCCGCCTCGTCCATTCTCCGGTATCTTCGTCCCACGGCTCCCTTGTTGTCATAGAACACCGGAAATTCTCGTTTCATGTCGCGGTAGATCTCCTGT
>CAVOEM010000258.1:0-4016 GCA_963694575.1 Planctomycetes bacterium UBA1146 | reverse complement strand
GACGATGACGACGATGAAGACGATCAAGACGATGAAGATGACGATGAAGATGACGATGAAGATGAAGATGAAGATGAAGATGAAGATGAAGATGAAGATGAAGATGAAGATGAAGATGAAGATGAAGATGAAGATGAAGATGAAGATGAAGAGGTCGATCAGAAGCGTGATGAGATCGAGAAGATGGAACGAGATCTTCACCAGTCAGAGATCAAGATGGAGATTTTCCAGTTGCAGTGGAGACTCTCCGAAGATGCCGCACAGCATCAGGCCGATGCCGATCGGCGTACACTGGATGAGGCGCGCAGAGACCAGGAGTTGTTCCACGAGTTTGGAGTGGCTGAGGAGAAACATGATGCGCACCAGTCCCTCGCCCGGGCAAAGAATCAACTGGAGGATGCCGAGGACGAACTGGAACAACTAACCGTTCTCTACGACGGCTCGGAACTGGAGGATGGAACGGCGGAAGTGGTTCTTTCCAGGGGTCGACGTGGACTCGAGCAGGCCAGGAACTCCCTGGAACAAGCTCAGAGAGATCATCATGTCGCTCTCGATATCGAACTTCCCAGAAAACTGGAAACCTTAGAGCGAACCGTCAAGGCGGCCCATCGCGCCATTGAACGAGGAGAAGTGGCGCGTCAGGTCGCCGAGATGGAGCATCAACTCGCTGAGCAGGAGCAGGACAGGGCTCTTGAAGAACTGCGTGAAAAGTTGGAGGAAGCTCATCGCGACCTGGAGGAGATGACCGGTGAAGTGGTCAAACCGAGGACCCTTGCCTGGAGGTTCTTCTGATGCAGCCGATCGTCATCGCGACGATTCTGAGCTGGCTCTCACTGGCCGGATCCATCGATCCTTTCGCCGTAGCCGATCCTGTCGCCGTAGCCGATCCGGTCGCAGGGGCCGAGTCGGACTGGAGGGCAGCAGCCACCACTGGATTGCACCAGGCCGTCACCTACTTGCTCGACCATCAGGAACCGGACGGAGCCTTTGGTCACTGGCGTGGCCCCATCGGTTCCGATGATTGGGGTTGGCCGGTTCCCGGCCAGCACTACGCCTGGCAGGTGGCGACCACCGCAATCACCTGCGTGACTCTGATGGATCTGGCGGAGGTGGTGCCGGAAGGTAGCGCCGAGAAGATCCGCAAGGCCATGCATCGTGGTCTCGATCACATCTGTGAGAATGGCCGTCGCAAGAGGATCCTCAACTGGGACACCGACAATGTCTGGGCCTATGTCTATTCGTTGGAGGCAGTGGCTCGAGCACTCGCCGAGGATCCGGCCGTAATCGGCAGCGAGCGCAGGGGGCGGCTGCGAAAACTGGGTGAAGATCTGATCGTGATACTGGAGCGGTATCAGAGCCCAGACGGTGGCTGGGCCTACTACGATGATACACCCATCACTCGCCGTCCCACCTGGGGGACTTCTTTTGTCACCGCATCGCTGTTGCTGATCTTCGAGCAATGTGAGGTGGTGGGGCTGGCGGTTCCCGACAAGATGCAGCAGCGGGGGTTGCGTGCTTTGCGTCGCTGCAGGCTTCCCAACGGGGCATACGACTACAATGTCTCGGTGATTCCCAGCCCAGAAGGTCTGACAGAGATCAATCAGATCAAGGGGTCCTTGTGTCGGATCCAGGTCGGAAATCTGGCGCTGAGGGTCTGTGGTGATGATGGAGAAGTGAGTTACGAGGACATCGTCACCGGGCTGGACCAGTTACTGGTGCGGCATCACAAGTTCGTGTCGCTCGCACGGGGTCGTCCCCATCCTCACGAGGCTTACTACGATAACAGCGGGTACTTCTTCTTCTACGGCCACTATTATGCCGGGGATCTGATCGGTCTCCTGCCGGCTGAGCTACGGTTGCAATGGTGGCCGAAACTGATCGAGAAGATCCTCGCGACCCAGGAGTCAGACGGTTCGATGTGGGACTATTCTTTTTTCTCGTACCATCGGATCTACGGCACAGCCTGGAGTGCATCGGTGATGGCGAAGGCTTTGAAGGAATCACCTCCGCAGAAACGCATCGAGGAAGAGCCGAGAAAACCACAGCGAGTCCGGTAGATCGAGGTCGCAGAAAAGGGCCGCCTCGCTCGCAGGTGAAATCGCTTCCAGCCGCCTCGTGACTCCAGCGAATCGATCCAAAGATTTCTAGGTGGAAAATTCGGATGAATAAAAAGGGTGCCGGGTCGAGGACCCGGCACCCTTTAAAATTCTAATCACGAACTACGGACGACTAGTTGTCGTCGCAGCACGGCTTGGAGCAGTCGTCTCCACAGGCTTTCTTGGCAGCGGCGGCAGCAGCGGGGCAACCTCCACAGTCGGAGGGGGCGGCCTTGGAGCAAGTGGTGGCAGCACTGCAACCGGGCTCAGCGTTGGCCTTGACCGGAGCAAAGTTACTACAGCCGGCCAGAGCCAAGCTTCCAAATACGACGAAGGCGAGGGCGAACTTACGCATGATGAGGTCCTTTCAGAGTGACCATTGATCTGTTTCTCTTTACGAATCTACCCTTTGAGACTCACAGTGCGACTCATTTCGGGGGACTGTGGTGACCACAGGCTTCGATCCGATCCTATAGTGTACCCAAATTTTGGGGAAAATCGTCAACTTGGGGACGATCGCTCAGCGGTGGAAGTTCCCGCTTTCATGGAATTTCCATGAAGACTCTTAAATCCTTAATATTGTTGAGTTTACGAGATCAACTGGAACCCAGGATTCGGATCCGCCGTTCCTTTCGGAGAGGGTCTTCTGCATCCGAACTGGAGTGGGTCGAGAAGAAAGACGAATAGGCGAAGTGGCAGATGCCCTGGCAGCCGAGGCGAAGCGCCAGTTTCTGCTGCTGGAGGGTCACCTCGGGGTCCGGATGCAGGTAAGTGCCCAGACCCATCAGCACCGGATAGCCACGAGCCTGATGCAAGCACTCCTGTACCCGCTCCTCGAAGCGGGGGACTTCCCGGTCGTACTGCATCGGGAACACCGCATCGATCAAGCCGAGGCGAAGCCAGCGGGGCCAGTCCTGACGCACCCGTTGATAGGCGATCTCCGGGGTGCGGTAGACCGCTGCAGTGAGCAGGGCTCGACGATCCGCCAATTTCACCGCAACCCTGATTTCCCGCACCATCTCGGTGACCTGATCGCGTCGCCAGCGATCCCAGGCTTCCGAGTCCTGTTCCGGGTCGGCCACTCCTGTCTGTCGAGTAAATCGTGCGAGGCTCTGCGGATCGCGCGGGTAGTCGATCTCCACTCCAGATTCGAGGAACCGGATGTAGTCGAGGTGAATCCCCGCGACCGGATATTTTTCGACGATTTCCGAGCAGATGTCTGCCACGTGCTTCCGCACCCTGGGTAAGCACGGATTCAGCGCCACGTAGTAATTTGGTTGTAACGGTTGGCGTTTTTGTTGTGAATCGTGAAGAAACCAGTCGGGGTGTGCATTCCAGTGCTGGGGAGGAGTCGTTTCTGGCGGTGGCGTATCGCCACGCCATCCCGGGACCGCATTGATCCATGCATGGATGGCCAGGCCGTGTCGAGCGGCTTCCTGGCAAGCGATGGCCAGCGGATCGAAACCAGGATCAGTGTGATTGAATTCCTCAGCCCACGGCTCCAGTTGGGAACGATAGAAGACGGTTCCGTTGCCGCGTACCTGAAAGATCACCGTATCGAACCCACCATCCGCCACGTTCTGGATGCACTGTTCCACATCATCTTGAGTCTTGTAATCCCAGCGGGTGACCCAGATGGCCTGTTGGATCGGCACTACCGGAGGCTGGCTGCAGCCTCCCACCAGGATCACCAGGGATGCGATCACCGCTGCGATGATCGCCGAGCGGCGGGTACTGATCCGTCTCTGAAACCGGGCTTCTGGCATCCGATTCATCCTCTCTTTCGAATTACTTCTCTTCGAATGACGTCTCTTCGAATGACTGTGGCAGGAACACCTCAAAGTGGCGCGCCAGTACCTCGAGGTCGATGGCCTGAGGATTTCCGACGATATCCCCGTCGACCAGAAAAGGTCCGGCTGG
>CAVOEM010000257.1:0-4095 GCA_963694575.1 Planctomycetes bacterium UBA1146 | reverse complement strand
TCTGGCAACCTGGTCTCCAATCAAGTCAAAGGTTTCCTGCCCAACCCACTCGACCATCACGATCTTCGGGGTATCGACAGGAGTTCCAGATGAGTTCCCTGCTGATCCGAAGACTTCTGGTATCCCTGATCACCATCTGGGCGGTTTTCACCATCTCCTTCTTCATCATTCGGGCCGCACCGGGGGGGCCCTTCGATGCGAATCGTGACCCCCCTGCCGATGTCAAGCGTGCCATCGAAGCTCGCTATCATCTCGACGCCCCACTCTGGAGTCAGTACCTCGATCAACTGGTCGGTTGGATACAACTCGATCCAGGCCCCTCATTGCGACAACCGGATCACGACGTGGCCAGCATCCTCGGTGCCGGATTCCCCATCTCGCTGTTACTGGGAAGTCTGGCGTTGATCCTCGGAACCACGGTGGGCGTGCTTCTCGGGATTGTCGCAGCACTGCGCCCCGGCAGCGCACTCGATCAACTGGTAGTCGTCACCGCATCGATCGGCCTGGCACTGCCCCTTTATGTCATCGCTGGATTGCTGGTGCTGGGAGTCTCCTTTGGTCTCGGCTGGCTGCCCCCGGCAGGGTGGCAAACGATTCCTTCGCTGGTCTTACCGGTGCTGTGCCTGTCCCTACTGCCGGCGGCTCAATCGGCCCGACTGGTTCGCAGTGGTCTGATCGAGATGTCGACCGAGGAATTCGCTCGAACCGCTCGAGCCAAGGGCCTCTCGCCCTTCTCGGTGCTGCTCTTTCATTGCCTACGTCCCGCCCTCATCCCGCTGGTGGCCACCTTGGCCCCCACTGCCGCAGCCCTGCTGACTGGATCTCTGGTAGTGGAACAAATCTTCGCCATCCCAGGAGTGGGAATGCACTTCATCCAGGGTGCCTTGAACCGAGACTATCCACTGGTGCTCGGAGCCGTACTGCTCTACACGGTGCTGTTACAACTGCTCTCGCTGCTGGCAGACCTGTTGACCTGGATCCTCGATCCGCGGCTCCGGGAAATAGTTCGATGAGCAGACGAAGCCACCTCACTTCTACCATCCCGTTGCTTGCGATCGGCTGGTTGCTCGTCACCGTGGCGACCGCTCTGCTGGCCCCATGGCTTCCCATCGCCGCTCCAGATGCGGCGCTGCCTGAGGCTGCGTGGTCCGCCCCCGATCACAACTTCCTGCTCGGCTCCGATGCCCTCGGTCGTGATCTGATGAGCAGAATTCTCTGGGGAACCCGCATCTCCTTGGCCTGTGCTGTTGCGGGTGGAAGCGCCGCACTACTGCTGGGAGTCAGTTGGGGTTTGCTGGCGGGGGGTGGCTCCTCCGCTCGCGATCACTGGATGATGCGAGTCGTCGACCTGCTCGATTCGGTACCGCTGGTGTTGCTCGTGATCCTGCTGGCGAGCGTCACCCGCAACAGCGCTTGGGTTCACGCAGGAGGTGGTCTGGCGCTCTTCTTCATCATCCTGGGAGTCGTCTACTGGACCCCGATGGCCCGTGTCGTTCGAGGGGAAACCAGATCGTTAATCCGTCGCGAATGGGCGCTGGCCGCCACCGCACTGGGAACGCCCCCCCGCCGTCTTTTGTGGCGACAGGTGTTACCCAATCTGATTCCAACGATCCTCGTGACGATCACCCTCATCATTCCCCGGGTGCTGTTGTTCGAGGCTTTTCTGTCATTCCTTGGACTGGGAGTGCAGGCGCCGGAAGTCTCGTGGGGAACCCTCGCTCGCGATGCGTTCGAGGTGATGAATCCGATTCGCACCGCCTGGTGGATGGTTCTGTTTCCATCGCTGGCGCTGGCAGTGACGCTGCTCTCCCTCAACATCGTCGGGGATGCATTGCGAACCGCACTCGATCCCAAACAGCAACGATGATGATCAAGGGCGGCGTTCGATCAGTCCTTCATCTTGGGATCGAAGGCGTCACGAAGGCCATCGCCCAGCAGATTGAAACCGAGCACGGTGAACATGATGGCGAGTCCGGGGAAGATCCCCATCCACGGCATGGTGATCCAGTACTCCTTCGAGTCGACCAGCATTCGACCCCAGGAAGGGGCCGGTGGCGGCAATCCGATGCCGAGGAAGGAGAGCCCTGCCTCTGCGAGAATGTTACCGGCGATCATCAGGGTGGAAACCACCACGACCGGGCCGAGACAGTTCGGCAGTACGTGCCCGATGAGGATGCGAGTATCACTCTGTCCCAGCGCTCTGGCGCCGAGCACGAACTCACTACCACGAAGTGAGATCACCTGCCCACGGACGATTCGAGCGACCCCGGGCCAGCCCACGACACCGAGTGCCGAGAAGATGACGATCTCGTTGGGCTTCTCGAATACTGCCAGGATGCCGATCATCAGCAGCAAACTGGGGAACGCAAAGAAGGTGTCGGTCAATCTGGAAATCAGGGTATCGACCAGTCCACCACGAAAGCCTGCCACGCTGCCGAGGACCAATCCGATCAGCAGCGCAACGATGGTCCCGATAAGGCCCACCCGAAGCGAGATCCCGGCGCCGTAGATGATGCGAGTCAGCACATCACGGCCCAGTTCATCGGTGCCGAGTGGATGTCCGGGGATCCCGGGAGGTTGCTGATACTGATCCTTGTCTCGGAACTGCTCGGCGAAATCGTAGGGGCCGGATCCGTCTGCATGCGAGGGCACCAGCATCGACGGGAAGAACGCCAGCAAGACGACGATCAGCACCACCACGGCCCCCACCATCGCGAGAACATTGCGTCGCAAGCGCCGGAAAGCCATCTGGGTCGGGGATTTTCCTCGGTTAGTGGCGGTCATCACGCACCCTCGGATCGAACCAGGCATACGACAGATCGACCAGCAGGTTGACTCCGACAAAGACAAAAGACATCAACAGGATGCCGCCTGTGACCAGTTCCCTGTCCCGTTGCTTGATGGCTTCCACCACCTCACGCCCGAGGCCGGGCAAGGCAAAGACTGTTTCCGTCAAGACAGCCCCCACCAGCAGATAACCGAATGAATTGCCGACCACCGTGACGATCGGGATCGCAGCATTTCGCATCGCATGTTTCAGGATGACCACGGACTCCGCCAGACCCTTCGATCTGGCGGTGCGAATGTAGTCCTGCGTCAACACATCGAGCATCGCAGAGCGACTGAGTCTTGCGATGGTCGCAGACGAAAGCAGACCCAGGGCGGTGGCTGGCATCGCGAGACTGGCCAGCATCGTGGCCCAGTTTTGGTCGTTGAAACCTGTTCGTGGAAGATCAAAGATCGGAGCCACATAGATGATCATCAGTATTCCAAGCCAGAACACAGGCATCGAGACCCCGATGATCGCCACCAGCATCGATACATAATCGATCACAGTTCTGCTATGAACGGCAGAGAGAACGCCCGCACCGATGCCGACAAAGAGGGCAACGATCATCGAAAGGAACGCCAGGCGAAGCGTCACGAAGAAGGCCTCCCCGAGGATCTCATTGACGCTCTTTCCCGCCTTGACATCGGAGACACCGAGATCGAAGCGGGTGAAGAGCCGCCAGAGGTATCTCCCGTACTGCACCGGAAGTGCATCGTTGTAGCCGCGAGACTCGTTGTAGGCATCGACTTGAGCGGGTTCAGCCCTTTGTCCCATGCGTATGCGCCCTGGATTACCCGGAATTGCCGCATTCAGCAGGAATACGATGAGGGTCACCATCAAAATGACCGGTATCGCCTCGAGCAGTCGTCGCAAGGTGAATGAGAGCACTGAACCTCGTTACTGAGCACCGGGGTTGTTGAGTTCAACGAGGTGCCAGCGAACATGGTTGCCCTGGATGTCGTCGCACATCCCGGTGGGATTGAAGTTCCGCACGTAGGGTTTTTTCAGGATGGTCTCTCGCCCGAACAACAGGAACAGCCACGGGCTATCCTTCAGGATCAAGCGTTCCGCTTGCTGCAACAGATCAATCCGTTGTTCCATGTCAGTGATCAGGTAGGACCTGTCGATCAGAGCGTCGACCTGCGGATTGTCGTAAAAGGACACGTTTCCGTTGGGCCCCTTGTTCTTGGAATGAAAAAGGAATGCGAGAAAGTTCTCCGGGTCCGGGTAATCCGCAACCCAACCGAGTCGAAAAAAGGGTGGCT
>CAVOEM010000256.1:0-4101 GCA_963694575.1 Planctomycetes bacterium UBA1146 | reverse complement strand
GAGACCCGAGAGGATGCCACCGCTCTGGATGGCACCTCGAATCTCGGTCAGGAACCACTCGTAGTCGACCGAGGCGAGGCGGAAACGACGGTGACGTTCGATGGCGACCGTCACTACCAGTACCGAGGAGATCATCAACGGCAGCATGAAGAGGGGGCCGCCCACCCAGAAGAGTTCGATCATCCTTGATCCTCGAGGGCCTGTTCCTGTTGATCTGCGAATCGTCCGATGTCCATGTACTTGCGAAAGCGCTGTTCCTTGCGCAGATCAGGATCGATGTCGGTAATCTCCTCGAGGTGTCGAAGAATCGTTTCCTCGACCCTTCGCAACATTTCCCGGTGCTCCCGGTGAGCTCCGCCGATCGGCTCCGTGATCACCTCATCGACGATGCCGAAGCGGGACAGATCAGAACTGGTCAGTTTGAGAATCTCCGCGGCGCGCGGTGCATGGCTCGCATCTTTCCACAGAATGGCGGCGCACCCTTCCGGGGAAATGACTGAATAGTAGGAGTTTTCCAGCATCAAGATTCGATCGGCCACGCCGATTCCAATTGCTCCGCCGCTGCCTCCCTCGCCGATCACGATGGCGATCACCGGCACTCGCAAGGAAGCCATCCCTTGCAGGTTCTTTGCCACGACAAATGCTTGACCCCGTTCTTCAGCCTCGATCCCGGGAAAGGCTCCTGCGGTGTTGATGAAACTGATGATGGGAATGTTGAACTTCTCCGCTAGCCGCATTTTTTTCATCGCCTTGCGGTAACCCTCGGGGTGGGGCATGCCGAAGTTGCAGGCGACCTTTTCGGGATTGGTTCTGCCCTTGCGGTGGCCGACGATCATCACCTTGCGACCGCGGATCCGCCCGAGTCCGGTGACGATGGCTGGATCGTCGCGAAACGCCCCATCCCCGTGTAATTCGAGGAAGTCGGAGACAAACCCCTGGATGTAATCACTGGTCAGTGGGCGTTGCGGATGGCGTGCGATCTGGACCCGCTGCCACGGATTCAGGTGGGTGTAGATGGCCTTTTTCTTCTCCTCGCACTTCTTCTCTAACTCCTCGAGTTGCCCGGAGAGGTCGATCTCGGAACTCTCCGAGAAGGAGCGCAATTCCGAGATCCGGTTCTCCAACTCGACGATCGGAGCCTCGAAATCGAGGCCATGAGCTCTGGATTCGTTCTCCATCGGTGCCTTTCCCCATCAGGTATGAAGGGTCATCCTAAGGTGCGAATCCCTGCGAGGCCAGTGCTCCGGCTACCACGGACCTGATTTCACGGCTGCGGTACCCCCCCGCTTCTGAACCACCGCAGCGGTCTCCTCCGGTGCGCTTGCTCGACCCCCCGGGGGGCTGCACAATCTCGGTCTGTCGGCTCGGTTTGCGGGTCGCTTCCGTTCAGGAGCTCTGATGTCCTTGACCTATACAGTCACCATCCTTCACGACCTGGATCCGAATCCGAGCCCCGATCATGATTTGCGAGAAGCTCTCATGGCGGTCGGTTGTTCTCCGGATGAGGGAGACCTGCTCGCTTCCGACCCGATTTTTTACCTGCGAATCCCCGAGCAAGATGCCGATCGAGTCGAGGCGCTGGCACAACAATTTCTCGCCGGATCTCCCGCCTGTCGTGCGGTGGTCCATCCGGGAGTGACGATGCCTCTGCGCGATGAGGGGCAGGCAGCGATCGTAGTGCAACGGCGACCGGGGGTGATGGATCCCGTCTCCCAGAGCGTCATCCATGCGATGTCTGAATCCGGATTCGTATCTTCCCAGTGCCAGGTTCGCACCGCGCGTCGTTATCGCATCGGTGGAATCGAGACCAATGTGCCGATGCTCGACGGACTCGCCAGTCGCCTTGGAAACGGAATCGTCGACGAGTGGCGCTCCTTCAGTGGGGGCGAAGAGGAACAGGTTCCCGATCCGTTCCGGGAGTTTCCATCTCACAGCCAGGGGCGGGTGGAGATTGCTCTGATCGATGCATCCGATGAAGAACTGGTCGCCATCAGCGTCGATGGAGGACTCAGTCTCGACCTGGCTGAGATGCAGGCGATTCGGCAGCATTACATCGAGCGTGGTCGTGAGCCGAGTGAAATCGAACTGGAAACGATTGCCCAGACCTGGTCGGAACACTGCTGCCACAAGACACTGACCGGTGCCATCCGACACGGGGATCTTCGTTACGGCAACCTGCTCCAGGAGACGATCTTTCAGGCGACTCGCCAGCTGGATCTGCCATGGTGTTGGTCGATCTTCCGCGACAATGCGGGTGTGATCGGCATCGACGAGGAGTGGGGGGTCTCCTTCAAGGTCGAGACCCATAATCACCCCAGTGCTCTGGAGCCCTACGGTGGAGCCGGGACCGGCATCGGCGGAGTGATCCGCGATACCCTCGGCACCGGAGTCGGTGCCCGTCCGATCCTCAATACCGATGTGTTCTGCTTTGCCCCGACCGATACCGCTGCTGAGGATCTTCCGACCGGCACCCTCCATCCTCGTCGATTACTCCGAGGGGTGGTTGCCGGGGTTCGAGATTACGGCAATCGGATGGGCATCCCGACCGCCAACGGGGCGATTCATTTCCACCCCGGCTTCGTCGGCAACCCGCTGGTGTTCTGCGGTTCCGTGGGGCTGATACGACGCGAGCATGTCGACAAAGAGGTTCACCCCGGCGATCTGGTGGTCGCCGTCGGCGGCAAGACGGGCCGCGATGGAATTCATGGGGCGACCTTCTCTTCGAGAGAGTTGACTGAGGACTCGGAACAGGATTCCTCCGGTGCGGTGCAGATCGGCAATCCGCTGGAAGAGAAGAAGGTTCTCGATGCGATGATGCGAATCCGCGATGAAAACCTCTGCCGCTCGGTGACCGATTGCGGTGCTGGCGGCTTCTCCAGTGCGGTGGGTGAGATGGGTGAAGAGACCGGTGCCGAGATTCATCTCGACCGTGCTCCCCTCAAGTATCCTGGTCTCGGTCCGACCGAGGTGTGGATCAGCGAGGCGCAGGAGCGGATGGTATTCGCCGTGGAGCCCTCGAAACTCGGGAGAATCCAGGAGATCCTGAGCGAGGAGGAGGTGGAGTGCGCCGTTCTCGGCGAATTCCGTGACGATGGAAAATTGCGCCTACTCCATCACGACCAGCTGGTCGGTGAACTCGACGTGAAATTCCTTCACGGCGGTCGCCCCTCCCAGGAAAGAGTCTCGATTCCACCCGAGCCGAAGCCTCTGATCGAGGCCGAGGTCGACCACCTCGATGCTCAGCAGTTGCTCTGTATTCTCCTCGCGGATGGCAACGTCGCATCGAAGGAACCGGTGATCCGCCAGTACGATCATGAGGTGCAGGGTCGGATGACTCTGAGACCACTCGCCGGTGCCGACAGAGACGCGCCGATGGATGGTTGCGCCCTCGATCCACTACGCGACGGCAGCCATCAGGTGGTGGTGTCGTGCGGATTGACCCTGGGAATGGGAGAGGTCGATCCTTACCAGATGGCGTGTCATTCCGTCGATGAAGCGTTGCGCAACTGCATCGCATCGGGGGGTAGCCTCGAGCGCGCGGCACTGCTCGACAATTATGCCTGGGGAGATGTGAAGGATCCGGCGATTCTCGGTCAGATCGTCGAGTGTTCTCGCGGTGCGGCGGCCGCCGCACTGGCCTACGGCACCCCTTTCATCTCGGGCAAGGATTCGCTGCACAACACCTACCGAGCGGGAGGGGTCTCTCGATCGATTCCTCCGGTACTGCTGGTCTCCGCCATCTCGATCACCGAGGGGCCCTTGCGGGTGCCCGGTTCCGATCTCAAAGAGGCGGGATCGTCGATGATGCTGATCGGTCCCGACGGGGCGATCCCCGGCAGCCTGATGCAGTGGCTGCATGGCGGAGGGGGGGGGATCCCCGCGCCCTTCGATGGACAACTGGGGCCACGGCTGCTGCAGCAGGTGCGTCAGTGGATCGTCGCAGGCCAACTGCGATCGTTGCATGACCTTTCCGATGGGGGCCTGGCGGTCGCCGCGGCAGAGATGGCCTTTGGCGGCGGCGGCGTCGGACTCGATCTCGACATCGGTGCCCTCGGAGATGATCGAAATCGAGCCCTCTTCGGTGAAGGGCCACACCGATTC
>CAVOEM010000255.1:0-4148 GCA_963694575.1 Planctomycetes bacterium UBA1146 | reverse complement strand
ATCCCGGGGACCACTTCTGTTCGTTGACTCATCCTGACCGGTACAGATGAGGCTTCCCCGGTCAAGTTTTCCAGAGCAGCATGGCAGCCCCCGCAGACGGTTCCGGCTCCGGTAGCGTTCACCAGCTGAATTGCGGTCTGACAACCTGCCGCGATTTTTTCTTGAAGATCACTTTGGTTTATTTGCATGCAGTGGCAAACCATGTCGGAGACTGCGGGCTCGGTAAACAGCATTCCTTCACGACTGAATGCGTCGAGTTGCTCCGTGGTCAGTTGAGTTCGATTCTGGATGGCCGCTATCAACAATCCGGTCTCTGGATTGGGCCCTTCCAACTCTCCCGCAACAATCTGTCCGTCAGTCACATTCAAGGTTCGTCTAATGTTTCGCCCAGCATCTTCAAACTTGTACTGGATCGGCGGATCGGAGGGTTGGTCCGGCTCAGTTTTCATGGTGACCAATAGATTGTTGACGGTGTACTGGATGACCAGCTGGCGACCATTCGGGAGATCGATGGAGCTGATATACGCAGCCACGCCATCTTCCTGATGTTCAAATTGCAAAACCGATTGGCCAATGCCGTTGCGGTAGATTCTCCGTAAAAGCAGCAGAACTTTCGATAATTGTTGATTGGCACCGGAGAGAGTCAGGAATCTTGCGGCGTCGACGACAAGGACACGGAGCTTTCCGTGAGCAGTTACCTTGGCAGAGCGAGCCTGCCCGTTGATGACGCCCAGTTCTCCAAAGATCTGACCTTGACCGATGATCGTGTGGTAGTTGGCCTCATGAGTCGTACGGAGAGCGATTTTCGCTTGGCCTGAGATGATGAAGTACACCAGTTCCGATGGGTCGCCCTCGGAGAAGACGACCTCTTGATCCTCGTAAGTTTTTTCATGACTCCAGCCTTTGACCGGTCCGGTGCTGGTGAGAAGTTGGTAGGGATACGATCTCTTCAGTGCTTCGTCATGTAACTGATATTGCTGTGATAACTGGATGGTGGCGAGGTGGAAATCGAATAGGCCTCCGATGGAATCGATGGCCTCGTATGCGATTTCAACAAGGTTGCTGTCTGTCGATGCCCTGACGGTTGCACTTCGTTGTTGATTCTTGCTGACTGCAGCGATTTCTCCGACGCTTTCTCCCTGATCAAAAATCCGGGAGACGATCATCTCTTGCTGATGGGTTGGATGTGTGCGGATAACATCCAGTTCCCCGTTCAGTAGAACGAAAAAGGAACGCGCTTTTTCTCCCTCGGAAAACAGCGTTTCTTCTTTTGATAATTGTATGTTTTTTGCATGCGACAGGAGAGTGTCACGTTGTTCCTGCGAAGCCCAGGCCAGTGCGCGACAGCTTTGCAATGTAGAGGCGAGGGATTCCAGAGATGGGCTTGGATTGTTACCATGTTGGTCCACGGGCAGCCCCTCCAGGATTAAATTCAACAGCCCTTGGAATGAATCGCTCTTGTCGATGTCCGATACACCTAGTAACGACGAGTTACTCGACCGTTGTTTTCTCCCTGGAATTGCCCGGCTTGAGCTTTCTCATCAGCCACACCAGTGGATCGTAGAAGCGATCGACGACCCTTTCCTTCATCGGGATGATGGCGTTGTCGGTGATGCCGATGTGTTCGGGGCACGCTTCGGTGCAGCAGCGGGTGATGTTGCACAGGCCTGAACCGCTCTCGTCCTTGAGCTCCTGGAGACGGTCGTCGGTGTCGAGGGGATGCATCTCGAGGCTGGCGAGTCTCACCATGAAGCGGGGTCCAGCGAAGTTCTGCTGGGTCTCGCGGTCGCGCAGGATGTGACAGACATCCTGGCAGAGGAAGCACTCGATGCACTTGCGGAACTCCTGCACCCGATCCACGTCTTCTTGCATCATGCGGTGTTCGCCGTCGGGGTCTCTCGGGCGCGGGGCGAAGGGGCGGATACGCTGGTTCTGCTGGTAGTTCCAGGAGACATCGCTGACCAGGTCGCGGATCACCGGAAATGTCTTCAGCGGTTGGACGGTGATGGTCTCATCGGGTTCGAAGGTGTTCATGCGGGTCATGCAGGACAGTGCCGGTTTGCCGTTGATCTCCATGCTGCACGAGCCGCACTTGCCCGCCTTGCAGTTCCAGCGACAGGCGAGATCGGGGGCGTGCTGCTTCTGGATCTCGTGGATGCAGTCGAGCACCACCATTCCTGTCTGCACGTCGATGGAGTACTCGACGAAGTCGCCATCATCTTGCTGATTGCCGCGCCAGATCCGAAACGTTCTGTCAGACACGGCTACCCTCCAGATCTTCCAGCGAAGCGTTGGCGATCTTCGCCAGTTCTTCGGGGGGAGTCGGGCGCATTTCCTTGCGCGCCTCGATCTGGCCGTCGACCAGTTTCACGACACTGTTGAAGGTGAGTCCCTCTTCCCGTTCTCCCTCGAAATCGAGGCGAGTGTGGGCACCACGACTCTCCTCTCGCTGTAGGGCGCAGCGGGCGGTGGCCTCGGCGGATAGGATCATGTTGCGCAGATCGATGCAGGTGTTCCAGCCGGGGTTGTACTGGCTGGTGGCATGAGCCTTGACTGCGGCGGCACGCTCCTTGAGCTTCTGCAACTTCTCGATCCCCTCTTCCAGTTCGGTTCCATCTCGAACGATGCCGACATGCTGTTCCATCGTCGTCTGCAGGTCGTCGACCACGACGTAGGGGTTTTCACCATCCTCGCGGTTGAGGAAGTCGATCACCGAGCGCATCTGCTCGTGGACCTGTTCCTGTTGTACCGTCGGCGTGCCAGACAGTTTGTCGAGGTAGGCCTTGGCACCGAGACCGGCGCGGGCGCCGAAGACGATCAGGTCGGAGAGACTGTTGCCTCCGAGTCGGTTGGCACCGTGTAGACCAGTACCACATTCTCCGGCAGCGAACAAACCCGGGACATTGGTCATCTGGCTCTCGGCATCGACGCGGATTCCACCCATGTAGTAGTGCAGCGTCGGCCCTACCTCCATCTGCTGGGCGGTGATATCGACCTCTGCCAGTTCCTTGAACTGGTGATACATCGACGGCAGTTTCCGTTTGACGAAGTCGCTGTTGCGGTGGCTGATGTCGAGGTAGGCACCGCCATGCTCCGAGCCGCGGCCCGCCTTCACCTCGCGCATGATGGCGCGAGCCACCACGTCACGGGTCAGCAGTTCGGGAGGACGGCGTGCCTCGCGGTCGCCGTCGAGCCACAACTGCGCCTCTTCCTTGGTGTCGGCGGTTTCCGAAGCAAATCGCTCGGGGATGTTATCGAACATGAAGCGCACACCCTCGGAGTTGGTGAGGATGCCCCCCTCGCCTCGCACTCCCTCGGTGACGAGGGTTCCTCGCACCGACGGCGGCCACACCATGCCCGTCGGGTGGAACTGGGTGAACTCCATGTCCATCAACTCGGCACCGGCGCGGGCGGCCATACCGTAGCCGTCACCGGAGTATTCCCAGGAGTTGGAGGTGACACGCCACGCCTTGCCCGCTCCACCGGTGGCAAAGATCACCACCGGGGCACGGAACACGACGAAGCGACCGGTCTCTCGCCAGTAGGCGAGCATGCCGCTGATCTTGCCACCATCTTGCAGCAGGTCGATGCCGATGCATTCCATGTGGACATGCATCCCCTGATGGATGCCGTGGTCTTGCAGGGTGCGAATCAGTTCGAGACCGGTGCGGTCCCCGACATGGGCCAGCCGCGGGTAGCGATGGCCACCGAAGTTTCTTTGATTGATCAGGCCGGTGCGGGTGCGATCGAAGACCGCTCCCCAGTCCTCCAGTTCACGCACACGGTCGGGCGCTTCCTTGGCGTGGATCGCTGCCATCTCCCACTGGTTGAGAAACTTGCCGCCTCGCATCGTGTCGCGGAAGTGGATCTTCCAGTTGTCTCTGGAATCGACATTTCCGAGTGCGGCGGCCATGCCACCTTCTGCCATCACGGTGTGTGCCTTGCCCAGCAGACTCTTGGTGATGACACCGGTACTGAGTCCGAGATTGGAAGTTTCGATGGCGGCGCGCAGTCCGGCACCGCCGGCACCGACCACCAGCACGTCGTGTTCGATGGTCTGGATCTCATCGAGATGGATCACGAGAGGTCCTTTCTTACTGACCGATGGCAGCGGTTTGAGACCAGCTGTTGAGGTCGGTGATCCAGCC
>CAVOEM010000254.1:0-4175 GCA_963694575.1 Planctomycetes bacterium UBA1146 | reverse complement strand
CTCAGCACACGACTCAGCACACGACTCACTTGCGAATCGGCGAGTCATTCGTGATCTGGTTTGGCAGAATCTGTGCTTCGCAGGTCGGGCGAGATTTCAGATTCTTCATCGCCGTCAAAGGTCCAAAGAAGAAACTGGCGCATCGGGCGGAAAATAGCGCCCAGCATCGCAAACCGATGGCCAGAATCGAATCCGGCATCGATCCGCGGCACCAGTCCCACTGATTCACCGTGGCCAGATGTTGCCCGGACCATGGGAGCCAGTAGCTGCCCTTCCTGGTCTACCGCTGTGCTTCCCTGGATCCGTACCAGAACCGCCTCGTTCGCGGCGGTTCGAGCCAGCATCCGATCACCAGAAACGACCTCCGAATCGAACTCCTTCATGAGGAAAGTTTCGACATTTCAATCTTCTGGCTCTCGCACAACCTCTCGACGGTCTTTTGCAGACTACTGAGTTTGGTCGAACGACAGTTGATATCAATCTTCACTGGACTCAGATCACTGGAGTCGGCAGAGAGCCCCAGTTCACCGTAGAGACTCCTCGATCGATCGTACGACCGCTTGGCGATGGCGTTGATGATCTCGACCAGATACTTCATATCGCGGGAGTGAGGAAGGATCGTCAACGACTTGGCCGCTTCCTTCATCTCAATTTGCAATTTCCGGATGGGATCTCGCACATCCTTGGTGCAGAAACTTTGCCAACTCTTGGGATCAAATTTCCCACCCTGCTGGAACCGAGTGGAATCGAGGGAAGCATTGCGAGCGTCCTCGAAGGTGCGCTGATACTTCAATCCGGCCTTGATATTCTTCAAGAAAAATTCTTGAGCCTCCAGTCGAGCCTTGTCGATCTGCAGGGCGGAACCCAGATCGAACTTGTTTTTCCAGTAGGACTGTTTCCAGGGAGCCGTTTCCAACGGATACATCTTGGGTTTCTCCTCCATCGCCAGTTGCACCTCTCTCGGCTGGCTTTGAGGTCGAATCTCAGAACGTAGTTGGAGATTCGAGATGCAACCCTTCAACCCCTTCAACTCGATCACCTGATCGATCCGGCGCGTCCCATCGAGTTCCACATTGAAGGAATAGACGATGGTGGTACGCCAACGGATCTCGAAACCGATGACCGTCTTCGCTGGAAGAGTCGGAGCTTTCCCCACCACTCTCATCTGCCAAACATCTTTCTTCATCGAGGTCTGAACAGTGATCAATTCGATGAAGGTTGGAGCAGGTTTGGGTGGGCCAGAGTCGTCCTGTGCGAGCAGCACTTCCCCCTGAAACAACGCCAGAAGCAATACCAAAAACACCCGCGGAATCATGATGGTTTTCATCCTTGATCCTCCTCCTCGGCGGGACCTAGCCCGATCATCTTGTTGATTTTCATCACCAGATCATTGAGATCTGAACTTCTTGGGATTCGGCGGCCAGAGCGAACCTTGATTTCTAATTTCTCAGGCTTGGTATCACTGCTGGAAGCCGCCAAACCCTGTGCGATGTACAGTTTCTTCGATTCGACAGTGGTGCGCTTACCCACCGCCACCGAAAGTTCAAGCAGATACGATAGTGCCAGGCGATGCGCCACGAAGCGTGGCTCTTGAAATCCCTTGCGGATCTCCTCCTGCAACTCCACTAGCCGCCCGATCACCTTCTTGTCCATGAAGTCTCGCCACTTATTCTCATCAAACTCACCCTTGGAATTGACGTAATCGGTAGCGGCTTCTACACCCTTGACTCCATTGCGAACCTCTCCGTCGAGGGTGGCCATCTCGGTGTAACGAACGGTGAACCACTCACGGGTCTGTCGCAGTGCTAGTTCGATCTCTTCTGCTGTGCCAATCACGAACTGGTGATCAAAATGAAACTCAGTCCAGGGAGCAGAAATGACCGGAAACAGTTCCGTTTCCTTGTCGAGTGCCTTCTTGGCCTTGCCGCTTTGCTTCTTGGGATCGATCACTGTACGGAACATGTACTTGTCAGCGGTGGGTTCGAGCGCCTTCAATTTCAGTTCTTCACGAATCCGCCTGTTCGCAGGAACGGTGATGGTGAAGGTCTGAATCAACTGACTGCGCCAGGTCAGCAACAAATCAATCTTGGTTCCCACCGGGATCTTGGGCGTCTTCGCCTGAATCACGAGGGTGTATACCTTGCTCTTATCCGACTTGATCGATTCGATCTTGATGAATTCAAAGAGCCGAAGATCGGTTCCTCCGGGTCCACGTCCCTCACCTTGAGCGTGGGCAAGAGAAGGTAGCAGGGCCAGTGAAAGCACCAGTAGCGCTCCGAGAGAGAGCCCTCGAAGGACCCACTTGTATGGCCTACCTCGAACAGTATTGTTCATGTCGAACTCCCGATCCTATTCCAGAGCATCAGTCGCTCACCTCGGTGAGCAAGTATTCCGCCGACGGGAGATACACTGAAAGGGTCACATCATCCAGTGCAGGAGTGACGAGAGCCTTTCCTGCATAGGGTCCCTGGCCAGTTCCCGCTCGCATCCGCAATTCGTAACCGAGGAACCCGATATTGAAGCGATTGATGAAGTCCGGGCTTCCAGTCGGGTAGAGCCAGCGACCCGCAATTTGCAGGTTGTTGCGCCCTCCCTCTCCCCGGATACCACCTCCGGGATCCCCCAGTGGTCGTGAGCTCTGTTGCCCATCCACGTTGAGAACACTCATCGTCTCGTCGCTCCACTGGACACTTTGTTGGGCGTACATCTTCGGTGGGTACAGCGTCCAGGTCATATTTCTTAGACGCATCCGCTGGATTCCATCGGGAAACGGCACCATGAATGCGTTGGTGTAGATTCCCTCCTGGTCAGAGTAGTAGCCCTTCTTGCGGCTGTCGTCCTGGGTGTATTGCCCGAGGTAGACCCTGAACTCATCGATGGTGGCATTGGCCAGAACGCGCTTGATCGAAGGGGAACGAAGTGTGCCCTGGCGGTCGAAGTTGGTACCAAACTTGAACAGGCCCTCGGTGGAGACTGCCTGGTCACGGTAAAACCCCCCCACCTGGATCTGATCCTTCGGCTCTTCTTCATTGAGAGCACAGAACATTCCTTCACCGATGTTGTGATTGACCGCATCCACCGTGGAGTGGTCCACCCAGACACGAATTCCGTTGGTCGGAGAGTTATCATCGTACGAGATTGCGAGATGATGCCACTCGTGCGCTCTCCAGTTCTCAATATCCACCACCACGTCACTGCGAGCCCAGTACTTTTGCGAATCGGTCTCCGCTTCATTCCCCGATTCGATTTCATCTTGATTCCCGATGAGCGGAATCGCCTGGGTAGTGAATCCCTTGGCAAATGCCTGGTGGTAGTAGAGGCGAGAAACTCTCAGCTGACCCTCCGTGTTCTTCCAGATCCAGAACTGGGATCCTTCCGAATCGGTCGGCTTCTGCCCCACATCGGTCTGCACCTGAGTGGCACCGATCAAACCGGAAAAGGTCGGATCATCGCCGTTGAACTCCAACTTGACCCAGAACGAGACGGCCCCGTTGTAGTAGGGCATGTTTCCGATGTCGTTGTTGTAGTTCCTATTGGCGGCTCCCTGATCGGAAGGATTCTGACGGTACCGCTGAGCTGGCAGGCGAAGGAAACGGCCTCCCAATGCCGAGGTGCGGAAAATGCTGCTATTGATACCGTCAGGCATCAAATCAGAATTTTGAGAGGCTTCATCGACAAACGGTTCTCCGATGTTCTCGTCTTCGATGGCACTGTCAGCGGCTCCCCAGACTTCTCTGGAATAGCGTTGCTTGTAAATCGATCCCTTTTGACTGTAGCTCGCATCGAGAACCTTCCCCAACTCCTTCAACTTGGCCTGAGGGTTGGAAGCGGTACGCAGAAGGTTGCCCAATTTTCGAAGAGAAGCCTCATCCCGAAAACGAAAGGTGTGGGCGAGTCGAAGAGTGGCATCACCCGACCACCGAGCCAAGCGAGCCGAAGGTGCTGAAACCTGCATCTGGGCGTCGATGGCACCCGACAATTCGATCCGACCATCCTGGTGCGAACCGGTAAAGTGATCTGGATGCAGAGCGTCCATCGGGTCGGGCCAACTGGTGACATACTCTCGTGCGCCCCCTCGACTGGCACTGGACTTTCCGATCGCTCGAAACGGACTTTCGAACTGATTTTGAGTGGTGTGATGGTAGACATCGAAGAGTTTCACGATGCTACGACGT
>CAVOEM010000253.1:0-4182 GCA_963694575.1 Planctomycetes bacterium UBA1146 | reverse complement strand
AAGGTCGCGGCTGGAATCAAAATAACCGCAGCACACGAACCGATGAGACCGGGTACTTCCAGATCTCCGGACTGGTGGAAGGCAAATTTTCAATTCGTGCCAGTGCTCAGGGGTTCGGCGACGCCCTTCTCTCCGATCAACTGATCCGCGCCGATGAGCAGTTGCGTATCGATTTGAGGTTGCTCCGGGAAACCACTCTCACCGGCATCGTCATCGATCAACGAGGATCCCCGGTGAATGGAGCCCAGCTCTCGGTCAGCGATTCAACGGGTGCCAGTCGCAGAGCCTTCACTGGACTCGACGGTTACTTCTCCATCGATCAACTGGCCCCGGGCCTGGTCGATGTGCGGTGCGATTCATCCGGCTATCTGCGGACCCGTCTGCGGGAAATCGACCCGGACCTCGGGCCCATCGAGATCGTGCTGGAACAGGAGTTCTCGCTGAAGGGAGTGGTGGTCGATCAGGAGACTGGAGAAGCGATCCGTGGGGCTCGAGTGAGTGTTCGCAGCGAGTCCTCCGTTGAGCAGGGTCGTAACAGCAGGGGGCGTTGGGATCGATCGAATCGGGAGGGTGAATTCAAGGTCGATGGATTGAGCGCGAACCAGTACCAGGTCTCGGCGGCTGCCGATGGATTTGTTACGGCGATTTTTCCGACGCGGATTCCTGCTGCCGATCCAGACGATGCGATTCTCATCCGACTCGATCCCGGAGGCCGAGTCATCGTCGATGTGGTGGATCAGGCGGGTACTGTGGTGGAGGGTGCCCACTTGCGCGCCACTCTTCTGGAGGATCCGTCAGCCGATTCACCCAACGATTCGAACTCGAGAAGGGGTTCCAACCGTTCGGCGGTCACCACCACCACCGACGATACTGGGAGAGGTATTCTCGGAGGACTCACCGATGGTTTCTATCGCGTTTTCATCGAGCATTCGATGTACATCCCGACCCAATCGGTGGCGGTGGTGAAGAAGTTGGACGGCAGCGCGTTGGTCCGGGTGGTGCTCGAAAGAGGCGCATCGATCCGTGGGCAGGTGCGCGACAGCAATGGAACTCTGCTCCAGGGCGGTCGAGTGTCTGCTCGCAGTCCCGGGCTTCCCCGGCGTAATGGTGAGATCGATGAATCGGGCAACTACTCGATCTCGGGTATCTCTCCTGGATCGTACGATGTGATCTATGAGAGTCGTCGGGCGCCGCTGGACCCGCCTCCTCGTGGACAGATCGAACTCAGTGGGTCGGATCAGAGAGTCCTCGACCTGCGTCCCTGAAGTCGATTTCCGAATCGGTCCACCGTCCAGGTACTACCCCTCGATTGGCGTTTTTTGGCCAATTTCGTTATGCTTCTGTAGGCGCACCTACCGATTGCCGGCCCTCCCTCGTCGCTTCAGGTGAGACGGGAGCCTGGATTCGTAAACTCGTCGGCGCCAGCGACTTCGGAAGGATCCATATCTCGATGGACAATTTTACTTACGATCGACCGCGGTTTCGTTTTTATTTCAGGGGATGGATGCGATTACTGGTCGCGGTCTTTCTCTTTTCTGCGGTCAGTACCATTCACATCTTCATCTCCGGGCCCGGAGCCTCTGCGCTCGGTCTCAAATCTCCGATCGCGGCCGGGCAACCATCCGAGATGATGGACCAGCGGATGGAGTCGGATCCGCGGACGGGTCCTGCTTTTGCGGCGGGCACTCAGGCGGATGCGTTGCTGACCGATTCCGAACTGACCTTTCCTGCTGCTGGTGGGGATGACGAGACCGAGAAAGCCGCAGCAGATCGAGAAAAAGAGCAAGCTCTCACCATCATCGGCGTCGAGGCGCGAATTCCGGATGATGTTCGCAAGCCGATCGGCATGACGCTGGAGGAGTTGCAGCAGTTGACCGATCGGACCATCGTCCAGGGCGAGTCCTTTCTCGCCGATTTCCCGGTCAGCGAGTACCGAACTGCGGTCATCTCGGTGCTGTGCCGTCTCTACCTGCTGAATTCAAACCGGACCTTCATCGATTCGACCCGTCTCTATAAGGAGAGAAATGGCAAGGATCCGGATTCGTCCTGGATCCAGGTCTTGCGAAGCAACTACTTCGCCCGGATCCAGGCTCATCTGAAGGAGGCGATCTCGGCGATTCCCGAGGGCGAGGCGATCAATTGCAGGCTGGTCCGGTTGAAGGGGGACGCCTTCTGGCACTCCCAGCAGTACGCCAAGGCGATTGCCCAGTACCGGATCCTGGTCGACCAGTGTGACTCTCTCGAGGATCTCGATGTGGTTCGTTGCGCCCTTCTCAATTCACAACTTCGTGATCATGATCACTCGGGTGCGGTTTCGACCGCAGATTCATTTCTGGCTCACCATCTCGAGTCCGAATTGCTGCCCCATGTCTTGCACCTGCGGGGCAAGGCACTGCTCGAAGCGGGGAGGTTGTTGGATGCCCTACGCTGGTGGAGGTCGATCGAAGATGTGATTCACTCCGCCGCAGAGGGCAAGCCCGTGGTCCTCGGTGGCGAACCAGTGGAACTCAGTCTCAAGACGCGCGGTGATTTTCAGCGATACCACGAGGAGATCAATTTTACCCTCGGGTTCATCGAGTTTGCGATGGGAGATTACCTCGCTGCAGAGCAGAGTTTTCGCGAGGAACAGGAACTGTTGATCACTCGGCAGGGGGAGAACCGGATCACCAATGTCGGCCAGGTTTACATCAACAGGACCGAACGAGTGTATGACACCTTGGTTCGCCTCGTGGGTAAGCAAGCCCCCTCACTCGATCTGGGAGACGGGTGGATCTCCAACGTCTCACTCGACCCGATTCAGGAGCAAGGAAACGTGGTGCTGTTGCTCTTTGCTCCCTACAACAATGCGCGTTATCGCGACACGATCAATAATCTTCAGCAGCTCTATGTCACCCACTGGCATGAGGGACTTCGAGTCGGGTGGATGGCAATTCCCAAGGGAAGAAACGATCTGTCCGGCCAGCTGGATTCCTTGACGATCGAGGCTGGATCGATGGGTCTGGCATTTCCGGTCGGGTTGGAGATGGACAAGGACTACGTCAATTATAAGGCGTACAATGCTGCCGTCGGGGGGGGGACGCTGGTTGCGATCGATCGCTCCGGTAATCTGTCCTGGTACAAGATGGATCCGACCTTTCGCGACGAATCGATCATTTCTATCGTCGCCCGGCGACTATTAGAATCGGATTCTGGCTCGAAATAGGGCATTCATCCGACCCCTGTTGAGGGGATACAATGGCCCTCGATGTCGCCGGTTGCGACATCCCTCGCATCTCGGTTGGATTCCACCTGGTGGATTCCATTCATCGAAGGAATCGGTTCATGAACCCATCGTTGAGAATCCTGTCCCTGTTCTTGTCTCTGTCGCTCATCGGAATCTTGATCCTGTCCGCGCGACTATTGCCCGCCATCGAATCGGCCGAAGAGATTCGACCTGAAGTGGTTCCAGCCGTGGAACTGTCGAACGACGAGGATGGCCTCTCTGCCAAAGAGATCCGCAAGTTAGTTCAACAGGCAGCGATGTCGGGGGATGCCTCGGCACTCGCCGAGGTCCTTCGTACCGTCGGCAAGATGCCGGGCCGCGACGGCGCCGCTTCGGTGCTCGCTACTGCAGCAGCGCTGGAGAAGGGGCCCGACGACATCTACTGGTTTCTGCTCCAGGGGGTGGCCGGGTTCAAGGGGCCCGAAGCCTTCACCGAGATGGGCGAGTTCGTGATTCGATACAAGTCCAAGGCGATCGCCAGGGATCTGCTCAATTCCCTGCGCAAGTGTCGATCCAAGTATGCCAATCGAGTGATCCGTCGAGTGCTGGCCCACGGCAGCGCCGACATGCAGATGATGGCGGTCGATATCGCCGCCAATGTACCGGTCCGTCGCACCGTAGATATTCTGATGCCGATCCTGGCTCGAGAAGACGCCAAGGAGAAGGGTGGGAAGAAGCCCGCGACGGCGCTCAAGCGAGCCCTCATCGCAGCCCTGGAATCACTCACTCGTCAGCAACTGGGAGACAGTCTGATCAACTGGGAGGGCTGGTGGAATAAGGAACGAGTGCGTGGTTTGAAGGTGATCCGCGACGAAGCGGAAGATCAAACTGCAACTACCGGGCTCGCTCGCCCGCTGGACCCGGTCCGCGCACGTCAGTTCCTGGGACTGGAAGAGATGCCCGCAGGATCGGTACTGGTG
>CAVOEM010000252.1:0-4188 GCA_963694575.1 Planctomycetes bacterium UBA1146 | reverse complement strand
GCCGATGAGACCTCGGCAACCGCTCGGAGAATGGGTACGACGCCGATGAATTGACAATCTGCTTCACCATTGGCAGGAGACCCCGATGGCTACAGCACCCCGCAAGAGGTTCACCTTCGAATGTGATGACATCACGCCTGGATTGAACCAGGCGTCGGCAGACAATCGCAATCTTGTCTGGAAGAAGTGGTATGACAGTCTGATCAGCCAGTTGGCAACAAGTGAGTATCGGTTCATCAACTATGGCTATCTGGGCTCAGAAGATGTCTCCGTTGATCCCGCCGAAGAGTACGTTCGCAACTTCATCGGACTCTACCAGAGGACACTGAGAGGTGCCGATCTGGCTGGCAAAGATGTGCTCGATGTCAGTTCCGGACTGGGTGGCGGTGCTTTGTGGATTTCCAGAAATTACAATCCTGCGTCGCTGATCGCCATCGACCTCTCAACAGAAGCAGTCGACCTGTGCAATCGATGGTACAGCAACCAGAGCAACCTGAAATTCATCGCCGGCGATGCGGAATCGTTACCCGTTTCAGATGACTCGTTCGACGTCATCTACAATGTTGAAAGTTCTCATTGCTACACCAACTTCGACGCATTTCTGCGTGAGGTTCGCAGGGTCCTGAAACCTGGTGGCTGTTTTTTCTGGTCAGATTTCCAGAGCCGGGACTCCCTGGAGGAGATCCAGGCTAGCTTTGTCTCTGCTGGATTCACGACAATGGAGTTCGAGGACATCACTGACGGAGTGATTCGCTCTCTCGAGTATGTCCGTGGTGGGATTTCAGACGGATCACTCGACAGCAACCTGTTCATCTGGGGTGGCGATACCGACAGCATCCAGGAAGTGATCGATGAATTTTCCGACTGGCGATCCTATCATCGTTGTCGCGTTTCTCTGGACGGATGAGTTTCCTCAGATCGAGACGGGGCTTCCGCACCTTCAGGTGAACGATGGGTCGATTCTCGTGCTGATTTCGCACAGGCGGGTACGGTTCCGGCCGGTGGACGACCGGTGACCCGGGTCGGTCCGCCGGATCATCCAAACATCTCCTCTCTGACGCTATTCCTGCAAGATTGAAACTGGCACCGAAGTTGCACCGGTCCCTTTGCTGCGTGAGCCACGCAGAGAGGGGGGACGATGTTTCAATTGTTGTTTCGCTGGTTGTATGTCGGATTGTTTCTGATCGGTGCGGGATCGGTTTTTTCACTGCAGGGGATGATCGGTTCAATGGCATTTGCCGGCTCTCCCTCGCTGATGGTCGCCGACTCCAGTCGCGATCACCTGGTCCACCTGCAGGATCTCGATGCCGATGGTCGCTATGACGGTCCCGGGGAGGCGACCATCTTCTACGACGACAGTTCCGCTGGTCCGCCGTTGTCGGTCCCGACCGCTCTTATTGCCACATCGGATGAACTCCTGCTTCTCGATGGTGGCACTCTCGATGCGCTGATCGCTCTGCGAGACCTCGACGGCGATGGATTTGCCGGATCGCTCGATGAAGTTCGAATTCTCTACGACAACAGTGCCAGCGGACCCGACCTGGCGGTGCCCATCTCGATGAGCCGTTCAGAAGATCAGTGCATCTACATCGCCGATCGCAGCACCACTCGTCGTCATGTACTGAAACTGCAAGATCTCGATGGCGATGGAGACATGGATTCTCCCGGCGAGGCGATCATCTGGCTGGAGCAAGCCTCCAACCCACAACTCTCTCCTCTCTTTCTCCCCTCCGCAGTGCTGACCATCGGCAAGGGTCAGGTGCTGGTCGCCGATGGATCCTCCAGTTGGATCTACCTGTGCCAGGACCAGAACGGAGATGGAGTCGTACAAGGGATCGATGAGGTGCGCCCCTGGTTCACCTTTGGCCAGCAAAATTCGATCGTGACCATCGATGCGATGGAGCGATGCGGCGACGGATCCATCTTCATCTGTGATGAGGATATGGGAAAAATCCTCCGACTCGAAGATGTGGATGGCGATGGAACCATCTCCGAAGTGGAGGTTTCCAACTTTCTCGACGGTGCCGCTCCAGCGTCTTCCGTGCAAGCGCCTCGAAGGCTCTACTTCCTCGCAGGCGGTTCCCTGCTGATCGGTGAACCGGACCAGGATGCGATCTTCAGCGCCGTGGACATCGATGGAGATGGAAATGCAAACTCCATCGATGAGCAGCAACCCGTCTATCTCGACGGCGGCGAACTGTTGCCTTCGGTGGCAGGGATCTCGTCGGTGCCAGGACCCCTCTCCATCGAGATCGAGCAGATCACCCCGCCACTGGTCGATGAGAACGGTGGTACGACACTGCTGATCGAAGGAAATGGCTGGCCCGCCGGAGCGGACGTCGAACTTCGCATCGCCGGGATACCGATCACCGCTTCGGCGCCGCTCAACACCTTGATCCTGGCCACCCTTCCGCCGCTGGTCCGAGGCGATCACGATCTGATCATCCTCATCGAGGGACAGGATTGGTTCGAACCCGATGCGTTGGCTGCAGTGCCCTATTTCCTGCGGGGGGACATCGACGGTAGTGAGTCGGTCAACATCACCGATGCGATCCTGCTCCTGCGCTGGCTGTACCTGCCCGGTTCACCACCGATCTCCTGCCTCGATGCGGCGGATCTCGACGACAACGGGACCATCCAGCTGATCGATGCGATTTCTCTGCTCCACTGGTTGTTTGTAGCGGGTCCGCCGCCAGCAGATCCATACCCCCTTCCAGGAGCCGATCCTGCACAGAAGGGTCCCGGCTGCATCTCCAACTGAGATGATTGTCAGAGGAACGCTGCATACGGCTCCTATCATCTGGCCTGCATCCGGCCCGACATCCGGCCCGGTAGTCGCGGATCAAATCTCCTCCTTGGTGGCGGAACATCTCAACATCCATCGGTACAGCAGTTCCGTAGCCATGGTTCTTTCGGTATTCTCTTCAGTGGATCGATGGTCGATCGAACCTGCCACAAACGCCCGGATGAACCCTCGGCCCTGCTGAAGATTGAGCCATGTCCACAGGTCAAGAACACAACTCAGCAGCAGATGATCCAGCTGTCGATCCACATATCGATCGAGACGGTCCCGATCCCCTCGCCTGGCTGGAGCGTCTCGCCGAGAATCACTCTCTCCTGGCGAAACTGGATGAAGAGACCCTCAACCGGCTACGAGCAGCCGCTGGAAAGATCTCCTTTCCCGACCGTGCTGAGCGAAGAAGCCTCGCTCGGCAGCGGCGGCTCGCTCGTCGCCGTACCGCACGTCGCGCCGACGATGCAACGCTCAACGCCACCAGCAATCGCTCCCTCAAGCGATCGATGCGATTCCCGGTCGCACCACTGGCGATCCCGATGGCCGATGATTCCCGCGAGTTACTACAGCAACAGGCTGCCGAGGTCGAGACCCCCTCGGGAGAAGGAGATCAGCTTCTTGAGCCTCGCAACTGTTACATCTGCAAGAGTGACTATCGACAGATCCATCATCACTACGATTCGATGTGCCCCACCTGCGCCCAACTGAACTGGGGCAAACGGCTGCAAAGTGCCGATCTGCAGGGAAGATTCGCGCTGGTCACCGGATCGAGGGTGAAGATCGGCTACGAGATCGTACTGATGCTCCTTCGAGCCGGCGCAACGGTGGTCGCCACCACCCGATTCCCCTGCGATTCTGCGCGCCGCTTCCGGCGAGAGAAGGACTTCTCACTGTGGAGTGATCGACTGCTACTTCATGGCCTGGATCTGCGCCATACTCCGAGCATCGAAGCACTCGCTCTCTACCTCGATGAACAATTGCCACAACTGGACTTCCTGATTCATAACGCTTGCCAGACGGTACGCAGGCCTCCCGCCTACTACCGTCATCTGATCGGGGGCGAAGACCCCGCAGACCTACCCGACGATTGCCAGGCGCTTCTGCGTAGCCATCAGCAACTGGTCGCTCGCCTCCAGGATGAGGGATCGCACCAGGCGGAAGCCGGGATCGCCTGCGGAGACACACCCGTGGTGCCTGCGGATGATCCAGCGCTGTCGACCGATGTGATCGGAGCTGATGTGATCGGAGCTGATGTGATCGGAGCTGATGTACTGCAGGACGGAGTGCGCCACGCAGCGGTGATGAGCCAGGTCGACCTGCTCGGTGAAAACCATCAGGCCCATCTGTTCCCCACCGGGATCCACGACGGCGATGGACAACAACTCGATCTTCGC
>CAVOEM010000251.1:0-4213 GCA_963694575.1 Planctomycetes bacterium UBA1146 | reverse complement strand
GGCGGCGGTGGCGGTCGTGGTGCCGGTGGCGGCGGCGGTCGTGGCGGCGGTGCCGGTGGCGGTCGTGGTGGCGGTGCCGGTGGCGGTCGTGGAGCCGGCGGCGGTGGCCGTGGCGGTCGTGGTGGTCGCGGCGGTGGCCGTGGTGGTGGCCGCGGTGGTCGTGAAGACGATGGCCCACGCTACGAGGAAAAGGTCGTCAAGATCAATCGAGTCGCTGCAACGGTCAAAGGTGGTCGTCGTATGTCCTTCAGTGCTCTCGTGGTACTCGGGGACAAGAAGGGCACCGTTGGCGTTGGATTCGGAAAAGCCAAGGAAGTTCAGGGAGCGCTCGAGAAAGCGTTCAAGGATGCCCGCGCCAAGATGCACAAGATTCCGCTCAAGGGAACTACCATCTGTCACGAGGTGCTGGGTGCCGCAGGTACCGCTCGCATGAAGATGGTACCCGCTTCACCTGGAACTGGCGTGATCGCCGGAGCATCGGCTCGTGCCGTGCTCGAGTGTGTCGGGGTTCAGGATGTCTTGACCAAGCAGTACGGTAGCAACAATCCCCTGAATGTGGTCAAGGCGACCCTGGAGGGACTCCTGCGCATGCGAACCAACGAGCAGGTGGAAAAACTGAGGGGAGTGACACTGGCATGAACCTCAATGACTTGAACAAAAGGGCCGGTAAGTACAAGAACCGTAAGCGTGTCGGACGTGGTCATGCTGCCGGTGGTGGAAAAACCGCAGGTCGCGGCATGAACGGTGCCAAGTCCCGCTCTGGTTGGAAACGTAAGCGCGGATTCGAGGGTGGACAGACCCCCCTTTTCCAGCGTCTGCCAAAGCGGGGTTTCAGTAATGTCCGTTTTCGGGTCTCCTATGACATCATCAATGTGGGAGATCTGAACCAGATCGCAGGAGATGTCGCGGTGGTGAATCTGGACTACCTGGCCAGTCATGGCCTGGTGAAAAAGCGGCACTCCCGTCTCAAAGTATTGGGATCGGGGAAACTGGATCTCAAGCTAGTCGTAGAGGCGGCTAAATTCAGCAATAGTGCCCGTGAGCAGATCGAGAGCAACGGCGGGGAAGCCAAAACTGTCTAGGGGAGCTTCATGTTCAAGGCGATAGCGAACATTATTGCGATTCCGGATCTCAGACGCAGGGTAGGTTTTACTCTGATGGCGCTGGCGATCTACCGGATCGGTTTCTGGATTTACCTACCTGGTATTCGGGTAGACGTCATTCAGGACGCATTGGCGGAGGGTCCAGATTCTGGTGGTGGAATCCTCCAGTTCATCGGAATGACCAGCATGCTGACCGGGGGCAACCTTCGGAATGCGACTGTGTTCTCCCTTGGGATCATGCCGTACATCAGTGCTTCCATCATCTTCTCCTTGATGACCAAGGTGTTCCCTCGTCTCGAAGAACTGCAGAAGGAGGGCGAATCGGGCCGCAAGGTCATCGCCCGCTGGACTCGTTACTCGACAGTACTGTTCTGCCTTTTGCAGGGAATCCTGGTCCATACTGCCATCAACAGTCCCGATTTCCTGGGTAATGGGGTTGCGGTCTCCGAGGGTGGATTTGCACTCGGTGTGCTGCAAGTGATGGTATTGACCTGTGGCACCTTGTTCCTGATGTGGCTCGGCGAAAAGATCACCGAGAATGGTATCGGGAATGGTATCTCGCTGATGATCATGGCGGGTATCGTCTCCTACCTTCCCAGTTCAATTCCGCAGTTCAGTGCCACGTGGAAACTACTGGGTGTGGACGAGAGACCCTTCTACGTCCTGAAAATCGCGTCACTACTCGGACTTTTCTTCGCCATCGTCGCTGCAGTGGTTTACATCACCAAGGGACAGAGACGGATTCCGATTCAGAACGCAAGAACTGTCAAAGGGGCCGGGAGCCAGCGGCATTACATGCCGATCCGGGTCAACAGTGCTGGTGTGCTGCCCATCATCTTCGCCCAGTCCTTGCTGATGGTACCGAGTCTTGGCCTGGCGATGATTCCTGGTGCCGAGGCGTTCGCAGCATTGCTACAGGCGGGGACCTTCTGGTACCTGATGTTGTATGTCGGGATGATCGGTTTCTTCACCTATTTCTGGACCTCTCTCTACTACAACCCGGTCGAGATCGCCGACAACATGAAGGAACATGGTTCCTTCGTCCCCGGGATCCGACCCGGACGAAAAACTGCCGAGTACCTGCAACTAGTCTTTGCTCGAATCACGCTGGCCGGGGCTGTATTCCTGGCGGTGATCGCATTGATTCCGCAGTTGCTCAGTCTCGGAGGCACGGGAGGAAGTTCGGTCACGCAGATGATGGGCGGAACTGCCATCCTCATCGTGGTGGGTGTTGCACTGGATCTGGTAGACAAGATCGAAGCGCAACTACTCGCCCGCCAGTACGAGGGATTTGTGGCTCCTCGTAAGGGACGTTCGGGAGCCGCCTCGAGGGATCGATAATCCGATGCGGCTTGTTTTCCTCGGGCCACCGGGAGTGGGAAAAGGTACCCAGGCAGAGGGTCTAGCCCTTCAACTGGAGATCCTTCACATCTCGACCGGTGCCATCCTTCGAGATGCACTGGGACGCGGAACCACGACCGGACTCGAAGCGAAGAAGTTCATGGACGCCGGAGACCTGGTCCCCGATGCCGTGGTCCTGAAACTGGTCGAAGATCGCTTCGCCGAACAGGACGCCGCTAGCGGCTGGTTGCTCGACGGATACCCACGAAATCTGGAGCAGGGCGCGGCCCTCGATGGCTTGCTCTCGATACTCCAGTTGACCCTCGATCATGTGGTCTTCTTCGAGTGTGACTCGGCAGAGCTGGTTCGTCGTCTCGGCGGTCGCCGTGTTTGTCGGAAGTGCGGAAATACCTTTCATATCGAGTTCGCACCTCCTCCACCGCAGGGTCACTGCAGTCAAGGTGGGGAATGTGAGATCTACCAGCGCAGCGACGATTCCGAGGATGCCATCCTCAAGAGGCTCGATGTCTACCAGCGAGAGACCGGCCCTCTGGTGGAGCACTTTCGCTCCCAGGGCCGTTTGATCGTGGTCGACGGTGGTCAGTCGATCGATCAGGTCGGAGTCGATTTACGAGGGGCTCTGGGGCTTCCCACGTGATTCAGCTCAAGTCACCTCGAGAAATCGATCGTATGGCGATTGCCGGTGAAATGGTCGCTCTCACATTCCAGGCGATCCAGCCGCTGATTGTCCCGGGCACCCCGACCATCGAGATCGATGAAGCGGTTCGCGATCGCGTTCACGATCTGGGTGGAAAGCCGCTATTCCTTGGTTATCACGGATTTCCCGCCCATTCCTGCATCTCGGTCAACGAGCAGGTGGTCCATGGGATTCCTGGCCCGAGAAAGCTGCAGGATGGAGATCTGGTTTCCATCGATATCGGGATCGGGGCAGAGGGCTTCTGCGGCGATTCGGCGCGCTCCTTTCTGATCGGAGAGGGGTCTCCTTCGTCGATCCGGACGCTGGCGGTGTGCCGGGAAGCACTGGCGGCGGGGATCGCCGCTGCCACGCCGGGGAACACCCTGGTCCAACTGGTTCAGGCGATTGAAACCAGGATTCGAGATGCAAAACTGGGCCTGGTGGAGAAGTACGTGGGACACGGCATAGGTCGGGAAATGCACGAGGAGCCCCAGGTACCGAATTTCGTCAACAGCAGCCTCAAAATGAACGATATAGAACTTCGCCCCGGATTGGTTCTGGCCATCGAGCCGATGGTCAATGGCGGCACCGGAGAGGTCTACACCCTCGATGACGGTTGGACCGTAGTGACCGCAGATTCGGAGGTCTCCGCACACTGCGAACATACGGTAGCTGTGACGGAAGAGGGCCCCAGGGTCCTCACACTGGCGCCTGGGGAGGCCTGGCCGCCGATTCCAGGGACCCCTGGCCAGTAGTGGTCTCGGCCTGGCCGGATCCCCGGCGAAATTGTCAGGTCAGTAGTTTTCTCGGTCTGGCCGGTTCCCCGGCGAAATTGTCAGAAATATCGTGGAATTAATGGGATGCGACTTGACGGTTGACGGCCCCTATCAGTATATTCCTCGCTTCCCCTTGACCAGGGAGGACGGGTTCTTTCATTCCGATTCCGAGCGGAATCGGTACTAGGATCCGTTCGTGAACGGCCTGCCTACTCTTCGTTTCCGGTGTGACGGTTGAGGAGTGGCAGACTGTTCAGTGGCAGGCATGCCAGTCGAGAAGGAACTTGGTGTCTGCA
>CAVOEM010000250.1:0-4217 GCA_963694575.1 Planctomycetes bacterium UBA1146 | reverse complement strand
ATCTGCGAAGGATCTGCGAAGGCGGATCGGTGCCGTGATCTATGCGGGCTCCATCGGGATGGGTGAGGTGGAGAGGAGTCTGTCATGTTCAGAATTCCAAGTTGGAATGATGGTGCACCGTGGATTCTGCGCCTCTTCATCCTCTGGTCGGTACTGGCCTCTGGTTCACTACTCGCTCAGGCTCCCGATGTGTTCCTGTTCGATCTGCAAGAACTGGGTAGCTTCGGCGAGGACAATGGTATCTACGCCTACTCGGTCGGAACCACCTCCTGCAACATCGGATCGGTGGAACTGCTGTGGCACGCCAACGATAGCTTCCACCCGGTGATCGGGCAGGAGATGTATCGCTACTACGATGGGGTGCTGGAGCAGATCGGAGTGTCATGGCTCAAACACAGTTTCTGTGCGCTGAGCCTCAACGCTTGTGGAAGTTGCCAGCCGACCGATTGTGATACCCTGGGGATCGGTTGCTCTGATCCCTATACTGCCGCTCTCAACGGTCAACAATCGAACCTGGGTCCCAGATCTCAGGTCAATGCTCACACCGGAGAGTTCCCTTATCCGATCGATCCTCCGATGCCGCCTTTTGTCACCGAGATCGACCGTCGCCTTCAGGTGGCGCAAGCGCTGATCGATCCGGCCCTCAATCCGAATACCCTCTACTTCGTCTCGGGCCATTACGTCTCTCCCGATGATGCTCAGGGGGGCAACGGCGATAACAATGTCGCCTATCGCCAGGTCACCGTCAGTGATAATCCCGCTTCCTTCCCGCTCAATTTCGTTCCCGGTTCGCCGACCGAGTCGGGTCAGCCAGGAATTCAAGCGTGGCAGGATTATGATCCGCAAGTTGTGATCGAAGAGGTCAGGGTTCCGGGTGAGGGTTTGATGCTACTGGGGTACAAGGTCACTGATCTGGGCGGTGGGCAATGGCGCTATGACTACGCCCTCTACAACATGAATTCGGATCGCTGTGCCGGTGCCTTCACGGTTCCAGTTTCCGCTCAGGCCAATCTCAGTGCCGTCGGTCACCGCGGAATCTCTCATCACAGTGGGGAACCGTTTTCGACCGCATTGTGGAACTCGGCGGTCACTCCTGCGGGGGTGACCTGGGCGACCACACCGTTCTTTCAGGATCCCGAGGCCAATGCTCTGCGTTGGGGGTTCATGTACAACTATCGGATCATCACCGATCAACCGCCCAGCGATGCGATGGCCACGGTGACCCTGTTCAAGCCAGGAACTCCTTCCACCGTCAATGTGCCAGTGCTGGCTCCAGTAGGTTCCCAGGTCGATGCACCGATCAACCTGGTCTGCAACCAGTCCTCCGCTGGGATCGACATCGAGTGGCAGAATCCGATCGACTATGACGAGCTGATCGTCGAAAAGGATGGCCTTTCACTGACCATCTTGCCGGGAGACGCCACCACCTTCAGTGATGCGGTGACCGCACCTGGGGATTACCAGTACGGGGTGAGAGGCGTTCTCGCTGGAGATGCTTCCGTCGCCGAAAATTGCTCGGTTACCGTCTTTGATCTCTCCATCTCCGTCGAAGACCAGGTCGCCATCGCCGGCCAGTCGTCGCTACCGGTTCCGGTACTCAGTTCCTTCAGTGCATCGGTGGAAGCCTACAATCTTTCCCTCGAATTTCCCGGAGATCTGCTCGATGTCGCCGAGGTCACGCTGGACGGAACTGACGCTGGAGTGGTCGGGGCCGAGCAGGTTCTGGTCGAGCTGGATGATTCAGCGATCGCCGGATACATCACGGCTCAGGTGGTATTCGATGCGGGTCCGCCCTATGCAGGGCAGGAACTTCCGGCGGGTACAGACCAGACCATCTTGTGGATCGAGTTCTCGGTGGCTGCCTCTGGATTCGTCGATGGCGAGGAGCGGCAACTGTCTTTCATCGACGGATTGGGTCCGTCCCAGGTGGTCAATCAGATCATCATCGATGGGGCCATCATGGGACCCGCTCGAGATGGGGCGACCTTGACCTTCCTCGAGCAGCCGATTTTCCTGCGAGGCGACTGCAACGGCGATGATGCGGTCAACCTGGCAGATGTCATCTTCGGTTTGACCTATCTGTTCGCCGGGGGAGTACCTCCACAGTGCATGAAGGCGTGCGATACCGATGACACGGGGAACGTCAATTTGACCGACGAGATCTACTTCCTCAACACCCTGTTCGTCCCCGGATCACCGCCGATGCCAGCTCCCGTCGGCACGGCTGGGCCGGATCCGACCCCCGACTCGCTGCCCTGCTCCTGAAGCGACTCTGACGAGTACCTCGGTGGCTGGGGCCCTCATCATCTTCATGCCGAGAGGCCTCTTCAGCGCTATACGAAGAAGTTCGTAATGCCACCTTGTTTCACACGAAGTCTTTCGTACTATGCTGTCATCCGGAACCCCGGAGCCGGTGGTGGATCTGCGGCGGTCTCGCGAATCGACGGCTTCGAGCAGTTCGATGGGAGCGAGTCGATGAACACCCAGAGCGACAAGTCACCGACTGCGGCGGAGTGCCGCATCCTCGACGCCATCTGGCAGCTGGAATCGGCGACCGTGCGGCAGGTCTTTGACCACCTGAGCAGCCAGCGGAAGATCGGCTACACCACCGTGCTCAAGTTTATGCAGATCATGATTTCCAAGGGACTGTTGGTGCGAGATACCTCGGTGCGACCGCAGGTCTATCGAGTGGCGAAGCCTCGTGAAGAAACACAGCAGGGGATGTTGAAGTCTCTCATCCGTCAGGTGTTCCGTAACTCACCGGGAGAACTGGTTCTGCAGGCGCTTTCGCTGCAGGTGCTTTCGCTGCAGGAGTCGACCCCCCAGCAGATTGCCGAGATCCGTAAACGGCTCGATCAGATGGAATCGGCGAGTCACAGATGATGGAACCCACGACTCTTCCGTCGATCTGGGCAGCGCTTGGATCTTCGCTGTTACAATTTCTGTGGCAGGGTGCCGTCATCGGTCTGGTCGCGGCACGGGTGCTGGAACTGCCGGGTAAAGGGAGCGCCACTGTGAGATTCCACTGTGAGATTCCACTGTGAGATTCCACTGTGAGATTCCACTGTGAGATTCCACTGTGAGATTTCTCATGTGCTGCGGGGTGTTGGCGAGTGGTGTTCTGACCTTTATCGTGACCTTTTCGAACTCATGGGTCACGGCGATCCCATTCTCTGGCGTCAAAGATACGAGTGCACACTCCAAAATCAATTTTAGCTTCGCAAGGAGGCCCTCTCATGCAGCGCATTTACAAGGTCCTGGGCAGAGATCAGGAATCCCACTCCCTATATTCAGTGAATCGTGCGCTCATCGGCCTCCCTCTCATACTGTTTCTGGCACTGGTCGGAACCTCTTACGATGGCACTGCCGAGGCCGTCACCATCCGTCTAGATGTGGATAGTTATTCTACGGCTGACGATGAAGCCCAGCACGATGACGATGTGGGCGAGGGTATCGAACGTCGCCTGCAGGAAGCGAGTCGCAGGATCGAGGAAGCGATCGACGCCGGAGAGATCACTGCTGAACAGGGCCGCCAGCGGCTCGAGGCGTTGCGCAAGAGGTGGGCTGCCACCAGAGATCGCGCAGCATCTCGCGATGGCGACGGAGCCGACGAGGATGTGCAACGTCGTCTACGCGAGGCGGGTCGCAAGATTCGCGAAGGGATTGCTGCCGGCAAGATCACCGAGGAGGAGGGTCGTGCTCGCTACGAAGCGTTGCGCCAGCGGCTCACCGATCGTAAGGCTGGTGCCGTCGAAAAACCGCAGCAGGCCAAGCCGAAGAAGACGCGCAGCATCGATGGTGCCGGAGTGCGTAAGCGTCTCGAAGCGGCCATCGAATCGGGGGCGATGACCTGGGAAGAGGCGAGACAAAAATATATCGAGGTGATGGAGAAAGATGACCGAGGCCGTGGGGCGTTGATTCGAGCTCGACTCGAAGAGGGCATCGCTGCGGGAAAGATCACCGAGGATCAGGCCGTTGAGATCTACATCGAGATGATGGAGGAGGGCCAGCAGGATTCCGAGGAGCAGGGCTCTGGCGTAAAGAAAGAAACTCGACAAAGGAGCGTCACTCGCCAGGACTATGCCGAAGCTCAGGCCAAGATGGAGAAGATGGTGGAAGCCGGCGAGATCACTGCCGAGCAGATGCGGGAGCGACTGGCCGGGATGCGCAAGATGATCGGGCGCCCATCCGAGAAGACAGAAACTCGACAAGGGACC
>CAVOEM010000249.1:0-4253 GCA_963694575.1 Planctomycetes bacterium UBA1146 | reverse complement strand
GATCAGGATTTGAGATTCGATCCCGATTGGCCTCGAACAGACGATTCCAGTCCGCTACACCGTAGTAGTCACGAGCAATGGTGGCCAGAGTCTCGCCGCTACCCACCTTGTGCTGCAGGGGAGCAGACGATTCCACCGCAACGGAGGAGCCAACCTTTACGGCGGCACCGATCGCCGGCAATGAGATCACCTGCCCGACCTGCAAACGATCGGGATCGATCGATCGATTGGCCTCGATGAGGGCCTGGTAATGATCGATGCTGCCCAGAACATCTCGAGCAATCTTCCAAAAACTATCTCCTGGGCGAATCGTCCAGGACCTCTCGGTGCCTTGGTGCTGAAGTAGCGGCGACTCGAGACTCGTGCCCCGGGTAGGAGCGGTGCGGTCGGAGCCTGGATCCACCTGCGGATCTTCCGCAGAAGTTACGGCCCCGTTGTTGGAGGATTCAACGGGCACTTCATCGAGCCACTGGCGGGCACGCTCATCGACCGAATACCAGGAGAGCGTGACGGGAGAAGTCATCACCTGGTTGGCCCTTACAGGATCCGATTCGATGCTCGGCCCGAGCCCCTTGCCGATCCCTATCACTCCGACGATGAGAACCGAGATACAGAGAATCCACCGGACCGTGTTCATCTTCATCGACTCCCCTCCATCACTTCTTCAACAGGATGAGGAATCCCCCTCTGATCGGCCCCGAGGTGAGCCGCCAACACATCGGAGATTCTCTGTGCTGCGTCGGGACAACCCAGGCGACGAGCGGACTCTGCCATCTGCTCGAGTCGCGACCTGTTCTCTACCAGATCGTCGATCCATTGCGCAACCTGAACCGGCGATGAGTCCTCCACCACCAAAGCACCACCACGCTGCGAGACATGCCGGGCATTCAGTCGTTGATGTTGATCTCGATGATGGGGGTAAGGCCAGTAGATGGCGGGACGACCCACACAACAGATTTCGGCAACGGTAGAACCGCCGGCGCGCCCCAGCACCAGGCTGGCATCGATGAGAGCAGATGCCGGGTCCGTGAGGAATGGAGAGACCTTTGCTTCGACACCGAGTTGATCCCAGCGCTGCTGGATTCCCGCCCCTTTCTCATCTCCACAGATGTGATGGATCCGGATGGTCTGGCGATTCTTCAGGAGCGCTACCGCTTGCAAGATCATCTGATTGACCGGCTCCGCCCCCTGGCTACCACCCATGACCAGCAGTTGTAGTTTCTGGTCGGTAGTCAGAGAACTGGGAATGAACGGCTCTCTTACCGGGCAGCCAAGGATGGCACTGCGCGAGCGTAGACTGCGAGACATTCCATCGATGGGCCAGGTGAGGAACACCTTGCGTGCGAACCTGGACAGTAATCGATTGGCTCGCCCCATCACCTTGTTCTGCTCGAGCAGAAAAAGCGGCAATCCTCTGGTCCATGCGCCGATCCCCACCGCTACCGCTGGTCTTGCTCCAAGCCCGATCACGGCATCGATACGCTGATCGACAAGCCATTGACGAGCGGCTGGGATCCTCAACATCGCATCGCCGATGGTGCCGATCCCGCTCCAAGGAGGTGAAATCGTCTCGATCCCGCAGTCAGGTAAGATCTTGCTCTCCATCGGTGTCTGATGATCGAGTAGGAGCGGCTCGGCGACTTCTTGTTGAGAAAGAGCCCGCGCCAGTGCAATCCCAGGGAAGATGTGACCACCAGAGTTTCCACCAGCGAGTAAAATTCGTTTCATGTCAGGCTCACCGCCTGTCGCCCACGAGTTCTCGAGATTCCGATCACGACTCCCGTCATCCCCATGAACACGGCGAGGCCTGTCGATCCGTGCGAGAAGAAGGGTAGCGGGATCCCTTTGGTCGGAAACAACGCAACATTGACCAGTAAGTTGATGGCCGCTTGACCGGTGATGGCGATGGTCACGACCCTCACCAGGCAGGCGAGATCGGTATCTTCTACCGCCCTGGAGAGACGCCAGCCAAACAACAGCACCAGCGAGTAGAGGGTGAGCAATACTGTCACTCCAAGGAATCCCGTTTCTTCGGCGAAGACCGCGAAGATGAAGTCACTGTATTCTGAAGGTATGTATAGGGTCTTGCTGGTGCCCATCCCGATCCCTTTACCGGTCCAGCCACCACTGCCGATCGCCTGTAGACCTGCCCACACCTGAGGAACACCTTGAGGATTGAAGATTGCCTCGAACCGTTGCTCCATCTCGCCCATCCGTGAGATCACCTTCGGCAGCAGCAAGAGGAGCAGTGGTACCGAAATCACTCCACAGAAGAAGCAGACCTGCGTCCAGCGAAGCAGCGGGATCAGGCCCAGAATCAGCAGGAAGAGAGCACTTCCGAAATCGGGTTGTTTCCACATGATGTAGAATGGTATCCCGACCAGTGCGGCAGCGATCAGTACCGCGGACCGCACACCGATCTGTCTCCCCATCACTCCTCGATATCGCAGTACTCCGGTCAAGGCGATGGTCGCGGCTGGAACTGTGAACTTGGCCAATTCAGATGGTTGGAATCGAATCCCCAGATCGAGCCAGCGGTAGGCATCATTGAGTTCGCGACCGAGTGGACTGGCGATGGTCGCCAACAGCAGAAGCACCACTCCAACCCACAATGGCATCCAGTACATCTCGATCCAGCGACGAGGCTGGATCAGATATCCCACGGCGAAGAGAAAGCAACCGACGCCGTAGCCCTTCAACTGCTTGACCCACATCGCAGTGGGATCCGCTTCCGCCACCAAGGATCTGTAGGAGGACGCACTGTAGTGAAAGAACATCCCGATCACCAGGATCATGAACACCGTGGAAAGAAATCGAAATCCTTCCCGGGCAGGATCCAGCGAAGCTTTCGTTTCCGCTTCGAGAATCGAGGAGGAGCCACTGCTCGTTGCCATCAACTCTCCCCACCTTGCCGGGTGATCTGTTGCCGGGTGATCAGTCTCTCCTCGACTTCGATGGCGAGTTGATCCAACTGCTCCTTGCGTGATGCCTTGAACAGCACCGAATCTCCTGGCTCGAGACGCTGGCAGATCTGAGACGCGGCTCGATCACCATCCTCGATGTGAACCACATCACATTCACAGGAGTCATCTGCCAATCCCTCTGCATACCACTCCGCCGCCCTGCCACGGAGGAAGACGAGGTCGAGATTTGACCTCGCACATATGCGACCCGCCTCGACATGAAGGCGTTTTTCCTCGGTTCCCAGTTCCTCCATCGTTCCGACCACCGCCACTTTTCGACGAGCAGACGATTGGCTCAGATCCGCGATGGCACAATTCAATGCGTGAGGACTGGAGTTATAGCAATCAAGGATCAACTCCACACCGTCTGCACTGCGGAGTTCGTGACGTAATCGCGGCAGCGATAGTTTGACCACTGCCGCAGCCAGCAGTTCCGGATCAGAAATGAAATCAAGAACCACCGCCAGCGCCGATTCGAAACACCTCAGCGCCCATCTCGTCGGCAAAGCCCAGGGCAAGACGTACTCGCGCCCGCGTAAGCGATCGATCACGGTCACGGAATTCGCTTGGTGCCTTTGCACCTCGAGGTCGCCAGCCGGTCCAGTCCAGTGAAAGAGGGAACCCTGCTCCCCCATCCGAGAGCGCCACTCGACCGGAGCCCACCGCTGATCTCCTTCGAGTCGATCGAGCAGCGAGAACTTCTCCCGACGAATCGCCTCCAGAGTACCGAGACCTTCCAGATGCGCCTCTGAAATTGCCGTGATGACACCGTGAGACGGCTGAGCCACCTCGGTGCGGGCAGCGATCTCTCCGACCGAACTGGTACCCATTTCCAGCACCAGTACCTCTGTTTCCGGAGGAGCCTCGAGGATCGTGATCGGCACTCCGATCTCGTTATTGAAGGAATCGCGCGGTGCATGAACCCGGTGAGTGGCCGCTAGCAGATCGCGGATCATGCGACAGGTGGTGGTTTTTCCGACACTGCCAGTGACCGCCAGAGCTGACGTCTGGTGGCGATCCTGCTGGCGATATCCGCGCGCCAGTGCAGAGAGGGCCGCCAGCGCCGACGGAGCCTCCAACGATGGGCCATCATGATGGCGTGAGAATCCTGGGTCGCAGAGCACTGCTGCTGCTCCCCGCTTCAGCGCATCCGCGGCAAAGTGGATTCCATGGCGCTGCTCTCCCTTGAGCGCCACGAACAGCGATCCTGCGGTCGCTTCCCGACTATCGAAAATCACCTTTTGGATCGGAATGGAATGACTCCCTCGAACCAGCCCCGCCCCCGCCCAT
>CAVOEM010000248.1:0-4282 GCA_963694575.1 Planctomycetes bacterium UBA1146 | reverse complement strand
GCGAAGTCTGCTCTAACTGTGGCAAGATGATTCCTGGAACCCAGGACAGTGTGCGTTGGGATCGGTCAAGGCATGTATCGGACACACACTCACCGCTGCGGGTGCCGCAGGAGTGATCAAGGTCTTACTGGCGATGGATCGAAAATTGATCCCCGGACTCCCTGATCATGACTCCCCACCCGAAGGCATCGATCTCGATTCCTCACCCTTCAGAATTCCCCATGGCAGTGAACGGTGGTCAAGACGCTCCGGAGCACCACGCCGTGCAGCGGTCAGTGCTTTTGGCTTCGGTGGCATCAACGCTCACCTGTTACTGGAGGAAGCCCCCTCGCCACGGTTCACCATTCCTGTCGTCAAGAGTTCCGTTTCCTCCTCCCCGATGACACCACCCGCGCCGGTCGAAGCACACTCCTCCGGTGGGCGAATTGCCATCCTGGGATTGGGTGCGATCGCCGGACCTCATCGCGGTATCGATCAGGTCGCCGCAGCATTGCTCGGTCTTCCCGGCCAACAGGCGCCACTTCCGTTGCCAGGAGACCTGGGGATCCCCGCCGCCCACTGGGTAAAGGAGCGTGGACTGGAATTCCACACGGGAGAGAGTTGCGGCAGGCTCAGCGCTTCACCGATCGATTACAAGATTCCGCCGACTGAACTGGTCGAGATGCTACCTCAGCAACTAGCACTTCTGATGGTCGCCAGGGAGGCTCTTTCGAGCAGTGGACTCGATGCTCTCGGCGAACGCGGCGGATTATTCGTAGGACTCGGGATCGATCCCCGCAGCAGCATCTATCACCTTCGCTGGATGCTCCCCGATCGTGCTCGTCAGTGGCTCGCAGAACTGGGCATCGATGCCGAGGCGGAAGATGTGAGTCGCTGGATCTCGACACTGAAGGATACTGCGAGCCCGCCACTGGATGCCAATCGAGTGATGGGTGCCCTCGGTAGCATCGCTGCCAGCCGGGTGGCACGTGATCTTGATGCAGGCGGACCATGCCACACCGTCAGCGCCGACCAGATCTCTGGATTCAGAGCCATCGAGATGGCGGTGAGATCTCTACAGGATCAAGAGATCGATGTCGCTCTGGCCGCATCGTCTGACCTCGGCCTCGACATCCTGACTCGATTTCATGATGCCGTCGATGCACAGCCCGCTCGTACCGATGCCGCTGCGGCGGTGCTGCTCAAAAGACTTGAAGATGTGAAAAGTACCGACGGTCCAATCATCGCCACCATCGATGGAATCGGTGGCGCCTCTGGGGGGGTTCTTCTTCGACAGGATGCGGACTCTCCTGCTCGAGAACTTTCCCGCCACTGGGCATTACTCGAAGCGAACATCGACGAACATTCCATCGATTTGATTTGCAACGACGAGAACCACTCATCCACGGCATCGACGGCTGATCTCCCCGGCTGGCAGGTCACCCTGCCGACGGGTCTCTCTGCGGGTGGCTCTACCTCCTTCATGCTGTCATTGCTGCAAGGAACCTGCGCCGCCAGTCGAAAAGTCCTGCCCGGTGTCGACGATGCTGCACCACTGCCCTGGATTGCCAGTGGCGATGAACGCCGCCGCGTGTTGATCGAGGGATCGGGAATGCTCGGAGATACTGCGGCTCTGGTGATCTCGACCGAGGAGATTTCGCTCAAGGTGACCGAAGAGTGGATTCCCCGCCCCTCCTGCCTCGGAGAACCGGGCTGGGGAATCATTGCACTCGAGGGAGATGATCGCCGCAGTATCGAATCCCTGGCCGAGAAGGTGGGCTCTCGTTATTACGGTCGCGGCGGAAGCGCCGCCTCCATCGCTCGACAATGGCTGATCCACCAGCCACGAATTGAATCTGCCGCACGTGCGGTCACCATCTTGTTCCAGGATGGAGCCGCTCTCACCGATGCCCTCGCCACTCTGAAGACTTTTCTCGATGGCATCTCGATCGAAAGAAAAGGCCACGGGTGGGAACTCCATCGCTCTTCGGAAACTCCGCTCGGTTATTGCGGAGATGTGACTTTCATCTATCCCGGGTCTGGAAGCCTTTACCCTGGAGCCGGCCGGCGACTCCTGACCCGATATCCAGGAGCCCTGGATGGCACCGCCCTGACCACTGGCGGTCGCGCCCGCTGGTTAGAATCTCCTGAGTCGTGGCAGTCAGATGCAACACTGCCCGGTGATCCACGAGATGCCATCCTTGCCCAGGTCACCCTCGGCTGTTTCGGAACCGATCTGCTGCTGGGATGCGGTATCGATCCGAAGCGAGCTGCCGGGCATAGCCTGGGTGAAACGACGATGCTTTTTGCATTGCGTGCCTGGCGCGATCGAAATTCGATGCAACAACAGATGGAGGATGATGATCTGTTCACCCACTGGCTCGCCGGAGAAAATCGAGCCGCCGCTCGAGAGTGGTCCTTGCCAACGGGCAGCCACGCACCCTGGAGCGCCGCAGTGGTCGATCGCCCTCACGCCGAAGTGCGTCAAGCGATCTCCCAAATACCACGCCTCTACCTGCTGATCGTCAATGGCGATCGAGAAACGGTGATTGGCGGAGACCCAGCGGTGCTCTCCTCGCTCTGCAGTTCCCGTGGCTGGACGGCGATCCACCTCGATGGTGTCACCTCGGTGCACTGTCCACTGGTATCACAGGTTCGTGACCGCTACCACGCACTGCACCACTGGCCTGTCCACCCACCGATCGGCGGAGTCACACTTCATTCCACCGCCACGGCGGAACCGATACCACTGACCAGTGATGGAGTCGCCGATTCGATCGTATTGCAGGCGACCGAGGGTTTTGATTTCCCACAGTTGGTCCACTCCCTGTGGCGAGCTGGATCGCGGATCTTCATCGAGCCTGGGCCCGGAGCGTCCTGTTCTCGCTTGACCCAGAATGCCCTGGGAGATCTTCCACATCGGACCTTGCCACTTTTCTGGCGTGGAGAAGATGAAGAACTCTCTCTCGGCCGGATCATCGCCGCCTGCATCGCCGAGAGAGTTCCCGCGGATCTGACTGCTTATCTGGGAACGGGAACCGCCGAGGCTGATTCTTCCAGCACCCTGACCATCGAAGACGGCACAGAGGCGATGGTGACTCCGGCAGTTCCAACCTCCAGAACCGCGCCCTTCAGCGAGCGAAAGGGGAGTCCAACCTTGCCTCCCACCTTGCCTGCCATCTTGCCTGTCACCTTGCCTGTCACATCGCCTGTCACATCGCAGACTCCCGTTTCAACGGCCGTCCCGGTACCCACAGAATTTGCTTCGTCGAAGATTTCAGCCCCGTCGCTGGTCGATCGTCTCGAGCGGGCCAGAGAAGGTCGAAGACTCCTGAGTAAAGAGACCACCGGTAGAGGTGTCACCGATGCCGTGATGGAAAACCCCGCTCGCGCCGAACTGACTGCCGAAAAAGAACCATCGACCGTCGATTTACCCGAGACGCTCCCGGCTCTCTTCGACCGCAGTCTTTGTCTCGAATTTGCCCGCGGCTTGGTCGCTCCGGTGCTCGGAGAGCAGTATGCCATCGCCGACAAATTCCCGACCAGGGTCCGGTTACCCGACGAGCCGCTGATGCTGGTCGATCGGATCCTCGAACTGGAAGGGGAACCGCTCACTCTTGGACCGGGACGCATCGTCACGGCTCATGATATTCAGCCGGACTGCTGGTATCTGGATGCCGGTAGAATTCCGACCTCCATCGCCGTCGAAAGTGGCCAGGCAGACCTGTTCCTAGCCGCTTATCTCGGTGCCGACCTTCACACTCAAGGGCTCTCCGTCTATCGATTGCTCGATGCACAGGTGATCTTCCATGATGACCTTCCCGCTGCGGGAAATACCATCATCTACGACATCCACATCGATGAGTTCTTCCGTCAAGACAAGACGCTTCTCTTCCGATTCCACTTCGAAGGAACCGTCGATGGAAAACCTCTGATCTCGATGCGAGACGGGTGCGCCGGTTTCTTCTCGGAGGAAGAACTCGCCAAGGGGAGAGGGATCGTCAAGGCACCCCATCGCCCACGCCCTCAGCCGGTGGCGCCCGAGGGTTGGAGTCCTCCCGCCGGGACCCGTCCTCTCGCCCTCGATCACAGCAAGGTCGAGGCATTGCGTCGAGGAGACCTGGTCGCAGCTTTTGATGAGCGCTTCGCTTCCCTCCAGTTGTCATCTCCGATGCGTCTCCCGGGAGGTCGCATGCGACTGCTCGACCAGGTCTCGAGGATCGAGCCCACCGGGGGGCTATGGGGACTGGGAAGAGCGGTGGCTGAACTGGAGATCCATCCCGATGACTGGTTCCTGACCTGT
>CAVOEM010000247.1:0-4306 GCA_963694575.1 Planctomycetes bacterium UBA1146 | reverse complement strand
ATTCAACGTCAGCGAGTCGCTGAAGAGACCGGGATCACGACCACCGAGATTCGACCCCGCCCTGAAACCAGCACACGGTCAACGGAAACACAGTCACTGACCACACGGCCTGTGGAACCGGACAGGCTCGATCGACTTGAGAAACTGGTACAGCAGTTGCAACACAGAGTGGAGCGGCTGGAACAAACTGAACAGTGATGAGTTCCAGCGAGTGGCGGGAGTCGTCCAGCGACTCCCGGATGAGTAGATTCATGTCGAGTTGTCTCCAGAAAGGTCGAGAAATGGTCCCCTGTCCTTCTACCCGAGACTGCCATCGACAATGGCTGGTCATCCTCCTGACCATCTGCGCAGGAATTCCCACTCTGTTGCATGCCTCGAACGGGGTGGCGGACCCCACAAATGGGGTGGCGGGTGAAGTGACCGCCGTGACCATCTACTCGAGTCATGCAAGAGTGGAGAGAACCATTGGTGTCACAGAGGGAGAGATGGGACTGAGGTCGATTCGGATTGGCCCACTTCCCGCATCGATCATCGACGCGTCCATCGAAGTCAGTGGCTCCCCAAATCTTTCGGCGGTATCGGTTCAGGTTCAACGAAATCGCGGTGAACCTGTGGAATCGGAGAGCACCCAGGCGAAGAGAATCCTGCTCAAGAAGCGCAAGGAGCAACTGCTCGCCTTGCAACGTGAAGACGCCGCCCTGAAAAGGATGCGTTCCCGTTTCGCCGAACTACTTCCGGAACTCGATGACGAGCATGACGGATCGAATCTGATGGATTTGACCCACTGGGCAGGATTGCTGGATCTGGTGCAACAAGGAATGGCCGGTGCCGCCAGTTCCAGTGCAAAGCTGGCACCTCGCATCCGAGAAGCCAAGAATCTTCATCAGCAGGCCCGTGAGGAACTGGCGAATCTGGAGCAGATCGGGAACCGCGAGAGGGCGATGATTCATGTCGGGCTCCAGGATCTGAGCGGAAAAGGCGGAGCGATTCGAGTGCGCTACTTGATACCTCAGGCGACCTGGCACCCGCATTACGAGATCGATGTGAATTCGAGTACAAGTTCGCTGCAGATTCGTGCCTTTGCAGTGGTTGGGCAGGCTACCGGTGAGGATTGGCCAGAAGTACCGGTACGATTTTCAACTTCCACTCCGGAGCAAGGATCGGGGATCCCGGAGCTGGCGTCGCTGGTGATCGGCCGAGACCGTTATCTGGATCAAGATGTCTTAAGAAAGGAAATCGAGAGGTACGGCATGAGGGACACCCCTGGCCGAGAACTCGACTTGGGAGTCAGACTGTCGCTGGACCCACAGGAGACAGCAAGCAAGCTCGGCGAAATAAATCAGCTGAAAAGAAACCAACAGGCATGGTACTCGGATCGGGATTTCGAAACCGCGACCATCGCAGAGGGTGCTTCCCTGGCATCGGAAAAGAAGACCCTGCGGTCCAGTCGGTTGAAGTTAGAAGAGAACCTGTACAAATCTCGAAGATACCGCGGGCAATTGCCTTCCAATTCCAACCGCGGATTCTTGAGGATTTTTTCATCGGTCAGGCCAGAGGCCATTCCATCCGATAGCCAGCAGCACAGGTTGCTCTACTCGGTCAAGAATCTCGAGTTTGATGAGGAAAGGACGTGTGTTCCTGAACTGAGCACAGCCGTGTTCAGGCGCGTCATCGCATCCTTGTCCGGATCCGATCCGTTGCTGAGTGGTTCGGTGTCAGTGTTCCTCGATGAGGATTACCTGGGGCAAGCCTGGATAGAGACCACCGCACCAGGTGAGGATCTGGAGCTGAATCTGGGGGTCGACGGGCAGGTAGTGGTCGAGAGAATCCAGAGAGATTCAGAAGATGAAGTGGGTCTCTTTTCGAAGGCCAAGATTTACCAGACGGATCTACACTTGAAGGTCACCAATTTTCACGATGAGATGGTGCAGGTGTCGATCCGAGAGCGGATCCCCTTCACGGAATCGGAGTCTCTGAAGATCAGGGTCGATCGCACGAAGTCGTCTCCACTTCCGGCGGGTCTCGATTCAAAGTCAGGACTGCTCTCCTGGGAGGTTGATCTGGCCGCTGGAATCACTGAATCGATCCAGTTCATATGGTCGATTGAGGCGCCTCTAGATGTTGAACTGATGAGACGAGAAGCACCTGAACGTGGAGAGGAGGTGGGACGATGAGAAAGTCCATCCTGATCACTACATTGACCGTGCTCTTGCATCTTCCTGTGATGACCCATGGAGCCACGATTTCCGATGGCGTGGTGGTGGCCCCATCTGCTGTGACAGTTTTTGAGGATCGCGCACGAGTCCATCGCAGCATTTCAGTGGAGATGTCGATCGGATCGAAGGAAGTGATCCTCAAGGGACTTCCTCATCGCCTCGACCCTTCCAGTGTCAGGGCTCGGCTGCTGGATCTCCCGGGCCTGGTACTCGGCGTTCGGATGGAGCGGGAGGTGCACCAGGAAGATTTCCAGAAAGAGGTGAAGGACCTGACCCACCAACTGGAACTGGTCGAGGACCAACTGCATGGCGTGGATGCCCGGATTGAGGAGATTGAGAGGCTCAAACTTCTCACCCAGCGTCTCGCAAAGATCCTCGCAGATGCTGTTTCAAAGGTGGGACAAGGTGGAATCCTCGGGCACACCAGCGCCGCTCAAATCGTAGAAGCGCAACAATGGATCGCAGATCGACAACTCGAGCATTCGCTCAAACGAGATCAACTGGAGATCCAGTTGTCAGAATATCTGACCAGGCGGGATGACATCCAAGGGGACTTGATTCCTCTGATGCAAGGAAGCACTCGAACCACATGGACAGCGATCGTCTTGATTCAATCTCAGGAAGAAGGGACCGGTACGGTTGAGTTGGCACACGATGTTCCCGGTGCACGTTGGGTTCCTGTTCACGAGGCCAGACTCGACGAGGAGACCTCGAAGGTCAACTGGATCTCCCGAGGGCAGGTGATTCAGCAGAGTGGAGAAGACTGGAATGATGTGAAGTTGACCCTCTCGACTGCACGATCTTCACTCGGGTTGGCTCCTCCGTCATTGATACCCCTACGTGTCGATGCCGTGGATCGCAGAGAAGAGCTCACGGTCGATGTGTCATCGGTCCCCAGAGACAGCGATTTCTCCAGAGAGATGCTGACGGCTTCAGTGGCATCCCCAGCAAAAAAACCTGCAAGCAGTCTGGTCGGAGCAGAGGTCGTTTCTGGATCAGGGCCGATTCGATTTGATGTGAGGGCCACCGCAAGTATTCCTTCCGACGGTAGTGTCCATTCGGTGACCATTTCCGAGCAGCAGATGGATGCGAAGCTGGATTACCAGTCGATTCCATTGTTGAGTCCTCATGTGTTTCGTCGTGCGAAGTTGACCAACGGAAGCGGCGCGCCCCTCTTGGCTGGCCAGGTCAGTTGCTTTCGCGAAGATTCTTATGTTGGAGATGGTCGGGTGGAACGAGTCGCAGCGGGGCAGGAATTCTCGCGCCACTTCGGTTCAGAGGGCCGCATTGTGGTTCGAAAGGTAGAGATCGAGGATCACTCCGGCTCTGCTGGATCCTTCAGCAAGAAGCTCGAACTGAAGAAAGCATTCAGAATCACAGTGGATTCGGTGTTTCCTACTGGTGTTCCCTTTGAACTGGTGGATCGGATCCCTCTCAGCACTTTGAATGAAATCGATGTCGAACTGGGATCGGATACAGCACCAGAGCCGGTACTGAATGAGGATGGAATCGTGCGCTGGGTTGTTTCACTTGAACCCGGTGAAACCAACCAGTTCGTCTTGCAATGGATTGCCACTGCAAAGAAGGATCAGGCACAGCTTCTGGAGCGATTGAGATGATCCCCGAAGGTCTAATGGAGAAATATCTCCAATCTCGGGGGCGCGAGCGAAAAGCTCTGTTGAAGGAGATCCTCGCTCTCGGTCCTGGAGTGGATGAGGCCAGAGTCATGGCTCCCACGCTGAGAGATCCGAGTCCGAGAGTCGCTGCGAGGGTCACAGCCTTGCTGGCTCGCCATCGACTTCGTGATCTATTCGAGGAACAACTGGTGAATCTCAAGCCAGGGAAGATTCAGATCCTACGTGGACACTTCAACAAGATTGTTGGAGTGGAATCGGGATCAAAGGCAGAATCGGATGGTGACGGGGTGACGGGGTGACGGGGTGACAGTGTGACAGGGTGACAGGGTGACAGTGTGACAGTGTGACAGGGTGACCCGGGCATGATGCCTCGATGGGAGTGGTCGAGAAGAGGTGCGGCAGAGATGCCGATCAGTTCTGTTCCTCCTGCGGGCCCTCGTTCAACTCTTCTTC
>CAVOEM010000246.1:0-4325 GCA_963694575.1 Planctomycetes bacterium UBA1146 | reverse complement strand
CTATCTGGGCCAGACTTATTCGCCGAAAGTTTTCCTCGATGAAGCGCTGGATTTCATCGACGAGAATTCCAAAAAGCCATTTTTCCTCTACTACCCCAGTCCCATCCCCCATGTCGCACTTCAGGTTCCCGTCGAGGAACTGGACCAGTACCCACGGGAATGGGATGAAAAGCCCTACCTCGGGGTCGGAGGCAGTTATCTTCCGCATCCTCGTCCTAGAGCGGCTTACGCGGCGATGATCACCCACCTCGATAAGGAAGTGGGAGCGATTCTCGATCGTCTCGAACAGCATGGACTGTCAAACAACACCATCGTGATGTTCACCAGCGATAATGGCACGACCTATGCCGGCGGAGTCGATCACCAGTTCTTCGCCAGTACCGAGGGCTTGAGCGGTCTCAAGGGGAGTGTCCTCGAAGGGGGAATCCGAGTTCCCCTCATCGCCCGCTGGCCCGGCAAGATCGCCAAGGGAAGCAGCAATGATTTCCCGTCATCCTTTCCTGACATGTTGCCGACGGCCGCAGAACTGGCCGGAATCCCCTTCGATCTCCCCGTCGATGGCGAAAGCCTGATCCCGATGATGACCACCGGATCCAATCCGGAGAGAACTCATGACCTGTACTGGGAACACGGAGATCAGCAGGCGCTTCGTCATGGCGACTGGAAGCTGGTTCGAAGAAGACTGGGAAAGAACAACCCAGAGACGCGTCTCTTCAACCTCGCCACCGATGCCGGAGAGAAGAAGGATCTCTCGAGTGAAAGACCGGAGATCCTTCAGATGATGATGAAACGGGCGATCACCAGCCGATTCCCATCACCGATCTTTCCCAACAAAGCTCTCGATTCACTTCACGACCAGCAATGATGCGCTGGCCCTGGATTGAGCGCTCGCTTCTCTCGTCGAGTTCAGGGGCAACCTGCGTCGGGGAAGGGTGCAGAAGGCTCTTCTCCTGAGTTGAACAGGAATAGCAGCAGGTAGATCGCATCCGAGATGTCGACCCCTCCGTCGTTATTCGCATCGCCTGCTTCTTCTGGGTTCGGTTGACCTCCAGTAGCGAACAGGTAATCGAGCAGGAAGACCGCATCGGCAATATCGATGGCACCAGAACCGTTGGTATCTCCTCGGATGAATGGATCGGCGCATGGACTCGGCGGCAGCATCCATTCGAGGATCCGTGCCAGCAGCGGAGTACGATCTGCAGCCACGATAGACGAGAACGGGAATGCCAGCACCGCCGCCTTGTGCCCCTGATCGACTGTCACCACTGCGGCCCCGCCCCCTTGAAGTGTCCCCGTACCGGATGCCGGGTCGTAGGAGAATGCCTTCTGTGCCGGTGGCAGCGGAGTCATTTCCGATTGGTAGTTACCGCCCGACAGTTGCAGGTCGAGGCCATCCCCGAGCGGATTCCCTGGCTCTCCCAGTAAACCTGGCAGGCCCATATCCCACTGCTCGTGCTGGAGGAACAGGTAGTTGCTGAACAATGCAGTAGTGTCGAGATATGCGGTGGCGTACGCTCCGGAGAGCACCAGGTTGCCGCCGGCCTGCAGGTATTCCATCAGCAGTGCCTGGCGAGCGGGACCCAGCTGATCGGGGTAACCGGAGTGAAAGTAACCGATCGGCCACATCACGACGCCGTCGGTAAAATCAGCGAGCAGCCCGCTGGTCACCGGCCCGTCGACAAATGGGTCCCATGCCTGATAGCCGATTCCGAGACCATCGAGAACATCCAGGTAACTGTTGTAGTAGCCAGAATTGCCGCCATCGAAGTAACCATTGATCACCAGGATGTCGATGGTGGACTCGACCGTCACTTCGACCGATGACACCGATTCGTTGTTGGAGGCATCGATCGCAGTGATCACATAGTAAAGTGTGCCCGCACCAGCATCGATGTCGACATACTCGTTCTGCAGATGTGGAAGCGGATTCACCAGAGTGTATGGCCCGCCGCCAACAACAGATCGATGGACGAAATAGCCACTCAAGTCCGGCTCCGGGTTTGCATCCCAGGAGAGCGTCACGCTGCCATTGGCCGAGACCGCAACAACTCCGGTCGGAGCCGAAGGCGCGACCACATCTGCTGCGGTTGCGGAGTAGGGTCCCTCGAACACGATGGTCGATGTCGCCAGGCCTGCCGAGACGGTGGTTTCACCGAACCAGGCCACCGCTGAGGTCATATTGTCGGAAAGCCCGGTGAGTTGCCCCAGCTGACCATCGAGAACCAGATCGGTCGCCTGCCGGTAGTCTTCGATCGGCACTCCGCCAAGGGGAGTCGTCTCGCTGTACTGGTACTGGAAACGATTGGCCCAGACATAGAACACCCCTCCGCCGGGTAGAACCGACTGGAGCTGCGTCAACACCTGAGGGGCGTTGTCATTAACCAGCGTGGTCGGTGTCGCAACGGTCGGAACATCTTCGGCAAACAGCCCGGTGCCCTGTTGAAGTTGGGCAATCTGGGCGTCGATGAAACCGTCGTAGTCCACCTGCAGCTGCGGATCATTCGCCATCAACGCATACAGAGCATCGAGAACCACGATGTCGTTTCCACGCACCGCATCGAAGAGGGCCGCCAGTAGATCAGGACGCTGTTCCTCCAGGAACTCGAAGTAGACGCCGGCGTACCTGTAGAAGGTAAACGATCCATAGGTCGCACTGGTGATGTCGGCCACCGTCAGTCGGGAGCTGTCGGTTGAAATCCGATCGAGCAGAATTCCTCGCGGCAATATCCCGTTAACTCGAGTAGCACCCACCAGGTACTCGGCCAATCCCTCGTTGTACCAGACCATTCGATTTCCTTGGTACAGCGTGCCGGCCTCGCCGAAGCTTCCGGTGATCAGGTAGCGGCTATCGAGGAAGTGCGTGTACTCATGACGGAGCAGTTCTTCCAGCGTGTAGATGCTCTGTGCTGGAGTTCTGTCGTAGGTGAAGAGAGTCCCCCACCCCTCGATGAAGATGCCGCCGTTATTGGTCGAGAGACCGTACAAGAACGGCTGATAGGTCGCATAATCCTGGGGACTGCCATAGATCACCAGCGTCAGAACTTCATTGGTGTCGCCGGGAACGGCCTCGAGGGCACCACTCTTCCGGTAGAACTGGCTCTCGACCTCCTGGATGGCGTCATAGAGTTGGTTCGCCACATCGAGGTCGATCGCCGTCAGGAATTTCAGCCGTCCCTGGTCGAACAGATACTCATTGGGTAGTGCGATCGCCATCACTTCGCTACGAATCTCGACAAGATCGAGCAAACCACCGCCATACAACTGACCGGAAAACTGCATATCCAGGTCGGTAACCGCCCTCAGCCACGGTCCGGAGTACGGAATGTGGAGATTGTAGGCCTGCGTGAGGATGTCGTGAGCCGCATCCCGCGTCGTCTGTTCGAGAAATGCCATCCGGTTCATCACCCACAGCGCATTGAGCACGACATACTCATTATCATCGGTGTAAGTAGTGTCGAGGGCGATCACCCCAACCGCGGCTACCAGAGCAGGTGACACCGCGGAATACCACGGACTGTTGACTCCACCAGAGCTATTTTCATTGCCGATCTGCCGGGCCAGTGTGAAGAGGCAGCGATACGCCATCAGACGTTCCTGGTATTCGTCTTCATGGGCCGGATCGGATGAGTATCGATCGAGCACCGCCTGCATCTGAGGGATCAACAAAATGCTGGCATTGGTGCTGTCGATGCTTATCAGCCATTGCGACAGAAGAGACACCGGAGGATTCACAGTGATCAGCGCTGGCTGCTGACCGATGGTGACCATCGCCTGCCCTGCAGCTGCAGATGTCGGTTCGTCGTAGGTCACGCTCGCCTGGTAGAACTCGTGATAGAAAGCGATCTGGTAGAAGTAGCACAGTCGGCGCAGCCGCTCGGCATTGACCAGCAGGTCGAGAGCTTCCACCTCGATGGCAGCAGCAATCAACAGGACATTGCCGGGTGAAATCGCGGCTTCGACATCGCCGTCAAAGGTCCACAACTGGTCGAGGCAATCGTCGGTACTGGTGGCCACCATCTCGACGAACGCTGCACCGGTGGCTGCGGCAAAGTCGGCGGAGGTACAGGGACCAGCCCAGGGGCTAGCACCAGAGTTACCAGAGGATCGGGCCACAACCAAGGCATCTCGGTCTGCCCCGCGCGGCCGCGTGGCTACCGCTCGATCCGGGTCCGCGGCATGCCCACCGCTACAGTGCGCATCGAGGTAAGCGGTCTCCGATTCGAGATCCCCCAAAGGTGGTTGCAGAGGTGGAAGCTGCCCGGTGGATGATGGAGGTAGCTCCTGACCCAACGCAAACGACGAGCAGAAGCACAGAATGACCAGAG
>CAVOEM010000245.1:0-4346 GCA_963694575.1 Planctomycetes bacterium UBA1146 | reverse complement strand
GGATCGACACTGACGGAGAATCTCTTCGACGGTCCGAGCAGCCTCGCCGCTCCCACGAATCGAGTGACCTGGCCCCAGAATCGATAGAACCAACGATTCCCAACCAATCTTCTGAGCCTCCAGGTGTCGTCGGTGAGAGAGATGAAAGTTCGCCCACGGCCGAAGTACTGGAACGCAAAAATCGGTCTCGGCCCGTAGGTGAAGTGCTCATCCGTTTCATGAACAGCGAGTGCCACCGCACCCTTGCGCAATTTTTTCACTTGTTGGTACCAGTAAAATCCTGGCATCGTCAGGTCTGATCGACCCTGCCACTGCCACAATTCCTGATTCTTCTCGCTGTCGGAGACCAGTTGCATCACCGGATGCTCCAGTCCCTCGGGTGTCAGTTGGACATGGAATGGATCGACCAGATCGCGCGACATCGCTCCGCGATCGTCCGCCTCTTCCAGTTCGACCGGAAGAACCCGCTCGAGTGGATCACCGCGGAATCTTCTCGGCATATACCACTGTCCCGAGATAAAGACGAGGCCCCCACCATGGTCATCGACGAACTCGACAATCCACTCCTTCTGGTTGAGAGTGAGTGCGTCCGGTCGGATATCTCCGAGCAGCAGTACGTCGTAGTGAAACAGCTCTTCTCGAGACCGCGGAAATTCCTTCAGAGATGGAATTCCAGCGGAAGATTCCTGCGGGTACTCCGGGTCTGCTTCGAGCAGCAAGCACTGGGTTTCCATCGTCGGATCGCGAATCAGTGAATTCTTCAGATACCTGTAATCGTACCTCGGAGGGCCCTCGACATAGAGGACCTTGATCTTCCTGGCCACCACGGTGACCGGTTTTTCGAGGGTGTTATTCTCACTGAAGAGTTCTCCTGGCTGGTGCTCGATCTCTACCCGGCAGAGGTATTTCCCCGGAGAACGGGGGGTAAACTCGAGCCTGTGCGGCATCACCTGCCCATCTTTGCCGATTCTTGGGTAGTACGGCACCCGCTGTTCGATTCCACCATCTTCGCGCAACAGCTGAAGTTCTGCCCGAACGTCCGCATCCTCGAATCCCTCCGCTGCGATGCGGAAGTCGACTGGAACACGATCTCCCTCCAGCACTACATCTGCAATGTCGAGATCGATCAGCCGTATGTCACGAGGTTCCTCTGCATTGCCGATTCCAATCACATGGATTGGAATCTCGCGGGCTCCGAATCGGCGAGCCACCTCCTCGGGAGTCACGATGCCACCGCTATCTCTACCGTCGCTCAGCAGCACCATCGCAGCTACTGTTTTCCCTCTCGCATCGTCGAGGGTATCTCCCATCGCATCGCCGATACGGCTCACACGTCCGCGCAATTCGATCTTGCTGGCATCGAATTGCGGCTCCTCCGTCAGTACGCTGGAGCCCTTCTGAATCTTCGGGAGATCGGTGATTCCCCTGACTCCATCGGAGCCGGTGACGATTCGCACATCTGCATCCTGGCGAAGCCGTTCCACAAGATCGCAAACTCCGCCGGTCAAGAGTCCACGAGCGATTTCAAGCCGAGTCGTCTCCTCGCTCACCTGGATACCTGCGACCGAGGCGATCGATGCGGGTATCGATGGATCGGGCCAGCGATCCTGGATTCCCATCGAGAAGGAATCATCGACCACCACCAGAACCGTGGAAGATTCAGTCTGTACTCGCTCGCGAGTCAGCGTCGGCTGGAACAGGATCAGTACCAATATCAGGAGTGCGAGGAAGCGAAGTGATCCCAACAGGACCCTTGCTTTGCTCCCCAACTTTCCCATCTCGCCGCGATAGCCCCAGGCTGAAATCCCCAGCAAGAGCGGAATGATGACCACTGCAATGACCCAGGGCTCGGGAGCCGCGAGCCATTCGACCCGGGTTTCAAGACGGGTTTCCAACAGACACAAGAGTGGAGACAGGATCATTCTGCCCCCCGTCTGGCACGACCAAAGAAGTAGGCCAGTCCCGTCTCTGTGATGAGCAGGGCCAGCACCGTCCAGAAGAGCGGATACCAGATGTCTCCCAGTCCTACTCCCATCGCATTCTCCTCCAAGTCCGATAACTGAGATCGATCATGGACCACCGAGGGATACAGGGCAGCAATCTCTTCCGCAGCAGCCAGCACCAACGCACCCTCTTCAGATCTGGCATTGACGGCAAATGCATCGCTGCGTACTTCGCCGGTATCCGCCTCGAATCGAATCTCGTAGACACCCGGAACCCAGCGACCCGGCACTTCCAATCGGAATGACCTGCGATCTTCCGTCTCCTTCAATGCCAGCGGCACCGCTCCTCCTTCAGGGGTCAGCATCGTGACCCGAGTAGCATATTGCTCCGAGGAGACCTGCTGCAGCCAAGGTTGACCTAGAGCCAGATTTCGGCCACCCCCATCTCTGAGGACCAGCCAAGGAAACGCTTCGTGAAGAAAGCAAACATAGGCCGGGGTGATGGGGAAGTTACTCCAGTCTCGATCCGCTCCTGTACCAAACACCAGCACCACTCCACTCTCATATCCCTTCTGGACCAGAATCGGAGTCGATTCGAAGTCGTCCAGTGACATCAAAACATCCGATTCAGAAACCGGAGAGAGTGGTTTCCGGTGACCGTGAATCGCCACATCACCGAGGCCCGCTTCCGGGAAGCCGGATAGGTACTCCAGCACCGGATGATCGGGACTATCAATCTGCCAGTGGAAAAAGTTTTGGCGTCGCCTGTCCTCGATCGCAGGCCCCGGCTCGTAGGGAAACCACCCCGAACCATCTCGCCATGCGTGGGTCGACCAGCTCTCTGGAATCATTCGAGGGCCATTAAAGATCAGCACTCCACCACCACGCTTGAGAAAGCCATCCACCTTCTCCGAAATTTCTTCACTCATCCGCGACAAATCCGCGAGCACCAGTACCCGGGCACTGGCGAGATCTGCCGAATGAAACCGATCTTCTGGGATCACCTCGACCCGGTATGGAGAAAGGCGCACTCCGGTTGGTCCGACCTCATCATTACCCAGTGCGGCGATCAGCCAGTCCGACTCGGATGATTCACGGACAGCGTCCCAGCCGCCGTCGACCACCAGTACATCGACCGCTTCCAGCACCTCGGCAGCAAAGTATCGGACATCATCACGATCCAGATCATCACTTCTCAGTCGTACCTCGACCCTCGCCACACCAGGCAACCTGAAGATGTGCGGGAATGAAATGGTGCGACCGTCACCACCCTCGACATCGATCATTCGGCTGCCCTGAACCTCTCCGTCGACCAGGAACTCGACCTCGATTCCAGGCACCATCTCGATTCCACGATTCTCGATCACTGCCTGAAATGCCACTGGAACATCGGAACTGATCAACCCAGAGGATGGGCGCAGTGACACCAGCGAAACATTTCGGGGCCGATCGGGACCCACCGGATGCAAGATCAAATCGGCACCAGAGGCATCGAGTCTCTCCAGCGCCTCTCGTAATGCCGGTAGTTCAGTACCATCCTCGGAGAGCCAGTCGGCTCGCTGGAAATCGGAATAGATGTGAAAGGACCACTTGCCGCCCTGCTCCTTGGAAAAGTTTGCGGCTTCCGAGATCAGGACTTCAGGTGCAAGTGTCAGCCAACCAGGGGCGAGTTGTTCGAGATCCCCCAGTATTCCTGCCGGCCCCGCTTCCCCGACCAGTTCTGGTAATGGGATCGGTGTTTCCGCCGGTGGCAATCCTCCTACCAGCATCGAAGTACGATCCCCTGCCGCCAGACCTAGGAGTAGTTGTCGCGCCTGATCACGCGCGGTTTCCATCGTCGTCCTGCTGGTCTTTCGAGCCGCAGTACTTCCCGAGGCATCGATGATGACCGCTTCCTGACGAACCTGCTTCCCGATGATGGGAAGAGCATCGGTGGTCAGCGAGGGACGAGCCATCGCCATCACGAACAGAAGTAATGCCAGAGTTCTCAACAGCATCAGCAACCAGTTCTCGAGGCGGAGACGACGTTGATGACGCTTCATCGCCTTGAGCAGGAACTCCATCGCAGCCCACCGACGACGGCGATATCGCTGACGATTGATCAGGTAAATCACGATCGGTATCATTCCCAGTGCAAGGAAGCCGAGCATGGCGGGGTTGATGAAGTTCATCGCTTGCCACCCACCCTACGAACCAGTGCTTCTCTCAGAACCTGGTCAAACCCTTTGGAACAATCTGCTAACTGGTACTGGATTCCACTGTTTCTGAAATCCCTCCGTAATCGTTTCATGAAATCACGAATCTCAACCAGGTACGCTTCACGAACCGCATCCGGATCTGCCAATTGCACTGGCATCTCCTCCAGTCCCTCGAACAAAGTCATCCTGTTAAATGGAAAGTTCA
>CAVOEM010000244.1:0-4403 GCA_963694575.1 Planctomycetes bacterium UBA1146 | reverse complement strand
CCATCGACCTCGTCTCGCAACAATTCCAGTTCCTGCTCACTGGCATCTTCGATCGATTTTCTCAATGTCCGGATGATCGGGTCCAGTTGCTGGTTCACTGTCCAGATCTGGAACTGCTGTCTCTCGTGTTCCACGATCTCTTCCGCACCTGGAATTGCTTCCTGCCTGGAGTCCAGGTTCTCCTCGATCAGGCGTGCCAGATCATCGAGGTTGTAAAGGAAGACCTGTGGAAGTTCCTTCACTCCGGAATCGATGTCTCTGGGGACACCCAGGTCCACCAGCAACAGTCCCTTTGGACGACCCACCAATGCCTTTCGAATCAGGTCGGCATGGATGATCGGATGAGGGGAAGCGGTCGAACTGATCAACACATCTGTATTGACGATCACATCGGCGAGGTCATCGAGGGTGCCTTGCGCAGCGCCATACACACTGGCGATTTTCTCTGCGTGTTCTTGGCTCCTGTTGAGGACCGTGATCCTGGCATCTTCGATCCCTTGTAGGTGAGTGAGAACCAGTTCTGCAACATCGCCGGCACCTATGACGCAATAGTTTAAACCCGACACCTTGCCATGGATCTTTTTCGCCACCTTGAGCGCGCCGTAAGCCAACGACAGGGCACCGTCTCCGATCGACGTCTCGGAGCGGACTCGCTTTCCGCATCTCAACGCCTTCTCCCAGAGTTTTCGGATCACCGTGCCAGCCACCTGAGCCTCTTCGGACAGTTCGATGGCGGATCGGACCTGACCGAGGATCTCACTCTCTCCAAGCAACTGACTCTCGAGGCCAGAAGATACCCTGAGCAATCGAGTGATCGAGTCCTGATGCTCCAGGATCAGTTCTTCAGCTTTACCGGGAATCACGAACTGTCGTTCTCGCATCCACTGCCTCAAGGTCTGTTCGAGGATCTCTCGTCCTCGCTCCTGCTTTTCTGTCGCCAGGAACAGTTCCGTCCTGTTACAGGTCGACACCAGCAGTGCATTCTCAATTTCCATCTTGAAGCGCAGGTTGGACAGAAAGCCCACTGCTTGCTCTCGAGAAATGACAATCTTCTCCCTGGTTTCGATGGGAAAAACGGCATGACTCAGTGTGAGGCTGCTGATCCTCATCGGCTATGAGGTCCAAACTGGATCACCCAGGCGCTGATGAAGATCACCGAAGCCAAGCCCACCACGGAACACCATGCCCGCCACTCAGTGACGGTGCCAGAGGAGCGCGGAACCAGCGCCAGGATTACAAAAAGACCCATCAGTGTTAACGAGATGGGAGTGACTGGGCCGGTGGATGCCTCGACTCCATTTCCAAGGAATATTGAAGTCCCGACGGTGATCGCAAGAGATCCTGCCGCGATACTCGTAGCAATCCGGATCAATCGAGAGAGTGATTCCAATGAAGATAACCGAGTGAATAGCAGTCCAAATTGGCCCGTCTTGATGGACCGCTTGAGAAGTAACCACAGTACCCCGTGGACTCCTGCGGTGGTGACTCCTGCAACACCGATCCAGGCGGTAAATGCGTGAAGAGAGCTGACCGATCCGATCGGCGGTTGTGACTCGATCTGATCCCCGAGCGATAAACTTGCGCCTGCCAGTTGCAGAACAAAGGTCAATCCCAGCCCAAAGATGAGAGTACAGCGATCGCCAGAAACTCTGGCCAGCAACAGGTGCATTGTGACGATGAGAAGAGCCAGTAGTGACAGCGTTTCCCAGTGGCTATCGACCGGGCATGCTCCGATTTGTATTCCACGAAAAATCAGAGCCAGCAGATGAACTGCTACTACCATCCAGGTCCACATGGAAATGGATGAAGTCTTTGCCGCCCCCATCGTCCGGAACTCTCCAGAAAAGAGAACTCCATAAAGCACCGTCAGGGTGATCCCAACACAATTGGTGATGATCTCCAGCAAGTACCCTCCTGACGATTACACGCCAAGCGCCTGGGTAATTTCCTCATCCAAACCGGGAAAAGAATTGAGGAATTCTATGCGCTCCCTACGAATTCGTTCGACATGAACCCGATACTCTTCAGATCTTCCCTGAGCCTGATAGAGCATTCGCGGTTGAAGAATGCCGAGATCTCCGGAACTGATTCCTGGAATCTCTGAAGCCACTTCGTAACCGAAGTCCGGGTCTAGCTCCCACTGGATGCTGTCCTCGGCGATTCCTTTTACGATGGCACTCGAGTGCTGAATCTTGACCTTCCTTGATCGGTCATCGGCATCCGGGCCGCCAACTCTTCCTGTGTTGAGAAGGTAAACCTCCATCGGATGAGACTTCAACAGTTCCAGGAAGCGGTTGCCTTGTTGCGAGTGAAGTAATGGGAAGAATGGATTCGTCCCCGGAACACGCAGGAACTTGCCCGCCTCTTCCTTGCCACCAGCACTGGTACCTTGGGTTTCACCGAGCATGAAATATGCCGCAGCCTGACTCGCATCGAGTTTGCAAACTCCTGGGATGATGTTCTCGTTGCGGTTCAAGATCAGCAGGAAATCTGCGTTCGGAATCTCTCTGGCATCGATGGCTCCATCGATGTCCTCCATCCGGATCACCGCACGGCCATTCTGGGTGTAGGCCTCATCGAAAAAGTCGAGAGAACGGTCCTCGTTCTGTGCGACATTTTCGAGGTAAGAGACGTTTCGACAGACGGCAGCATGAATGGTCGGCTCATCCTTGATGGATAGCCCAAAAGTCTTGGCAAAGCAGCCATTCTCGGTCGCCTGAATCGAGCCATCCGCCATCATCGCGACAAAGTCATCCTGAACAGGTCCAGATTCATTCTGACGGGTAAAGGTGGTGGTGGTCTTACCGGTGCCACTCAAGCCCACGATCAACGCAGTCTTCTTCATGTCGCCGACCGGGATCTGTTTGCAACCGGCATGGAGCGCCAGCCCCCCCTTGTTGAATACAAGAGAGTTCCACATTCTCAGCCCACCCTTTTTCGATTCTCCGAAGTAATCGGAGTTCATCACCCGAGTAATTCCGGCTTCCAGGTCGACGGTGATACAGCGACCATTCGGGTAGTCTTCGGCGGTCACACTCGGAGTGTATACAACCGTTAGTTCCGGCTCCCAGTTATCTCCTTCAGTACCATCGAGTGGGTAGTAAAGCAGATTTTGCATCGCTGCGATGTTGGCGTACGCCCGTTCCATCCAGAGCCTTGTAGGAGTCCTGTATGCGGGATCATTTCCGATGTAGCCATCGACACAGATCATCTCAGCGGATCGAATGAACTCGTCCTGAATCCCTGCGAGGCGATCCGCTTCTTTACGAGTCATACACTGATCGCTGTGCTTGCTTGGATCGTCATCGATGATGTATGTGGATCTCTTGGAGCGGGCATCCACCTCGGTCTGAACATTGAGATTGTCGAAGCATGTCACTTGCGCATTGGACATCTCGAAACTGAGTTCTCTCAATTTCTCTGCGGTGGGACGGAAGATGGTGTTTTTCGGCTCGATCTTGAAGCGATTCAAGGTTGCCATGCCTCTCCTTACTGATACCACTAGAAGGTACTCTCAAGGGCTCGTTTTGACGGATCCAAGGGTGCAATTCAGGCCTCAGGCTACCATCGAGGCTTTCAGGCGCACCCCAAAGTGGTTGGAAAAGTCCAACTTGCGATTCACCTGCAAAATTCGAAGGTTCCGAGTCCGCTATTCGACCCAAGACGCCTCTGGGATCGATCAATCTACGCTAATTCTCGCCACCCCAAGGCAAATCCGGGCACCTCTCATCGGCCAGTTGTGCAGTGGCATCATCGACCAGTTCCCTGCTGCAGACCTTCTTGATCCTCTCCAGCGCCTGATCGAGAGATTTCCACTGTCCCGTAAGCTGTGGATCCTTGCGTCCGACCGGGGGGAAATCGACCTTCCAGGCTACCTCTCCCTTTCCCAGGGAAACTAAAGTCACCTTGATGCCTCGCTCTGCATGACTCGTCATTTTCTCTATTCCTCCTACTGGATCCGATTCACGATATCTTCTTCAGTCGGGGTGAGTTCGTCGACTGACCCACTCGCTCTCCATGGTAATCAATGGCTCGCTGGTGCGGAACCATTTCCTTCGAGGCCTTGCTACCATGTGTGGTGACCCCCACCATTTCATCAGCCCTGAGTCACTACCCGAGACGTTGAAGAAGGAGTGCTTTCTTGCACGAGTTTGAAGCCATCATCCTGGATCTCGACGGCACCCTGATCGAGGACGGCGGAGGGATTCGCCCCCGAGTTCGACGTGCTTTGCACCGGATCGCAGATGCGGGCGTTCATGTGATGGTCGCAACGGGCAGATCGGAACAGTCCGCGGCTCCAGCCATCGAAGATCTCCAGATCCTCAACCCGATGGTCATCTACAACGGAGCCGCAGTCTACTGCCCCAGCAGTCGTTCCTTGATCGAGGAGAAAAACCTCGACT
>CAVOEM010000243.1:0-4416 GCA_963694575.1 Planctomycetes bacterium UBA1146 | reverse complement strand
CCCCAGGATTTTTCGAGGATCTTGGTGACGTTCTCGACGGCCAACGGCTTTTCGATCTTGGAGATGATGGGGATATTTGAGCCCTTGCTGGCGAGCAAGTCGCGCAACTGAACCACATCCTCAGGTATCCTGACGAAGGAGAGAGCGATGAAGTCGACATTCATCGAAGCGGCGAAGATGGCGTCTTCGCGATCCTTTTCGGTGATCGCCGGGGCAGAGACGTGACTTCCGGGCAAGTTGATGCCCTTTCGAGGATGAATCAGCCCTGCATTTGCAGCTCTCGCGATCACCAGCCCCTTTTCGACGGAAATCGTCTCGAAGGCGATGTTCCCGTCATCGATGAGGATGGGATCACCGACAGAGAGATCCTTGTCGAGCAGGTCATAGTCGCTTCCGATTTCTTGGTTTCCAGGAGTGCGTCCGACAGCGATCCGGATCTCCTCTCCCTGTTCGATAGGAATCGGATCTCCTTCAAAATAGGAGAGGCGAATTTTGGGTCCCTGCAGGTCATACAGGATACCGATCGGACGACCTACCAGAGTCGCGATCTGCCGGACCATATCGATGGTCGCTCGGTCCTGGTCGTGGGCTCCATGGGAAGCATTGATCCGCACCACATCGAGACCCGCCTCGAACATTCCTCGAAGAACTTCGTAGGAATTGGAGGCGGGGCCGAGTGTGCCGACGATCTTGGTCTGCCTGAACGCAGATGAGTGAGTGGATTCCATGGTTCAATGATGGCCGGATCTGACTCTGCTGTAAAGAGAACCCCGACTCGAAGCGCCCTGGAAGGAAGAGAAGGCCCGGAACGCCTATTGGAGTCCCGGGCCGTCCATCCTCGCAGATCCACTCAGGCTAGGGGCATGCAGGATAACTGCTGCAGTCGATTCCATCGGTGTCGGTCGGGTCTTCTCCGCACCCTGGATAGGGAGCAGGAGGGAACGCACCGTTCCCGAAGAGATTCGACAGCAGGAAGATGGCGTCGCTGATATCAAAGCCGCCGTCATCATTGTTGTCACAGGAATCGCCACAGGGAGGAAAACCTCCACCAGCGAAGAGGAAGTTGAGAGCTGCCACCACATCTGCGATATCGTTGGCACCACCATCGGTGTTGCAATCACCTCTGACAAAGAGCGGTCCCGAGGTGCAGGTGAGTTGGCAACAAACTTGAGCAAGCACTCCGCCACAGGCGTCCACCGCTTCAAGACAAATCGTCTGGGCGTTGGGGGAAAGTGCAAGGCTGCCTTGCCAGCTGGTCGCAGTTGCAGATGCCAGCGTTTCGACGAAGATTCCATCGATGTACACGTGGAGTGCGGAGTAACCACCAGGGTTGGTCCAACTGGCTTCTGCAGTGCAGCCAGTGAGAGGGTCGGTTGCGATGATGTTACAACTGAACCCGCTCGGAAGCGCTGGAGGTGTGTATCCAGGGCATGAATCGGTGATGCAAGTCTGGGTCGAGGAAGAGGAAGCCATTACGCCAGTGATGCAGATGTTGGTACTGGCGGTAGGAAGCGTCACGGAAGTCGAAGTGGCGCTGCCCGGGAGGGTCGCCATCAGCGCTCCATCGAGACGAACCTGGATCCCCGTGTAACTGGCATTATTGGTCCAGTTGAGATCGTAGTTGCAACTGCAGATGTCGGCGAGGGTGCTGGTGAGAGCTGAAGGGGCGGGCACCTCGATCAGCACGTTTCCTCCGGTACTGGATGGAAAGACGCTCGATCCTCCGACAGTGAACACGATGTTGATGGGTGGACTGCCGAGGGAAGACGAGGGGGATACCGCAGAACTGCTCCCCGGGGTTGCAGTGGGGGCCACTGCGTAGTTCATCGTGGCCACCTGCTGGCCGGAACCGGGAGGAAGCGATTCGAGAGCCCCACCAAAAGTGAAGATACATGCCAGTGCCACTCCCGGACCATTGACCGGGTTCAGATCTCCGAAGAAGTAGTCTGCTCCATTACCACCATTGAGTGGAATCAACGCCGATCCCTGGGCAATCTCGATCGGGGTCAAGACCGAGCCATCGTGAGTGGCTCCGTAGGAGAAGCCCAGCACCGGAGCGTCATGCGCGATCTCAACGTTGACGCTGACATTATCGCCCGGTAATGCCGAGCCGTCGCCGATAGAGAGGACATTCTGAGCTGTGGCTAGCACCGGCAGAACCAACAAGGTGAGCAGGGTGGCTGAGCGTGAAATCAACTTCATGGGAAACTCTCCAGAAGCACCGCAATCCAGATCATGAGAGATCGGGATCGGGTACAGAATTATAGTGCGACAGGCATATTACTATTGGAACCATCATTACCGGGTTCGGCAAGGTCCGCTTACTACTATCTGCGGACCGCTATCTGTGGACCGCTTCCTGCGGGGAGTGCCAGGAGATAAGATCACGGGTGATAATTGTGGAGTGCTCAGTCCGGATCGATCGAATTCGATCCTGAACGGTGATGAGGTGCATTTTGGGGGCGACGATGAAGGCTCTGATCAAATCAGGTCCCCGGCCAGGATTAAGCCTGGTGGAGAAACCGATCCCTGAATTGACCGCCGATGGAGTCCGAGTCCGGGTGATGGCCACTTCGATCTGCGGTACTGATCTTCACATCTACAACTGGGATGCATGGGCGGCCTCCAAGGTCACCACTCCCTTGACCGTGGGGCACGAGTTCTGTGGAGAGGTTCTGGAAGTGGGGCCGAAGGTCACTCGATTCCAGCCCGGTGATTTCGTTGCTGCCGAGTCGCATGTGTTCTGTGACAAGTGTCGTCCTTGCCGGACAGGTCAGCGCCACATCTGTGAGAATGAGAAGATCATCGGGGTGCAACGGGATGGGGCTTTTGCCGAGCAGATCGTGATGCCAGAACGATGCGTCTGGAGAACTCCGAGCACCCTACCCCCGGAAATTGCAACATTACAGGAGCCACTGGGCAACTCGGTTCATGTCGCGCTGGCAGGCGAAGTTTCGAGGCGCCATGTGCTGATCACTGGCTGCGGGCCGACCGGCCTGTTCGCAGTGGCCATCGCGAAAACCTGCGGCGCCGCTTCGGTCACTGCTGTCGATGTCCAGGATTACAGGTTGTCCCTGGCGAAGCAGTTGGGCGCCGATCATACGTTGGATCCGATGAAATGCGATCTGGTCACGAAGGTTCAAGAGTTGACCGATGGTCGCGGTGCGGATGTGGTCCTTGAGATGTCTGGAAACGACAAGGCGATCGAAGACGGACTGCGTTGTCTCAGCCGAGGCGGAGATTACCGCTTCTTCGGAGTACCTTCCGACCGGATCTCGATCGATGTCGCTCGTGACATCATCTTCAAGGGAGCACGAGTACAGGGAATTCTCGGACGAAAAGTGTGGGATACCTGGCATGATACCGCTCGTCTGCTGGAAGCGGGCCTCGATCTCTCCCCGATCATCACCCACAAACTACCCATCGAGGAGTACGAGACTGCATTCGACCTGATTCAACGAGGCGAATGCGGCAAGATCATCCTGTATCCAGGTGGCGTGCCCGCGTAGTTCCGCAGTCGTGAGGAGAGAGTGATGTTTTCAGATCGTGAACGATTTGTCGAACAGTTGCAGGAGATCGAAGACTCAGGCCTCTGGAAACAGGAGCGGTTGATCACCGGTCCTCAGGGAGCCAAGATTTCCACCACGGAAGGTGAGGTTCTCAACTTCTGCGCCAATAATTATCTCGGATTGTCGAGTCATCCCGCCATCCTCGAGACGGCTCATGCGGCACTGGATAGCCACGGATTTGGTCTCTCCTCGGTGCGATTCATCTGCGGCACGCAGGATATACACAAACAACTGGAACAGCGGATTTCCACCTTTCTTTCGACCGAAGATTCCATCCTCTATACCTCCTGTTTCGATGCCAATGGTGGGTTGTTCGAGACACTGTTGGGTCCCGAAGATGCAGTGATTTCCGACGAGTTGAATCACGCTTCCATCATCGATGGGGTCCGGCTTTGCAAGGCGAAGAGATTTCGCTACTCCCATGCAGACATGTCGGATCTGCAGAGGTGTATCACCGAGGCCAGCGATGCCCGCACACGGATGGTCGTCACCGATGGCGTCTTCAGCATGCATGGCGATCTAGCACCCCTCGATGAGATCGCAGCGCTTTGTGATGAGCACCACGCCATCTTGGTCGTCGATGACAGCCACTCGACAGGTTTCATCGGCAAGACCGGTCGGGGAACTGCCGAACACTTCGGTGTTCAGGATCGGGTGGATCTGATCACCAGCACTCTCGGAAAAGCACTGGGAGGTGCCAGTGGAGGGTTCACCACAGGACGCAAAGAGCTGATCGAGTTACTGCGACAACGATCTCGCCCCTATCTTTTCTCCAATACGCTGGCTCCAGCGATCACTGCGGCGGGGATCCGAGTACTGGATCTGATCGATGACGAGCCGGAACGGG
>CAVOEM010000242.1:0-4428 GCA_963694575.1 Planctomycetes bacterium UBA1146 | reverse complement strand
AGAGCCACCCGACCGAGTTTCGCAAGATCGAGCTACAGAAGCTGGATCCTCGGTAGCGGAAAGCCTGCTCCTTGCGTCTCTCGGCTGGGGTGTGCAGAATTGCTGCGTTGAGCTGCTGCAGGCGATTCCAACGCCGGGACTGATTTCAAATAGTAAATCGTGTCCGGTTCCAGCCTGGATCGGGATCTACCATGGGCGGTAGATCCAGCAAGCGAAGTGCCTGCGGATCCGCACCGCTCGAAAAGGAGAAGTGATGAACAGAATTCAGACCCTGATACTGTCAGTGATGGTGGCTTCGCTGGTCGGTTGCTCGACTCCCGTCTCGAGTTACACCACCGCCACGGCAACGGTGGTGAAGGTGTACTCCACGACCGATGTGGCAGGCCATGCATTCATCGCCTATGTCGTCAACCACAACGGAGTGGATGTGGTGATCAGTGATACCCTGGCGAGATCCAGTCACAAGGTGGGCGACACCATCCAGTTCATGGAGATGAAGATGCAACTCTCGGGGGGACAGGTCAAGACGATCGCATACTCGATCTTAGGATAGATGATCGGGCGTTGTATCCCTGAACCAAGCAATGGAACTCTGAGGTCGATAGGCGATCAGGGAAACTGAAGCCTGGTACCTGCGACGGGATGCTGGATCCTCTTTCACGACATGTTTCCCATCCTGCTGATCAGTTTTTTGAGTCCCATGCCGATGAACAGGGCAAATAAACCACCGACCAGAAGAGTGCCGGGGGTGGCATCGAAGTACTCGAACCACTGGGTGAACAGGTGAATCCCGCCGAAGATGGCCATTGTATTGACGGTCCATCGTAGATTTCGTCGCCATGCCCATGCCGCGACGGTGAAGATGACAATTGCCCAGGTCATGGAAAAAACCCGTTCATCGATGATCACGTGGCCTCGCCACGGGCTTCCCGTTTCGCCACTACGCTCGCCCCAGATGGACCCGACCCAGAATCCGGCGTTGACAAGGAACACGCTGGTTCTTGCCGACAGGATGGCGAGTCTCCCGTAATCCTTTGGCACTCGGCTCGAGAGTTGATACAGGCCGATGGCCACGATGGAGAACAGAATCACCGTGGTTGTCGGTTCCTGCATGGCCAGTGCATGTTGGTGGGGCTCACCGGATCTGGCGCAGACGGTCACCGATAACGCCAACGTTGCCAGCACAGACAGCAGTCCACTCCTGGCCACGAGGCTGCCCAGGGCAAGCAGAGCAGTCACCGCCACCAGGGCACCCACGCTTTCTGGGTCCAGATCGATGATGGCTGCGCAGACCAGCAGGACTCCCATCAAGGTGCAGGTTTGGGCGAGGATCATCCATCGTGCCCACTGTCGCTGGATGGAGAGAGTACCACCCGCGAGCAGCAGGCTTCCCAGCACGACCGCCGTGGTCGCAGATGGAAACAGCGCTACGCTTCCAGCGGTGACGGCGACGACACCAAAAGCGATCAGGATGTTGAAAGCCAGATCACCGGTGGCTTGAGTCGCCATCTCTTGCAACCGGTCGTACTCGACCGGTGTGATCTTTTCATCTTTCAGCAGCTGGTCGAGGTCGAGTGTGACTTTCATTCAGCGGCCTTTCCGATTCAGCACTGTCTTCGTTTCAATAAAATATGGATGGCTCGAAGGAAGATTCAGGTGTTGGACAGGGTTGGCTCCACCACCCCATCCTGCAGCGGCACCCGGTCACATTGTTGGGCCAGTCAGTTCTTCTTTTTGGTCTTCAACGGTTTGTGGAATGAGTAGATTTTATCTCGGTCACTTTTCCTGCTATCAAACACCATTTTCTCAAGTTTCTTTGAAGCCGTGATTTCTTGCCGGAGGATGTTGGTTAACTGCTTCCATTCTTCAGCATCGGAGCGAAAGAGTTTCCAGCAAAGCATGAAATCAAAATGTGCACCGTGACGGAACAGTCGACCAGGCAATGCTTTGTTCCCGCGATTGCCCAGGAAGATCCCGTATCTCAGGTAGGGGTGAACTTGTTTGTGTGTTGCTGATTTCTGGCTGTATGTGATGGAGTCATGGGTGCTGACGCTATTGATCTTGGTTTCGATCACTACTCGTGGAATCCAGCCGCCCGACTTCGTGTCTTGATATAGGAGAATGTCGGTTTCATATTGCATGTCCTTGTAGTGCGGTTGGAGTTCCCCGTATTCGCGGATTTCGTTAGCGTAGATCAGCCGTTTCCCCGCCTCCACGCGGAGTCTAGGGAAGTGCTTGTCGAGACGGCGTGCGATCTGGCTGGCCCATTCAGTTTCCTTCATTCGGGACCTTTCTGACTAGTGCGGTTCGACCACCACATTCTGCAGCGGCACCCGGTGGTTGGCGATGTCGTCGCTGGTGAGGTCGGGGGCTTCGCCTCTTTGGTGGGTCCACAGCGCTTGCAGTGCGGCACCGAGGGCGCCCGATTCCGGTTCTTCCGGTAGCGTCACCGGCACCTGCAGAGCATCCGCGATCATCTGGCGCCACAGCGGGTTCTTCGAACCGCCGCCGACCAGTCTCAGTCCGTCGACGGTGACTCCCAGTTGCTTCATCCGTTCGACACCGGCAGCGAGGTTGGCGGTGATGCCCTCCAGTGCAGCACGGAAGATGACCCCGGGTGCAAAACTGCCGGGACGCAGCCCGGTGATGGTGCCGGTGGCATCGGGAAGGTCGGGGACTCGCTCGCCGTGCAGAAACGGTACGAAGGAGACGCCGCCGCAGCCTGGTTCCACTGCCGCCGCCAGGTCGGTGAGGCGCTCGAGCGCGTCCGGATCGTCGGGGAAATAACCGTTTCTGACCTCTTCCGTGACGTTGGTGCAGTTCATCACACACAACAGCGGCAACCACGCTCCATCACTGGAACAAAACGGTGCGATCAACCCTTGAGGATCGATCACCGGCGAGTCTGTGCGGGTGAAGACGGTGCCGGAGGTGCCGAGACTCATGACGACGGTGCCGGCGCGGGTCGCACCCGAGCCGATGGCGCTCATCATGTTGTCGCCGCCGCCGGGGGCGACGAGGATTCCCTCGGGGATGCCCAGCTGTTGCGCTGCGGCAGGGGAGACGGTTCCGGCGGCCTCGCCTGTCTCGAGCAGTCGCGGCAGTTTGCCCGCTAGCTGCGGATCGATCGCCGCCACCGCGGCGTCATCGAAGCAACGCTGACGGACATCGAACCAGCCGCTGCCGGAGGCATCGCCCGCTTCCATGGTGCGTTCGCCAGTCAGTCGCAGGTTGATGAAGTCATGGGGCAGCAGCACGCCGTCGGTGCGCTGCCAGTGGTCCGGCTCATTTCGTGCCAGCCACATCACCTTGCTGGCGGTGAAACCGACCGGCACCGCGCGACCGATCGTCTCGGTCAGTTCACGGGCCTCTGCTGCGGTGCTGGTGTCACACCACAACTTGGCGGCACGTACCACCCGGTCATCCTCGTCGACGAAGACGGAGCCGTGCTGCTGACCGCTGACGCCGAGGCCGGCGATGGAGGAGGGATCGACCGCTTTGTCGGCGAGCAGTTGATGGACCACCTCGACGACGGCATTCCACCAGTCGTCCGGGTGTTGTTCGGCGGCGCCAGCGGGCAGACCCGGGAGCAGGTCGAGAGGCTGGCTGGCCCGGGCGATGACGCAGGGCCGGGCAGCCGGGTCGATCACCACGCCCTTGACCCCCTGGGTGCCGACATCGAGTCCCAGATACAGTTCGTCGCTCATTCCGGCCTCCTTCTGGGCACCCTATCGCGGCCCCAAGGGGCTCTCAACGGTCAAAAGGGGCCAACCGGGTCAATTCCACCAAAAATACCGGGTCTACAGGTCCGATTCTCCGAGCGGTCCGGATTCCATCCATTAGGAACGAGGAAGGGCAAACTTGCGGTTCCGGGCGTGGTGGTAGAGAGGTTTATCAAATGACAGCGATCCAACAATTTCGATCCAGGATGCAATTTGGACCGGGGAGGAGATCCCCCGACCAGAGTTATCGCATCGGCCTGGTGGTTCCCAGTTCCAACACGACGATGGAAACGGAACTGCCCGAGATGCTGCGGAAACAGCGTGATCAGGATGCTCCTCGATTCACCTTTCACTCCTCGAGGATGCGGATGAAGAAGGTCAGTGCTGAGGAACTGTCGGCGATGAATGCTCAGGCCGATCGCTGCACCACAGAAGTCTCCGATGCTGGGGTCGACGCGGCGGCGTACGCTTGCCTCGTGGCGGTGATGAGCCAGGGACCCAGCCATGAGAAGAGACTCAGAAAGCATCTTACCGAGGTGCTCCAGCAAGGCAGTCCAGCCGCAGAGATGGTGACCAGCGCGGGAGCACTGATCGATGGAATCAAGAAACTGGGCGCACGTCGCGTCGCATTGATCACACCCTACATGAAGCCATTGACGCAGATGGTCATCGACTGTCTCAACGAAGCGGGGATCGAGGTGGTCGA
>CAVOEM010000241.1:0-4448 GCA_963694575.1 Planctomycetes bacterium UBA1146 | reverse complement strand
GAATCTGCGGCGATGTGGATGCTTGCCCGCTCGACGCCGACAACGATCTCGATGGAGATGGAATCTGCGGCGATGTGGATGCTTGTCCTCTCGATGCCGATAACGACCTCGATGGAGACGGCCTCTGCGGCGATGTCGATTCTTGCCCGCTCGATGCCGATAACGACCTCGATGGAGATGGAATCTGCGGCGATGTCGACGCCTGCCCGCTCGATGCCGATAACGATCTCGATGGAGATGGAATCTGCGGCGACGTCGACGCCTGCCCGCTCGATGCCGACAACGATCTTGATGGGGATGGAATCTGTGGCGATGTCGATCCGTGTCCCATCGATCCGCTCAATGATTCCGATGGCGATGGAAGCTGTGATTCAGCCGATACTTGTCCGGGGGGAGATGATTCGATCGATTCAGATGGAGACGGGATTGCAGACTTCTGTGATCTTTGCCCGCTAGACGCCGACAATGATGTCGATGGCGATGGAGTTTGTGGCGACCTCGATCCTTGTCCCGCCGACCCACTCGACGATTCCGATGGTGATGGTGTTTGCGACCTGGAAGATCTTTGTCCTGGTTCTGACGACAGCATCGATTGCGACGGCAATGGAATTCCAGATGGATGTGATCTGGCCGCGGGAGCAGAAGATTGTAACGGCAATGGAATCCTCGATAGTTGCGACCTGGTCAATGGCGCTGCTGACTCCAACGGGAACTCGATCCCTGATGAGTGTGAAGAGACCCTCTTCAAGCGTGGCGACTCCAACGGAGATGGTAGCTTTGACATCGCAGACGCGATTCGATCGCTGGGTTATCTCTTTTCCGGGCAGATCTTGGAGTGTCTAGACGCTGGCGATAGCAATGATGATGGCATGCTCGACGTGGCGGATGCCGTCACGCTGCTCAGTAGCATCTTCAGTGGCGGTGGATTGCCGCCCGATCCAGGCCCTTACACCTGCGGGGGTGACCCGACCGCAGATGCTCTGGATTGTGCCAACTATAATAATTGCCCCTGAAGCGGTTTTGCGCCCCTTTCGGACCCGCGAGTCGGCGGATGCGCGTTTGCGCTCCCTTGCCCCGCCGCCGCTTCTCATCGATGCTGTCCATCGAGGGGAGGCCGGTTGGCTGCATCGCTACAAATCTTGGCGTATGAAGATACGCCGCTGGGTATTCTCTGTTTACGTCGACGTGAGCTGCTTTCTGAGCCGGGCACGATGGTCACGGAGATCACTCTCAATCACGAATTCTTGATGTCGAGTTATCATACCGATTCAGAGCAAGCTCTTGCCCGGATCGGGCTCGAGTTTCATGGCGGTTCTGATCTATCCCTGATGATCGGCGGACTTGGACTGGGCTACACCGCACAGGCTGCTCTCGACCATCCCACGGTGAGTTCTGTCGAGGTGATGGAATTGCTGGGTCAAGTGGTGGTGTGGCTAGAAGATGGATTGGTTCCCCTGTCTGAATCGCTCAATCATGACGATCGATTCTCGGTCGAGGTGGGCGATGCCTACAAGAAACTGTGGGACCCACCGACTTCTCAGCACGACATGATTCTCATCGATATCGATCACTCCCCTGATGATCGTCTCGGTTCGGTGGACCAACGCTTTTATAGCGAAGAAGGTCTGCTTCGCGCGCGTCAACACCTGGCTCCTGGAGGAGTTCTGGGGATCTGGTCCTACGAGGAAAGTTCGGCGCTGCTCGCTGCCATGAATCATTCACTGGATCGCGTGAAGGTGGAGCCTGTCAGCCATGTAAATCAGCTGATCGACCAGACCCAGACCGATTGGCTCTACTTCGGGGCGATCGAATAGCATCCGCGTTGGAGAGGAGAGCCGGTTGTATTACAGGTGCCTTCCGTGGCTGGTTTTGCTACTGCTGATTTATTCGGCCCAGTGGGGTTGTTCTGGAATCCCGCAAGGCGCGGGAGATGTACAACAGCCGATAGTTGCAATCTACGATTCACGAGCGGTGGCGATGGCCTTTGTTGGCAGCGAGATTTTCGCCCAGTCGTTGAGGGAGATTCGCAGCGAATACGATCAAGCGACTGCTGGAGGAGACGCCGCTACGCTCGATCGTATCCAGTTGATGATGCAACAGCGGCAGAAAGATTTACACGCTCAGGGGTTCGGGACGGCACCTGTGGATGAAATACTGGAACACTATTCGGAGCCACTTGCAGTTCTGCTAGATGATGCGGGAGCATTCATCCTGATCTCGAAATGGAATGAGGATGATCTGGCGCAGTATTCAGGTGTTCCCCGCAAGGATGTCACAGTGGCACTGATCGATCTCATTACCACCGACCCGAAGCAGCGCCAATCTGCGCTGGAAATTCTTGATCAAGATCCGGTCGTAAGTGACAAGAGCGAAAATCAACAGGACTGAGTTGAACCAACCTCAGGGAGGTCTTCGGTGCACGAATTGGCGATCGCTCGAATTTCAGCCTTTGTCGGGGAGCAACCATACTCGGGCAACATCGCATCTGTGGTGCAACTACAGAAGATGCTCTCCGACGAGGTGTTGCAAGCGCTGGCGCTGCGTAATGGCGATTCGGAAACGGCATACCTGCTCGATTCCGGCAACGGTCGCTGGCAACTGCGTTGGTTCACTCCCGGAGTGGAGGTCGATCTCTGCGGTCACGCAAGCCTGGCCGCCGGCCATCACTTGCTCGAGAACGCCCTCGCCAGCGGGCCCATCATCTTCGATACCCTTGCCGGAGAATTGACCTTTGATGTGGTTGAGGATGAACGGCTCTCTCTCGATCTCCCCATCGATAGGCCACGGCAATACCAGATGCCCGAGGAATTGCCGGCTGCACTGGGCATCGAAGAATCCGCTGTGCAGTCGGTGCATCTCTCCCGTGATCTGATCATCACGGTCGAGGATTCACGGACTGTCGCTGAACTGTCGCCGGACCATTCATTCCTTCAGGCCCTTCCGTTCCGCGGCCTCGCGATCACTGCTGCCGGCGATGGAGATGTTGATTTTGTCAGTCGCTGGTTTGGCTGTGATGGAATCGGTGTTGTCGAGGACCCTGTGACCGGTTCATCACACGCGGCTTTGGCTCCTCTGTGGGGACAGCGACTCGACAAAACTCGCCTGGAAGCACAGCAACTGTCTCGGGAGACAGGGGCCCTGACCTGCATTGTCAGCGACGAGCGAGTTACACTGCTGGGACGCTGCCATAGCTGGCTGCGAGGAACCCTTCAAGTCGACCATCCAGCGGAAGGATGAGCATATGAATCTCGAGATCTTCTGCATCGTTGTGGGTGTCTACGAAATCATGATTGGAATTCCGTTGCTGCTAAAACCGCTGGCTGCCGGTCGATGGCTAGCAGACGCGATCAAGCAAGACGCATTAGTGCGAGCGTTCTGCTTGTTGTTTCTCATCCTGGCCGTGCTGGTGCTCCGTCACGATGCTTCCATCGGAAGCCACACGGTTGGATTGGTACGCCTGCTGGCGTGGGTCACTGCGATCGAGTGCTTCGTTTTCTGCTGGTGGACGAAATGGATCCGTGACATCACCAGCTGGTTTTGTGATAAGGCCCACTGGATGAGATTCCTCGGCATTCTTTCGACAGCGATCGGTGTGTGGTTGCTGAAAGTGAGTGGTTCGGATGCCATCACTGGTTAAGAGAGGATTCGGATGGAAATCCTTTTCGCACTTTCACTGCTGGGATGGACTCTCTTCTGCGTCTTTGGTTTTCTCGCGTCAGCAGAAACTTCGGATCCCTCCGACAAGTTTCTTTGGAGATCTGGTTATACAGTACTGGGCCTGTTGTCGTTGTTGGGGGCAGTGGCGCTGATCTTTGGCAAGCGGGACTCCGACTTTGATACGTAACTGCGGAAGGGCCGTAGGATGAAGCGTTACGCACTGCTGTGTGCGGTATCCGGAATAGGATGGGCGGTCATCGCCTATTTCATCGCGGGACGCTTCGGCGGAGCTGGGTTATGGGGAGGTCTCGTGACGGCACCCCTGATCGGGGTCATCGCTGGAGGGGTCTATCGACCGGCCCATCGCTGGCGTTGGCCTGGCAGGCTGGCGATGTCATTGTTGACCCTCTATCTGTCCGCGCTCCTCTTTGGCCTGGCCTGGGGCATCACCAATTCCATACAGGGATTGCCGGGCGAGGAACCGAGAAATAGCTACGATGTCGTGTCTCAGACCATCTTCGCAACATTCTACGGTGTCACCGCTACCGGATTTGTGGCCTTTCTGTGGCCCCTTGTCCATCTGAATCACTGGTTAGTGGGGCACCTTGCACGGCATCCTGCTGCAGCAGGGCCCCCGAGTAGAAGCGAGTAGAAGCGAGTAGAAGCGAGTAGAAGCGAGTAGAAGATCGGGGTCTCAGGAACAGGAGAAACAATGACGCAGGATCCAGCATTACAATACGAAACTGATCCACCAATATGGCACGGGACGTACGTCGGTTTCTGGGCTCGAA
>CAVOEM010000240.1:0-4467 GCA_963694575.1 Planctomycetes bacterium UBA1146 | reverse complement strand
AAAACGCTCCTTCTCGCTCGAACAGTTCCGCGAGTTTCTTGACCGCTGCCGGGATCGCCGCTGCCAGCAGCGCCACATCGGTGGAGATCCGAATCACCTCTCCCCGGTCGATCAGAAATGCATGCAACTTCTCCACTAGCGCCTGCTCCACCCCGATGAGACGCGCCAGATCCTCGGCGCGGGCGGGGTCGTACAGTTGCTGGCTCAGATGATTCCGGATCGACTCGAGAGCCGCCTTCTCCCCATCTGAGAATTGTGGCTCTCGACCGGGCTGGAGGATTCTTCCTCCTCGCATCTTCTCGATCTTTCCCGATGCCGCGAGATCGTCGGTCACCTTTTCGAGGAAATGATCGCCCAATCGAGTTCGATCGCGAATCTCCAGTACCTTGACCGAGATGCGATAGGGATCCTCTCGATAAGAGTGGTCCAGAGCGTCCAGCACTCGCTGGCCTCCGCGCTCCAATCCTTCCCTGAGCACCCACTTGCCATTCGACACCGCATCGATCTGACCGTCTTCTTGCAACTGATCGAGACAACTGGCGACATCTTCAGCGGTCATCGCCGCTCGCTTGGCCAGTTCGGATGCCTCGTGGATCTCCAGTTCTCCCTCGTGCATGAGGCTGATGAGAAATGCTGCCGGGGTGCCCAGTGCATCCATCTTTCGCCGCATCGAATCCACCACGAAGTCCTTACCTGCCTTCAGTCTCCAGCGCGACCGGTCGAGCACTTCACCGCCACCGAGGGTGACCATCGGAGAGGTTTGGCGCAGCACAAATCGATCCCCTGGGGCCACCACCACCGGTTGCTCCAGTCGGATCTGCGCCAGTGCTTCCTGACCCGGCTCTACCGTTTGACAATCGAGCAGATAGAGACGCCCCACTGCTTCCATCGTTCCTTGAAGAAAACGAATCGGCATCCGATGAATCATCGGTTGGGCCAACCCATCGAGCGCTTTCAGGCTCACTTCCACCATCTCCGTGGCACTGAAGTAACCGGGCGTTGCAGCGATCATGCCCCGATGGAGATCTCGATAATCCACATCTGCCAGATTGATGGCGGTCGAATGACCTGCCCGGGCCTTTTCTACCTGAACCTTGTACGCCTGAAGGCCACGCACACGCCCCGATAAACCGGCAGGTAGTATCTCGAGCCGATCATCCAGTTTCACCGATCCACTGGCGGGTACACCGGTGATCACCGTGCCATGTCCTTTTGAAGAGAACACCCGCTGGATCGGTAACCGGAAGACTCCCCTATCATCGCGAGGTGGCAGTTCTCTGACCATCGTCTGGACGCTGTTGCGGAGTTCATCGAGGCCATCGCCGGTCTCGGCGCTGACTGAAATCAATGGAGCGGACTCGAGAAAGGTCCCGGAAACCGTTTCACGAATTTCTTCCTCGACCAGTTCCAGCATGTCTTCATCGACCAGATCAATCTTGTTGATGGCGATGATTCCTCGGCGAACACCGAGCAGGGTCATGATATCGAGGTGCTCTCGAGTCTGAGGCATCACCGAGTCGTCGGCGGCCACGACCAGGATGACGATGTCGATTCCAGAAGCTCCCGCCACCATGTTCCGGATGAACTTCTCATGACCCGGAACATCGATGATCCCGACCAATTCGCCATCATCCAGTTTCATCGGGGCAAATCCAAGATCGATGGTCAGGCCACGATCCTTCTCCTCCGGTAATCGATCGGGATCGATACCGGTCAGCCGGCGGACCAGGGAAGACTTCCCATGATCAATATGACCTGCTGTACCCACGACTACCCCGAAAATGGTCGAATCTGCATCGGACAATGGTTTCCTCCCGGCCCCGAGGATCGGTGCAATTCGCTGTGATGTAAAGTCCCACTCCTTGACCTGCGGGAAGATCTCCTCCAGCATCGGCTCATGGCTACCTCCAGAGATGAACTATTTTGCAAGTTAGCGATCCGCCAGGGTGCCTGGACGCAGGACGAAGCGGCCCTGTTTCTACAGGGCTACCGTACCGCTGGTCAGGGCCAACGATTTGGCGAATGGGCTGCCCAACAGGGAGCCATCGATGCCGGCCTCGCAGCCCGGATCGAAAATGCCATCAACAAGCGCAATGACGGAACGGTGACCGACAACCGCAAACGGATCCCCGCCAGAGGCGGCCAGGGAAGTGGTGCGACGACCAGCGGCAAGGTCGCCTCAAAACGGCTGCGCCGCGGCGGCGGGGGATCGGGTCTGGATTTCAATCGACGGCCTGTTCAATCGACCATCTATGTCGCCTGTGGAGTGATCAGCATCGTGCTGGTGTTTATTGTCTCCTACCAGTTCATCAAAGAGGATGCGCCTCCCCCCACGCCAGAGGTGACGGACTCCACAAAGGATTCCGGAAAGTCCGGTTCTTCTGCAACCGCTGCCGCCAACGCGACCGAGAAAGCCCCCGTCTTCTCCACTGAAGAGTTAAAGGCGATGACCAATCGGATCCAGATCACGATCACTGATGCTCGTGGATATCTTCGCGATGGCAAGACTCCGATCGGACTGAAACGGTTGAAGAAGGTGCGAGAAGAGCTGGGAGGCGACAAGATGCCCGTTGATCAGAAGGGCAAAATCGACTCCGAGATCGCCGAGATCAAATCCATCATCGAAGCCATCTATTCCGAGTTTTTGGAAGATTTGACCAAGGCGAGGGCCGACAGCGATACCGAGGAAGTGCAGGATCTACTCTCCCAGATCGAGACCAACTGCGGTCCCGAGTTCCGCGCCCGTGCCGAAAAGGAAGGTTCCTAGGAACCGCCCTACCACCATGCCAGCACCTTCAAACCCCAAAGAACGACTGCAAAAATACCTCGCGCGCTGTGGCCACGGCTCTCGTCGTCGAGCGGAGTTGCTGATCGAACAGGGGTTGGTGCTGGTCAACGGCAAGAAGGCGACACTGGGCGATAAAATCACCCCGGGCCGCGACACCGTAGTTCTCCACGGAGAGACCATCACTCCCCCACGCGCGTTGACCGTGATGTATCACAAGACATCCGGAACCATTACCAGCACCCACGACACCCACGACCGACTCACGGTGATGGACATGCTGCCAAAAAAGATGATCGAAGCGGGCGTGCTGCCAGCGGGACGGCTCGACCTGGAGACGGAAGGTTTGCTGATACTCACCAACGACGGTGACCTTCAACATCGGATCACTCACCCGCGATACGAATGCACCAAGGAATACTTCGTGGTCCTGTCCCGACCTCCCAGTGATCGGGAACTGGCGGCACTGCGAAAAGGAGTGTTTCTTCCAGATGTCGGAAAGAAAACTTCACCCGCTGAACTGAATCGTCTTCGACGAAAACGAGATGGCTCAGCATCGATCCATATCCGCATTCACGAGGGAATGAAACGCCAGATCCGGCGGATGTTTTCCGGGCAAGGAATAGAGGTGACTTACCTCAAGCGGATTTCCGTCGGCGGGTTGGTCCTGGGAGATCTGGCTCCCGGTAAACATCGCAGCTTGTCACTCAAGGAGATCAACCTGATGGTCACCCCACAGAAAGATGAAAGTCCACCAGATCGGGCCCGATCTGGTAGACGTTGATCTTCACTAGTCGAGGATGACCTGGACAAATCCGTCCACCGAGGTGCTGTCGATCTGCACCTCCCACAACCCGGAGATCCCCAGATCAGAGATGGTCTTCGACTGCAGCGTTCCGCCATTTCCGATGAACATCTCATCGAAGATCAACACCTTGAAGTCATCGTAGATCCGGATGCGTACCACACCGTAGAATTCGATCCCTTCGAAGGAGATGAAGGTGTCGTTGAGAATGGTGCTCCAGAAGTAACTCTCGGAATTGTTGTAATTGATGAAGTCGCCCTCGTAGATGAAATCCACTGCAGTGGCGGTTGCGATCGGATCGTTATAACTCGTCGAGGAGCCACCGTCACAACCGTCGGAACAGAGCGCCTGTCCACAACCAGCGGCAGTCAACAGCAGACAACCACCCAGCATCACCATGATAATTACTCGCATCGCCTCATCCCCTTCCGTGGAGGAGCACTCCATGTACCCGCTCAAGGGTATAGACGCTCGATCACCGCCTTTATTCTAAACAATCCTGTAATCAATGCCTATTGGCGACACACGGATCTTGCTCATGTCCTGGGGCCTTTTCTCGATGTAGAATGCAATCATCGCGATGCAATCGCATCGCCTGTTTCTGCCACCGCCCCGCCGAAAGGATGTGCCATGACTGAGGAGAAAAAGCTCTCCGACGATGAGTTGAAGGACGTTGCAGGAGGAATCAAGAACTACAACTCCTCCAAGTCCAACACCAGTTTCAGTGTTGACGACAAAGATGGCAAAGATCCGAAGAAGACTTCGACGCCTGGCGAGTTCACGGCCAAGTAGTCACTCTACTCGGAGCTGACGGAGGCAGATGGGCTCCCGGATGGTGCCCGTCTGCCCCCTTTTTTGACTGACCAGAAAGGACTCG
>CAVOEM010000239.1:0-4468 GCA_963694575.1 Planctomycetes bacterium UBA1146 | reverse complement strand
GGGAGGACCGGGAGGACCTGGATGTTAAATTTAGGTTGGTCTGACATCACTTCATCCCCCCTGCCTTCCTCGCCAGGAATTCAGGTTCAGCACCTATCCTATTCCCGATGAGGTGAATGCAACAGTAGCAGAGAACAGGGCTTTCTTGACTGATGCGACAGGCAGCAGCGCTGGCTACGCTGTGCTCCCCCCACCGTCAGATCAGTCGAGCTGGATACCTCTGCCCGAGAGGATGGTGCCGGTGGCATTTCGATAGGTAGCGATCGCCTTGCGTAATCGGACCCTCGACTGCAACTCGGAAACCTGCGATTGCAGCAGGCTATTTTGCACCTGCAACACCTGGTAGGCGGTCGAGACCCCCACCTCCAAGCGCCTCGTCTCTCCATCGAGTTCCTTGCGACGCAACCGGGTCGCCGCACGAGTCGTCTCGACGCTTTGACGTGCACTCAGAAGTTCACGCACCGCTCGGGTCACTTCCAGGACGATCGCGTGAGAAACCTGCTCTCGCGAGACCTGGGAACGGCGTAGGTTCTCACGCGATTGGAGCATCTGGTTGCGGGCGGCACGATTGCCCAGTGGGAACTCGAAATTGACCCCGGCATTCCAGGAGTAGTCATCGCCGACATCGGACCAGGAGCCATCAAAGCTGATGTCGTTTCCAGGTTGATTCCAGCCTCCATCCACCGACAGGCTGGGGCGTAACTGATCCTCACTGCGGAGCAGTTGATCCTCGCTGTTGGCAATCTCGATATCGCGCTGCAGCAGCTCGAGACGGGTGATCAGAGCCGCCTCCACCGCCTCGGCCATCACCACCGGAAAATCGGGCAGTTCCAGCGAGGTGGTAGGAATCACCTCCAGGTCACGAAACATCGGGCCGGAGTCTCCACCGATCCTGAACTCAGGAGCATTGACCTTGTCGAGCAACACATCCTGCAGATCACGGTACTGATTGACCGCATCGATGATGCTGGCCTTCTGCGTCTCGATATTGGCCTCGGCGCTGATGACATCGAGTTCGGTACCGGTCCCCACCTCGAGCCGACGGCGATTGATCTCGAGCAGTTCGTTCGCCTCGCTCAGAGCACGTTCCTGCACTTCAACATTTCTTCTCGCGTAGACCAGATCCCAGTAGGAAGAAACCACCGACGACACCGTCGTCTCGACCGCACGCCTCATCGCCAGACGCGAGGCCTCGACATTGCGGATCGCGATTCGCAGGGAAGTCTCGGTGATACTGCGGCCAAAGCCACGAAGGAGCGGTTGGCTCAGAGAGAGGTCGTAGGCGCCACGGTAGTTGAGCGGACTGAAGAACTCGCTGACGGCGGAGGTTGCAGAACGACTGCCGTTGAGGCGCAGATTCCAGGTGGTTCCATACCGGAGTTGCCCCGATAAGCCGAGGAAATAGGTGCGATTGTCGCGTTCGCTCTGATCCCCCACTGCCGCACCCTCGATGATGCTGGTCGAGGTAGTACTCGACTTACTGATGGTGAAACCGGTCCTGAAAAGCGGATCGAAGGCGGCCTCTGCGATCAGCGGATCCCGCTCTGCGCTGGCGAGAGTGAGTCGCTGCACTACCAGATCGAGATTGTTCTCCAGTGCCAGCAGGATCGACTGCTCGAGGCTCAGGCGGATCAGTTCGCTACCCGGAGATAAGTTCGTCTCGGGTGGTGAGACCTCCTCCCCTTGCCCCGCAAGGAATGGAGAAAAGATGCAGACCATCAGCAGTGTCAGTAAGACTCGAGACATGACCACCTCTTCGACCCAGATCGCTCACTGCCCTCGACTCAGCACGAACTGCGTGGAGTTTCAGGGCAACAGGGGATGATAGGCGAAGAGGCCAGATCGGCAAGGGGTCCGCAGAATCAGAAGTGAGGTACGAGACGGTCCGGCTCGGAAGATGAGTCTTTTTCGGCCCCGGGACGGATCTTTTGAACCAGCATCGGAATCAGATGCATGGCACTCAAGACGAGCAGGACCGCAACCTCGACCAGCATCAACAAGATCAGAGATCGCCCCGCTTCCGCCTCATAGAAGCGACTGAGGAACCAACCGTTGGTGAAGGTTCCAAAACGAAGTCCGAGCCAAGCGGCCACCTCGAGGCTGCCGAAGAGGGTTGCTCCCAGCAGTACGGCGGCTGCGGTATCTCGTCCACGGAGTCCTGCCGCCAGCACCATTGCGCCGAGCCACGCCACCAACAACCAGGTGGTGACTCCGGTCGCCAGCAATTCGAAAGGCGCCGATAAAACCCTGGCCGCCAGGTGGCCACTTCCCAGCTGATACGACTGTTGTAAGGAGCCGGGATCGGGGACTGTCGAGGTCGCTTCCGGCAACCACAACACTACAGCAGAGAATCCCAAGAGCAGCACCGAGAGGCGAAGAGCCGTGGTCAACGGCACCCCCAGTCGCTGGAGAGTGCACTGTCCCTCGATCAGAAACGGCGCACCATCACGCCAAGGTGAAAGGCCGATCACCGGAGTTGCCGTGGCCAGACAAGAGAGTGTCCGAGCCAACCCATCGAAGATCAGCGCCGGGGACAGCGCCAACTTGACCGGGCCGCGAGTCAACAGATCCCCACGAAGGTGACCGATGCCCCACAGCATCAGAACCATCGAAAGGAGTAGTGCAGCAATCAGGATCATCGGAAGCCTCCACTGTCGTGGCATACGGGAAAGGGGTCCCAGAAGCATTCCATCCCGAAGCACCAATGCGCCAGCGAGAAACGGCTCAGGACTCGCTGCCGCCGACGATGATGCGCGACAATCGTTCGTAATCTTCAGTCGAAAAGAACTCGATGACGATCTTTCCACGCCCTTTGGCGGCGGTTTCCAGCACCGACACCTTGGTTCCGAGTACGAGTGCTAATCGAGTTTCTTCCGCAACAACGTGGGTTCCAGCACCACTTGAGCCACCTGTGGGCACTTTTTTACCTGCTGGTGGGGAAGAAGGATGGGTTTTACTCTGTCGCAGTGCCTGGTCCAGATCACGAACTGTCCAACTATTGGACAGTAGTTTTTGGTGCCATTGGCGACGCTCCTTGTGATCACTCACCGACAGCAACAACTTGGCATGTCCGGCACTGATGAGGCGATTCATCAGGCTGTCCTGGATCTCATCTTCCAGCTCGAGAAAGCGCAAGGTATTGGCGATACTGGAGCGCTTCTTGCCGACTTGTTCGGCGAGCTGCTCCTGGGTCAGGGCGAACGATTGCTGTAGCGCGCGATAGGCTCGTGCCAGTTCGATGGGGTTGAGATCCTCTCGCTGGATATTCTCCGCCAGCGCCAACGGCAACATCCGCTGGTCGTCCACCTCGCGGATGATCACCGGAACCTGCTCCAGCCCCAACTTCCGTGAGGCACGAAGGCGCCGCTCGCCGGCGATCAGTTCGTAATTTCCATCGCTGTCCCGGCGCACCACCAGCGGCTGAATGATGCCGTCGGTGGCGATCGACCGGGAGAGTTCGTCGATGGCTCCATCTTCGAACTGAGTACGAGGTTGATTTCGATTGGCCTGGATCAAGGCCGGATCGATCTGAACCACGACTACAGTACTTTCCTGCGCAGCTTCGGGGGGGGGAGTCTGACCGGCGGGAATCTCTTCAGTGCGCCGGATCAGGGCATCAAGCCCTCGTCCCAGTTTCCGTCCATTCATGCTCAAGGACCTCCTTCGCGAGGTTCAGGTAAGACCAGGCTCCAGCGGAGCGAGGTTGATAGAGACAAATCGGTTGGCCATGGCTGGCCGCCTCTGCCAGGGCCGGATCCCTCAGGACCGGAGTATCCAGCGTATCTTCGGGGAAGTAGCGTCGGACCTCTTCCGCCACCTCGTGGCACAGATCGACCTCGGGACTGAACAGGGTCAGGACCAGCCCCTCCAGGATGATCTTGCGCTCGAGCGAGGATTCCGCTCGACGGACCAGTTCCAGCACCTGGGCCAACCCCTCCATCGCAAAGTACTCGCACTGTACTGGAACCAGCACCGAGTCGGCGATGTGAAGCGCCAGATCGGTCAACGGCCCGAGAGAAGGGGGGCAGTCCAGAATGACGACATCGAGTTGCGAGGGGGGTGCGTCGAGCCACTGCTGCCGCAGCCGTTGGGCTCCACTGCCACGCGCTTCAGCGGTGGCCACCGGCACCTCCAGATTGACGGTACTGGGCAAGCATCGCAGGCCCGCAATGGCGGTCTCCTCGGAGACTTCTTTCCAGTCGAGCGAACCGTCGAGGAGAGCGGGAAGAGAGGAGCGAGGGGGGGACTCGATACCGAGTCCCGAGGTGGCATTGGCCTGGGGATCGAGATCCACCAGCAGGCAGGAGTGCCCGGCCAGGGCCATGTATCCGGCCAGGTTCACGGCGGTGGTGGTCTTTCCGACTCCACCTTTCTGACTGGCAATGGCGATCACTCTGGCCAAAGGTACGCTCCTCCTGCTTCCCCAGCCCCTGTGGGGACCCCAGGAGGGAGAGTATCCGCCCCGTCT
>CAVOEM010000238.1:0-4487 GCA_963694575.1 Planctomycetes bacterium UBA1146 | reverse complement strand
TTTTGGCCTTGTCGTGGTAGGGAATACAAGACCAGTTGAACGGTTATTTCCCTAGATACCTAGAAGGGCGCAGGAGAGTCTCCTGGCGCTGCAAGGGCAGTCACCCCAGCAGCGGCTCGATCACCTGGCCATGGACATCGGTGAGGCGGAATCGCCTCCCCAGGTGCTTGTAGGTCAGCTTCTCGTGGTCGAGCCCCAGCAGGTGGAGGATGGTCGCTTGCAGGTCGTGAACATCCATCGGATTCTCGGTGATGTTGTAGCCGATGTCGTCTGTCGAGCCGTAGGTGAGGCCCGCCTTCACGCCACCACCGGCCATCCACATCGAAAAGCAGCGAGGATGGTGATCGCGGCCAAATCCCTGTGGAGTCAGTTTGCCCTGGCAATAACTGGTGCGTCCGAACTCGCCACCCCAGATGACCAGGGTGTCATCGAGCAGCCCCCGTCGTTCCAGGTCGAGTACCAGCGCAGCGGATGCTTGATCCGTCTCCCGGCACTGGGTTCGAATCGCCCCTGGAAGATTGCCATGCTGATCCCAGCCCTGATGGAACAACTGGGTGAATCGAACACCACGCTCGGCGAGGCGTCTGGCGAGGATGCAGTTGGCCGCGTAGGTTCCTGGAGTCCTGGAGTCCTCACCGTACATCTCGAAAACCTCGTCGGGCTCATCGGAGAGGTCAGCGACCTCCGGAACCGAGGTCTGCATCCGCCAGGCGAGTTCGTTGCGGTCATTGGCTGTAGTGCTGTGCGGGCGCGATTGCGGATCCTGGAGATCGTGCAGTCGTAGTAGTGCATCGAGCATCTTTCGCCGCATCGATTTCGACAGTCCGTCGGGGTCCTTGAGGAAGAGCACCGGATCCTTGCCGGAACGGAACTGGATCCCTTGATGTTCCGATGGCAGGAAGCCCGCTCCCCACAGTCGTGAATAGAGCGGCTGTCCACTCTTGTTCTGGGTCACCATGGCGATGCTCGCCGGAAGGTCCGGATTCCCGGCGCCCAGACCATAGGAGAGCCAGGCTCCGATCGAAGGTCTTCCAGCGATCTCGGATCCGGTTTGGACGAAGGTGATGGCCGGGTCGTGATTGATCGCCTGGGTGTGCAGCGAGCGGACGATGCACAACTTGTCAGCGATCGCTGCGGTGTGCGGCAGTAACTCGCTGAACTGCGATCCGCATTCACCATGAGCAGCGAACTGGAAGGGGCTCGCTACCAGCGGTAAGGAGGATTGATTTCCAGACATGGCGGTGAGCCGTTGTCCCATGCGAATCGATGGGGGAAGTTGCTCACCGTGACGTTGCTGGAGAAGTGGCTTCGGATCGAACAGGTCGATCTGGGATGGTCCGCCACTCTGGAATAACCAGATGATGCGGCGGGCTCTCGGTGCAGTTCGCTGAAGCGGGACATCCATCGAATGGCCACTGGAGGGGAGCCAACCCCACATGGTTCCCGCTGCGGCGAGACCCGCAGCAGCGGAGAGGAAATCCCTACGATTCGGTAATGGTTCTCGCTGGCCGTTCATCTCAACCTCGTGGTTTCATCCAGGTTCATCAGAGAAGAGCAGACTGCTGTCAGAGCGGCCCATTGGATCGGGTCGATGGAGGGATCGAGCGGACTGTCACCCACCTGCAACCATGCTGTTGCGACTTGCGGATCCTCCTGGAACTCGAGCAATAGTTGCTGGTGGAGTTGCTGCAGGATCTCCAACTCGGGTGCGGAGGGGCGCCGCCCCGTGAGGCACCGGAAAGCGAGTCCGATGGTCCCGGTCGGTTCTTTTCGGTCATCCAGCATCACCCTTCGTGCGAGCATCCTTGCGGCCTCGACGAACTGGGGATCGTTCATCAACACCAGCGACTGCATCGGAGTACTGGTGCGATGTCGAAAGGTCACGCACACATCACGCTTGGAAGCATCGAAGATCATCATCGTTGGTGGAGGAGAGGTACGTTTCCAGAAGGTGTACAAGCTCCTGCGGTACAAGCCATCCCCCTTCGATGGGGTATAGGTTTGACCACTCTTCTCCTGCCACAGTCCGGATGGCTGATAGGGAAGCACCGGTGGTCCGCCGATGGTGGCCACCAGCAATCCGCTCGACTGCAACGTTTGATCGCGAACCATCTCGGCGGACATGCGAAGCGATGGTCCCCGTGCCAGCAGGCGGTTGTCGGGATCGATGGAATTCGATCGGGGATCGACGGCAGAAGATTGTTGCCAGGTGGCAGAGAGCAGCATCTTCTTCAGAGTGGCCTTCAGGTTCCAGCCCTCGCGGATGAAATCGGTGGCGAGGTGATCGAGAAGTTGCGGGTGCGAGGGTCGTGTACCCTGGCTACCGAAATCACCAGAGGTGGGAACGATTCCCTGTCCGAAGGCGATCTGCCACAGTCGATTGACCGCGACCCTTGCTGTCAACGGGTGACCCTCTGAGACGAGCCAGCGAGCCAGTGTCAGTCGATTCCTGACGGCTCCTTCGGGGAGCGGAGGTAGGATCGCCGGGACCGCCGGTTGCACCTCGGCAGTCGGGGCATCGTAACGTCCACGCTCGAGCAGGAAGGTGGGGCGGGCGGTGGCCATCTCCTCCATCACCATGATTCTCGTGTGGCGATCGGTGAAGTGGTGGAGAGCTTTCCGTGCCGTCGTCAGGTCATTCCTGGCGCCCCGGGAGACCTCGTCCATCGCCAGCAACCACCAGCGATACAACTCCTCTTCATCGAAGTGGACCGTCGTGTCGGGGTCTTTCCCGGCGAGATACAATTTGCGCACTTCGGCGGCGCAGATGGAGCGTCCCACCAGCTGCATCTGGTCCACGCCACCATCCTTGAAACCTCGGTCGCGAAAACGTTCTCCGATGGCGAAGTACGGTCCGCCTCCGGTGATGGGGGAAATGAGGTGATCCCGCACGATCTCCAACTGGGCGGGCTCCCCATCGATGTAGAGATCGATACCACTGGCTCGACTCGAACCATCGTAAGAGAAGACGACATGGGTCCAGCGACCCGGTTCGATGAGATCGTGGCTGCTGACGGAGATGGCATCTCCGGGCCAGAAGTGAATCAATGCTGCAGACAGGCGCCCTTCCTCGATCAGCAGCTGGTACCCCTGGCTGGCGGCATCGGTCCACGCTCGCGAGCGATGGAGGATCACGGCGCGCTCCATCCGAGTCTCGGGATGGATCCACAGCGAGATGCTGAAGGGGTCGCTTCGACCGTAGGCACCGATTCCACCGAAATTCAGTGCGTCATCTCCGGTGAGTCGAATCCCCTTGCCCTGAATACCATCCATCAGTGACAGGGTCGCGGGTGCAGAGGCGGGTTGTTCTGGCTGGATCTGGTTCTCGCACTTGCCCCCGACGATCTCATCAAAGGAATAGGAGGCGACCGCATCGGTGATGTTGGGAGGCGGGTAGGATTCTTGCTGCTCCTGTTGCCACCGTGTGAACTCTTCTCGTCTTGACCGTTCGAGCTTTTTCAAATGAGTTTCTGCAGCCTCGACTTCTCCGGTGAGTTCTTCGATCCGGGTGCGTGCACTGTCATCGATCAGGGCCAGAGATGGGGTAGGGACTGCCGAGGTGAAGTGGGAGTACAGACCACTCTCATCGATATTGTCGAAGAACGCCGAGAGGGAGTAGAACTCCTGCTGCTTCAACGGATCGAACTTGTGATCGTGACACCGGGCACACTCGAGGGTCAGACCGAGAAATGCGGTGGCAAAGGTCTGGGTGCGATCCGCAACATACTCGGAGCGATATTCCTCCTCGATGCTGCCGCCCTCGTTGGTCTGGCGGTGAAGCCTCTGAAAGGTGGTGGCAAGGATCTGATCCTGGGTCGCATCTTCCAGCAGATCCCCCGCGACCTGCCAGGTGATGAACTGATCATGGGGCAGGTTGTCGTTGAAGGCGTCGATGACCCAGTCTCGCCACGGCCAGGTCGAGCGGTGAACATCGGATTGATAACCGTGACTGTCCGCATACCGCGCCACATCGAGCCAATGACTCGCCATCTGTTCGCCGAAGGCGGGGGACGCCAGCAGAAAATCGATCCAGTTCGACCAGGCGTCGGTCGATCGGTCGGCGAGGTGGCGGTCGAGAGCATCCAGATCCGCTGCCAGACCTGTGAGAATGAAGGCCGCACGTCGAGCCAGAGTTTCTCGCTGCGCCGGGGCCGCCGGCTGGAGTCCCTTCGATTCGAGCTTCGCCAGGATGAAACGGTCGATGGTTCCCGCTGGCCACTGCGGGTCCTGCACCTCGGGGATCGCCGCTGCGACCGGGGGGAGGAAGGACCAGTGTTGCTGGTAGTGAGCCCCTTCGGCGATCCATCGTTCGATCAACGCGATCTCCTCGCTGTTGATTTCCAGTTTCGAGGAGGGGGGAGGCATGCGGTCCTCCGGGTCATCGAGGTGCATCCTCTCGAGGATCAGGCTAGCGGCTGGATCACCGGGCACGATGGCGGCACCGTCGGGCCGTGGTGCTAGCGCATCTTCTCTTCGATCGAGTCGCA
>CAVOEM010000237.1:0-4494 GCA_963694575.1 Planctomycetes bacterium UBA1146 | reverse complement strand
CCTCCCCTACCGTTTCAATCTTCCGGTAGCCCAGGCGGCGTTTGATCGGGGTGTTCACTACTTCGATTTGACCGAAGACGTACCGACCACCAACGCGATCCTTGAAATGGCACCGGAGGCCAAGAGCGCACTGGCACCGCAATGCGGACTGGCTCCTGGTTTTATCGGCATCGTCGGCGCTGACCTGGCATCCAGGTTTGAAAGCGTTCGCTCCATCGAACTGCGAGTCGGAGCACTTCCAGAACATCCCAGTGGTGAACTGGGATACTCCTTCACCTGGTCTTCAGCGGGCGTGATCAATGAATACCTCAATGATTGTGAGGTCATCGCACGAGGAGAGCGGGCACTGGTGCCATCTCTGGAAGCGGTAGAGAAGGTCTTCATCGCTGGAATGGAGCTGGAGGCGTTCACCACATCCGGTGGGTTGGGGACGATGTGCGAAACCTGGCAAGGCAAGGTCGAGACACTCAACTACAAGACGATGAGATACCCCGGGCATTGCCATCAGATGCGCTTCTTCCTCAACGAGTTGGGGATGCATCGTGATCGTGAGGAGGCCGCACGGATCCTCACCGAGGCGTGTCCTGCGGTGAGAGAAGATGTGGTCTATGTCCACGCAGCGGTTGAGGGAAGTATCAACGGGAACCTGCAGCGCGAGGAGTTCACGGGGCAGTATCGCCCGATTGTCATCGATGGGGTCGAATGGCGGGCCATCAGCTGGACCACGGCCTGTTCAGTCGCCGCAGTGGTAGAGATGGTGAACAAGGGCCAGTTGCCAGACCAGGGCTTCATCAAGCAGGAAGAGATTCCACTGGCACCCTACCTCGCCACCGCAAATGGAAGCCTATATCAATCCTCTTGAGGGCCATTCGGCCGGGTCATGACGTAGCTCCATCCGATGGCCGTCAGGCTCACTGAGACCACCTTGGACGTCTGACTGAGATTCTCTGCCATGAAATATAATGGCAGAGATAACGCCAGCAGGATCAGGATGGTTGCGAGCGCCTTGGATTGCATCGAGATCGAACCGTACTTTTCCCAGTGACGAACCAACTTGCCAAATTTCTTGTGTTGAAGGATCCATCGATGGAAACGAGGTGAACCCTTGGAAAAGAAATATGCAGCCAAGATGATAAATGGCGTGGTCGGTAATATCGGGAGTGGAATGCCAACCACCCCCAGCGATAAGGCAAAGAATCCAAGAGCATTCCACAGGAGTCGAAGTTCGCCGACATCATCTTTCAAGAGTGGGAACCTCTGAGCCAGCGGAACAGTTCGAGTAACTTTGGCGGTTGTCCGGACCGAAGTACTCCAATACGAAAGATCTTGGCCGAGAGCCAGAAGACCACGACTATGGAGATCAGGAGCATGATTGCCGTGCCATAGATTTCCGAAGCGGGAGGGCTTGCCGCCATTCGGTTCATCATGACAAATGGTGTCCACGGAGGAATCCACGAGAGGGTCGTGGCGATGGCCCCATTGGGATCATTGGGAATGAAGGTCATCGTTCCCAGGGGAACCATCATCAACAGCATCAACGGGCTCATGAAATTCTGGGCTTCCTTGATGGTGTTACAGATGCTGCCGATTCCAGCAAACAGGAATGCATAGAAGAAATAGCCTGCGATGAAGTAGAAGACGAATCCGCCGAGCAATTCCGGGGTGATGACCGCAGCGATCAGGTCCGCGATCCAGGTGGCGGATGGTCCCGCCTTGTACATCAGAATTCCGATCAAGGAGCCGATCCATGCGCACTGCATCGTCACGCCAACTGCCGCCACGCCGAATACTTTTCCCAGCAACAACTCGGTGGTCGTGACCGAAGAGAGAAGCACCTCGATGAGGCGATTCGACTTCTCTTCAATGGTGTTGTTGAGCAGCATCTGAGCAATTGTGAATATGGCTACCCAGAGCATGTAGACGAAGCCGATGGGCGCGTACTGACGAATCTTGTCGCGGATGCCAACCTTCTCATCGCCTTCACTCTTGTTCGGATTGAATTTTATCGAGCGAACCCTCATCGAGGCTACCTCGGCTACAGCCTTCGATTCAATCCCTCGGCGATCGTATTCCCTCTTTCGAGCCTCTTCGCTGAGAGAGTTGAGGACGGCATCGATGAGATCGGTGTCGGCGAGATTGGATGACCAGAATCGAACTCGGGCCTCGGGTTCGAGGGTATCCTCGGGGATGATCAAGAGGCCGAACAACTCCACCTCTTCATCACCCGACTCCAGCATCATCTCCGACCTCAAGTATGGCCGCAGTGCCTCTTCGATCTGCTGGTCGCCATCGGTAAGAGAGACTCCTTCGGGAAGAGGGACCTCCTTGAAGCGCAGCGGTGGCTCGGTGAATTCTGCGGCGTCCTCTGGCAACTGGCTGAGGAGTAGTTTCTTGATATTGTTCCACTGGAGGTCGTTGAGCAGCATCTGTTCAGGGAGAAGGTCGCCGATTTTGACCAGTTGATCTGGTTTAAACGGCTGGATTTCCAGATCTGGATTGCCCAATTGATCGAGGCCTTGTTCCAGTTTGTCGAGCAACTGGTCCGGATCGATGTCCACTTCGTCCATCTTTTGTTTGCGCTGCTCTTTGGTCGCCTCCGCTATGTGTTGCTGAAATGCATCGAGTGTCTTTTGGCGATTGAGCAAGGTGATTCGTTGGCGGGCGATTTCTCCGAGGCCTTCGCTTCGATCGACGATGACCAGATGCCTGGTCGGGATGCCACGCTCCTCGAGAAACTTCGGCAGCTCGATCATCATCCAGATCAAGATGGGGAAGATGATGATGCCGATCCAGAAACCCTTGGTCTTGACGTTCTCCATGTATTCCCGGTGGGCAATGCGGAAGACCTGCATCATCGGAATGCCGCCTCTCTGGCCTCTTCGCCAACCAGATGCACGAACACTTCATGCAGGTTGGGGTCGACCACCTCGAAGATTTCCAGTGAGACGCCTTGCTCGAAGGCGCGTTTCAGTAGTTGTTGTGGGTCAGCGCCCTCACGCAATTGAAACTCCACCACTCCTTCTCGACCATCTGAAGAGGGGCTCGAATCCGTCACATCTTGCATCAGTTCAAGAGCAGCTGCGGCACCCTCTCCCTTGACCCGAACTCTTCTGGGGAGCAGCGATTTTGCCTCGTCGACAGTGCCGTCGAATGCGAGGCGCCCTGCAGCCATGATGACGACTCGTTCGCAGATTTTTTCCGCGTGGGACATGACATGGGTCGAGAAGAGGATGGTCTTGCCGCGAGAGCGGATGTCCTGGATCACTTCTTCCATGACACCCTGGTTGACCGGGTCGAGTCCGCTGAACGGTTCGTCGAGGATCACCAGGTCGGGATCGTGTGCGATGGATGCAAGAACCTGGACCTTTTGTCCCATTCCCTTGGAGAGGGCTTCACACTTGTGGTTTTGAAATGAACCGAGTCCGTACTTTTCGAGCAGCTCGCCGGCAATTCTTTTTGCTTCCCTGCCCGGAACCCCCTTGAGTGTGGCGAAGTAAGCAATCATCGCGGTGGCGGTCATCTTCTTGTAGAGACCCTTCTCCTCGGGTAGGTATCCGATTCGGCTGCGGACATCGAGGGCTCGGGGCGCGCCAAGTATCGAAATGGTCCCTGAACTAGGTCGGAGAATGTCGAGCATCATTCGGATGCTGGTGGTTTTTCCGGCGCCGTTGGGTCCGAGGAATCCACAGATGGTTCCCTCTGGAACCGTGAACGAAATGTCATCCACGGCTTTGAAGTCGCCATATGTTTTCGAGACATTGATGAGTTCGATGGGCGAAGTTTTCATGTCCATCTTTCTGAAGTTATTTGAGGACCAGATGGTATCTCACTGGATAGTCGGGTGATACCTAATCTGGTGCCTTCCCCCATCCTCCGCCTCCTGGAGTTTCTATTCGGATGGAGGCGCCTTTTTCGATCACGCCCTGCCACTTTCCTGGCAGTTCGTGAGAACCCTGATCATTCAACAAGGTGTTGTTTCCTTGCAGTCCATCTTCTCCTCCAGCGATTCCCGAAGGAGGATGCACTCTCCTCTCGGAAAGAATCGAAACCTGCATCGATTCGAGTAACTGATATTCTCGAATGACACCGTCTCCGCCACGATGAGTGCCGTCTCCACCAGATCCCTTGCGAAGTCTCAGCTGTGTGACCCTCACCGGCAGGGAATGTTCGAGTCGTTCGATGGGCGTGTTGAGCGTGTTGGTCATGTGTGCATGTCGACCACTGGCGCCGTGGCGGTCGGGACCGCCACCACAACCTCCACCGATGGTTTCATAGTAGGCGCCGGCCTCATCGCCGATCACCAGGTTGTTCATCGTTCCCTGCGATTGAGCGGGGATCAGTTGCGGCAGTGCCGGTGCCAGTGCTAGTAAGATGACATCCACCATGCGCTGGGAAGTTTCGACATTCCCCCCCGCCACCGGACTTCCTTCGGGCGGGTCGAGAAGACTCCCCTGTGGAATGACCACCTGTACCGAACGTAATGTGCCGCCACTG
>CAVOEM010000236.1:0-4524 GCA_963694575.1 Planctomycetes bacterium UBA1146 | reverse complement strand
CATTGCCACTCGACGGCCATTTCACGACTGGTCGCTTCGGTTCTGAAGGTGAAATACTGGGCACTGGAAATGCAGAGACAGGGCTGGATCTTTATCGCAATGCTGGCCTCGATGGAGGTTTGCAGTGTGTGACCTGCCACGCGCTTCCCATCGGAATCGGACCCAACTCTGAATTCAGTGCTGGTTTTGTCATGGCAACGATTCCCGACGGTCCGATGGGGGAAAAGCACCATGGTATGGTCAGTGTCGACGGTTCCGTTCAGCGGAACATCAAAATCCCTCAGTTGCGAAACGTCTACAAGCGCACCGGTTTCAACACCACCCAACTGCTCAATACAACCGGATTTGGATACCTGCACGACGGGTCGGTGGATTCTGTTGAACGCTTCATCAGTGAGCCGGCCTTCTCGGTGACCAATGATCAACAGATTGCAGATCTGACCGCATTCATGCTGGCGTTCTCTGGATCCGACCTACCAGAGGGAAGTAACCAGACTCCCTTCGAACCACTCGGGTCGCCGAGCCAGGATTCGCACGCTGCAGTGGGGATGCAGATCACCCTGGACGAGACCAATAGAGATGACGCTGAAGTGCTCGCAGATGCGCAGATCATCCTCGATGAGGCGAGTCTGGGCAGGGTCGGTGTGATCGCCAAGGCGTGGCAAGGCGGATTCCTTCGTGGATGGGTAATGGTGGGCGCCGGCACCGGTGTGTTCCAGTCCGACATCCTCGCAGAAGCCACCACCTTCACCGACCTTCGCAACTCGGCGGTAGCCGGTGCGGAAGTGACCTTCACCGTGGTTCCGACCGGTTCGGCGCTGAGGATGGGGATCGATCGCGATCTCGATGGTCATTTTGATGGGGACGAACGGCTTGCCTGTTCCGATCCTGCCGATGCACTGTCTCAACCTGGATCCTGCTCTGGCGTGTTCTTTGTCCGTGGCGACGGAAATGGTGACGGCTTACTCGATATCTCGGACGCCATCGCAACGCTGGCGATCCTGTTCAGCAGTGGCAGTTCCATCACCACTTGCGAGGATGGTCACGACAGTAATGATGATGGGGCCATCGATATCGGAGACCCGATCGCACTGCTCTCGTACCTCTTTGCTGGAGCCTCGGAGTTGCCGGCACCGGGTGCCAGTTGCGGTGAGGACCAGACTGGCGATGCCTTGCAGTGCACCGAGACGGTGTGCCCCTGAGGAGATGTGTGCCCCTGAGGAGATGTGTGCCCCTGAGGAGATGTGTGCCCCTGAGGAGACCGGAACCGATCAGGAATAGAGCGGCCAGAAGTAGGGGATCAACGTTCCTGCGATGGCCCAGATGATCAGTACCAGCGGGGTGCCCACCTTGGCAAAGTCACTGAAGCGGTAGCCCCCGGCACCGTAGACCAGTGTGTTGGTCTGGTAGCCGATGGGGGTCAGGAACGACAGCGAAGCGCCGAACGCCACCGCCATCACGAAGGGGATCGGAGAGACATCTCGCTCCATGGCGAGTCCCAATTGAGTGGAGATCTTCAGCGCGACCGGAACCAGCACTGCGGCGACCGCTGCATTGGAAATCATCTCGGTGAGTAATGCTGCGGCGACCAGCGTCACCACGACCAGTCCGTAGGGGCCGACGTAAGGTTGCAGGTGAATCACCTGGTCTGCCAGCCAGCCGGCGGTCTGGGTCGTCTCCATCGCTTTCCCCAGCGCCAGCGTTCCGGCGATCAACACCAAGACCTTCCACTGCACCGCCTCGTAGATCTTGGTTCCGCCGATGCAGCCGGTCACCACCATCGCCACGGCGCCTGCCAGAGCCACCGTGGCCATCGGCCAGATCTGGGTGGAGAGTAATCCGATGATGGCGATGAGGATCAGGATCGCCAGCGGGGCCTTGCCCTTGCGCACCACCACATCGTTGACCCCGGACATCAGGACCAACCCCTCCTCGCCGCGAATCCTCTCGAGGCCCTCGGGGGTCCCCTGGATCAGCAAGACGTCGCCGATGCGCAGCGGGTGTTCGCTGATCTTGCTGCGCATATGCATACCGTGGCGTTGCAAGCCGATCACGTTGAGCCCGAATCGGCGGCGTAATTCGACCGATCCGAGCAGCTGGCCAACATAAGGGCTGCTCGGAAGTACCAGCAACTCGGCCAGTTGCGCCTCCTTCTGGGTCGCGTCTCCACGCGCCTCGGAAATAATCTCCGACAAGCTGGCCACTCCCGTTTGATCTTGAACTTCCATCAGGTCCTCGATGGTGCCGGAGATCACCAGAGCGTCACCGAGATCGAGCATCTCATCATCGAGTGGTGGCCAGAGGATTTCTTCACCGCGGATGATCTGCAGGATCCGAACCTTGCCAGCGGTGGCGAGGATGGTGTCGCCGAAGCGTTTTCCGATCAGCTCTCCACCGCGGATCTCGATCTCGGTGATGTACTCTCGGTGGCGACGATCGCCTCCCAGGCTGGCGAGCGAGGTGATCGTTTGGCGCTCCGGAAGAAGTTTCGGAGCGACCGTCAGCAGATAGACCAGGCCTACTGCGGCGAGAATCGCACCCATCTTGGTGAACTCGAACATGCCGAGTTCGATGCCGGCACTCTCCCTGGCGATGGAGGCCACCAGGATGTTGGTGGAGGTTCCGATCAGAGTACATGTGCCGCCGAGGATCGCTGCGTAGGAGAGGGGAATCAGCACCGTAGATGGGTTCATGCCGCTGCGCAGGCAAACTCCCAGAACCACCGGAATGAACATCGCCACGACCGGAGTGTTATTGAGAAATGCGCTGGCGATCAGCACGATGATCAGGATCAACGCGGTCATGATTCGATGGCTTCCGCGACTCCACTCCTGCAAGTGATTGGACAGGAAGCCGAGAGCCCCGGTTCGCAGCAGCCCCTCACTGACGATGAACAGGGCGCCCACTCCGATCACCGCCGGATGGCCAAAGCCCTCGAGTGCGTCCTCGATGGGCAGGATGCCTCGGGTGGTGAGGTAGAGCAGCAGTGAGATCGCAATGACATCGACCGAGAAAATCTCACTGGCGAAGAGGAACAACGCGGCAGCGAGCAGGATCAGCACCTCGATGATCTGAGGATTCAGCACCAGTTCAGTAGCCAATCGTTCTTCCCTTCCAGGGATCGTTGCGAGCCCGCATCTCTGATGTAGGCTGAGAGGATACCGGGGGGAGTGTCGATCTCTCCAGTCGATTTCTAGAACCGGGCCGCGAAGGCTCCCAGTTGGCACCCTGCACGAATGGATCCCGATGGCGCCGAGTAGGCGAGATGTCGGCCGTAACTGGCAACTGGTGATTGTCGGGGGCGGATTGGCGGGATTGGCCACCGCCGCCAGTTGTGCCCGCAGGGGGATCGGACCGATTTTGCTGATCGAGCAGGAATCGAGACCTGGCATTCACTCCAGCGGGAGAAATGCCGGTCTGATCCGAAGGGTAGCGGAGAATCCCATCACCACCCGGCTCTGCATCGAGGGCGCCGATGAGATCGAGGATCTGTGGAGTTCCCGGCGAGAAAACTCACCCTTTCACAGGTGCGGATCGGTGATCTTTGACCCCTCGGGGGAGGTCGCCGATGGTTGCTGGAGTCAGGTGGGATTCAGCCGTTGGGATGAAAACCAGTTTCGAACGATGTTTCCCGAGTTCCAGCAACTGCCGGCAGGGGAAGCACGATTTGTCGAGGCGGACGGGATCCTCGAAGTCCCCGCGTTACTGGGTCACTTCGCAGCACAGGCCAGAGATGCCGGCGTGGAATTGCGGATGGGATCTCACGCTCATCATCCACGAATCGAGGGTGGTCGATTCACCTCGATCCACATCGATGGCATCGAGGTGAAATCCGAGGCATTGGTGGTGGCCAGTGGGGCATGGGCGGCTCAATGGTCGCAAGCGGCGGGTGTTCCCATCGAGATGACTCCGTACCTGCGAAGTTGTGTCCACTCCGATCCGATCGGCAACCCACCTCGTCTTCGACCGTGGATCTGGGCCCATGATCCAGGGTGGTATCTCAAGTTTGGCATCGAGAATACGCTCTGGAGCGCCTGTGAAGAGGTCGTGGATCAGCCGGGTCGAGCGACCGTTTGCGGCGATGCCTGGCAACGGGTGAAGGAACGGGTCGGCCCCTCGATCGACGCCATCGAGTCTCTGGAGCCGCGTCATATCTGGGCCGGGCACCGGAACTTCTGTCGCGACCGTCAGTTTCTGCTGGGCCCCGATCCGCGGATCGATGGCTGGCACTGGGCGGTCGGTCTCGGGGGGCACGGGGTGACCGCTTCACCGGCGGTGGGTCGACGGGTGGCGGCGGGAATCATCGAAGGACTCGATGGGCTCGAGCCGGAACTGTGTTGGAGTGAAGAGCGATTCCCTATGAACCATGCCGGAACAACTTGAGAAGTGTTCTGAAGTCCGGATGATCTGTCGGAGTGAGTTCAAGCGGTATCAGGGGTGTAACTGCAGTGAGTAAGGGGAAGACGTGGTAGCCGAGGCGAAGAAGAACAAGAAGAAGAAGAAGAAGAAGAAGAAACCCGATCG
>CAVOEM010000235.1:0-4583 GCA_963694575.1 Planctomycetes bacterium UBA1146 | reverse complement strand
GACTGATGCATCTTGGAATCTTGCTGGAGACGATGCGTCGTGAAGGGTTCGAGATGTGTGTGGGTATGCCGCGTGTCATCGAGCGTCTCATCGATGGGAAGTGGCATGAACCATTCGAACATCTGGTACTTGAAAGCCCCATCGATGCGCAAGGATCAGCAATGGCGTTGATCGGCGAGCGACGCGCCGAGATGATCGATATGACATCGAGAGCCGGTAGTGACATGGTGCACATGGAGTTCAAGATACCCGCACGTGGACTGATCGGCTTGCGTACACGACTGCTCACCGCCACCGCCGGGCGAGTCATCTCTCATCACAGTTATCTCGAACACGGCCCCAAGGCGGGTGCGATTCCTCGACGGAGTTCAGGATCGCTGATCGCCGTCGAGACGGGTCAGGCCACGCCCTACAGCCTCGATGCCCTGTACGATCGTGGCACCTTCTTCATCGAACCTGGGGATCAAGTTTACGAGGGGCAGGTAGTCGGAGAACACACCCGCGATCGCGACCTCGAGGTAAACGTGGTGCGCACCAAGAAGCTATCCAACGTGCGAGCCTCCGGCAAGGACGACAGTACCAGCGTGCGCCCGCTCAAACGATTGAAGTTAGAAGAAGCGCTAGAGTTTGTCGTTGAAGGAGAACTGGTGGAAATCACTCCCTCCAACATCCGCATCCGCAAACATCTTCTCAAGGAAGCCGAGCGGCGGCGTGCAGGTCGCAAGCCCCGGAACGAGAGCTAGCGAGGATCGATCCCTTCGGATCCATCAAGGATCAGCGGGAGCCTCGGGATAAAGGGTGTGAGTGCCCGAATCAGTGACGATTCCAGGGGTTGTCCCCCGCACCTCGAACGATTGTGCATCGTGGCCAGATTTAGTGGCACGAACTTGCCAGTCCCCCGCATCGATACCATCGACAAGAAAGTAGCCCTCCTCATCAGTCCGGTTTGCGCTGTCATTCCCGAGTTGAAAGACGCCTCCTGAACCCGACGAGAAGGAGATATTGATCGAGGGTCCCTGTTGCGGTTCAGGTTCTTCTCCTGGTCTCGCGATCGAGATTCGGACCCCTTTCAACGGTTGACCTGTGGCATCCATGATACGACCGGTGATGGCAGCTCCCGGTTGCAAGGAAATGGTAACAGAGGTGGTGGCACCCAGTTCCACCTCGACCTCTGCGGTCTCCTTCATGTACCCTTCTGCCTCGATCGTGAGCCGATGAGAGCCTCCGGCCAGTCCAATGATGTCGAAAAATCCATCCGGATGGGTGTACTCGACACCGGATGATCCTCCTTGGAAGAAGAAGAAATTGGCGGATTGGCCTCCCCCACGACTCAGTTGAAAGGAGGTGATCGGTTGGAGCGTGATGGAGTCCACCACTGTCCCCTCGATGCGCCCACCCTCGGTGACGATCACCTCTGCGTTCAGATAGCCGGCATCCACTGTGGGATTCTCCAGCGATATCCAGGTCTGTCCTTTCGCGATAGCGATGAGATATGGAATATCCTCGGGAACCTCGAACCGAAAGTACCCATCTTGGGCACTGGTCGTACGGATTGCTCCTCCGTCTCCTCCTCCGAACATTCCGCGAAATAGATCCTCTGGCTCGGCAGCTTTTTTTGCCGTTAGCCGAACCCCACCCATCAGCGCTCCAAAATCATCGATGACTCGTCCTTCGATGACAAATACGGTTGCCAGATCGAGTCGAACACCGTCGATCGGCCTGAGCACAGAAAGAAGCACCGTTGCTGAAGATCCGTACCCTGCTGCCTCAGCATCGATCTCGTAGTCACCTCGATCTTCCACAACAATGGAAAACTGACCGGCAGCATCGGTGGTGGCTTTCTTCACCACCTTGCCCCCCGATGAGGGTTGCATGACCAATCCATTGGCCCCCCCGAGGATCAGGGTAATTCCCTGGTCAGGCTCTTCGGCACCTGGAGGTGCCAACTTCCGAAGGCTTACCTTGGCGTCCTTGACTGGCATCGCCTCAGGTGACAACACCACTCCCTGGATCGTCAGTCCCTCCCTGAGCACGACATCGCCCAGATCATGCTCCCCCACGGTATATCCGAAGGTGTCAAGGCTAGTATCGGGATGTTCATGGTGGACGATTTTCAGGTCATGGTCCTGAGGCTGTTGTGGATCGATGCGAAGTTCAAAGGTTCCATCATGAGCACTGATCGCCTTGAAATCCCCACGTGGATTTTCCCTTCCGACAAATCTTGCATCTGAAACAGCAACGCCGCGATGGTCCACGACCCTGCCATGGAGCAATGCCGGAGCCTTCAGAATCAGTTCACCGGCATCATTCACTCCAGGTTTGAGTTCGATGAATCGGCTCGCCCTGACAAACTTCGATGAATCCACAACCAGTTGATGCCTCCCGACGGCCCCGGTGTAGAGCTCGAATTGACCCACTTGTGGATTGTTCGAATTCGCTTCGTCGAGTAGAGATTTCCCCGCGCCCGGCGATCCAGAACGGTTTCCTGCCCCATCATCCAGGCCGGAGATCAGTTGCACGAGAATGTCCTGAGGTGCACCTCGTTCATCGACCACCGTCCCTCTCAGGATGCACTGTTCGCGCAGCTGGAGAATCACCTCCGGGGTTCCAGGAGTCACATTGACGGGCTCTGATTCTGCGTGGTCAAACCGGCTCGCCCAAAGTCTGTAATCCCCGACAGGAATCCCCGACAGGGTAAAGGTTCCATCTGTTTGACTGATCGTTTCTGGCCAGATGCGATCGTCTTCCGTCGAGGATGTTCCCATGATGATGAAGCCCGTAGGACGGTTGTGGGTGACTCCGGAGAAAACAGCGGCACCAGAGACCGGCTGTTCTTCTGCATCGATCACGATCCCTTCGATGCGCATGCCTTCGATGAGGGTCACAATGAAGAGCCTGGGATCCTCAGCCACCGCTCTCACATCTGTGACCACCTGCCCCACCAGCGACGGCAAATCCTCCTGCAAACGACGATCGTTATCGCAATCGATGAACAAGTCTCCTGCGAAGCCCGCTTCCACCTCCATCATGAACAGACCGTCACTGTCGCATTCCACCAGTTCCAGTAGATCCGGATTCAGACAAGCTCGGGCATACATTGCGGGTCTTCCATCTTCATCCACTACTCGGCCTGAGATGTACCCGGGAGCAACTTCGGAACCCCCCGACGATTCCAAAGTGATCCCATCGGAGCCAGAAACGACCCATCGGGAAGCACCATCGTCGGCAGAAGTATCCTCTTCGATCCGTAGTGGCTCCTGAGAGGAAGAATCGGTGTCTGTGAGGGGACCTGAATCTGCTGAATCAAACATCATCCAGGCGACCAGCAGCAGCAGCAAGACGAGAAACGGGACGAACATTTTCACGACAACCTCGTTTCACCGGTGAAGTGATCATCCTACCGATCTCCAATGGGCAAAGTACATTAATATGGGGAGCACAATAGGAGTGCCTCAGCGCCCTGTACTCCGTCGTACTTCGTCAAGGTACTTGAACAACTGCGCACGATGGCGCAGGGTAGTTCTGCACGGTCCTTGATTACAGTAGGATAGATAATGTGGACGAGGAGCAATTGAACGGTGAAAAGTGGACACCTGATCGCATCCGGACTGGTGTACAGATTGCGCTTCTCTCCCCCCGTTGTCTGGGGATCACCACGGACTAAACTGAAGGAGTGAAAGGGAGATCTCTTGCGTGGATTGGTCGTTTTTTTAGCACTACTGGTGATGGTTCTGGCGTTCTTTGTTTTCCGTTTTTCCGCCGAGGAACAAGGGGCCAATCCTGGTACCGGGCCATCTGTTATCGAACCCGAAACTGCCGCTGGCAACGCAGCCGCCAGCGACACCGGTGACGCTTCCATTTCAAACGCTTCGCCCGTCGATGAGCCTGGCGATGCCGAGATGTTGATGGGCGATACAAAGACGCAGCGGACGGAGCCACGGCCTGGTAGTGGTGTTGGGCCGGCGAGTGCCCAGGGGGTTCTCGAACGAGCCATCGAAGAGCAGGACCTCGAGACCATCTGGCAACTGGCGTTTGATCTGATCGCCGGCGGCCACTTCAGTGAGGTGGATCGTCTCTACGAACAATTCGCCGATGCCTTCAACGGTGGTGATCTCGACTCGCCGCTGTGGAAAAGTCCCGATTTTTACAGCGGCAATCTGATGCGCGAATACGCCGACAACGAAATCGCGGTGCTCGATTATCTGGGCCATCTCGCCCAGCTGGAGACTCCCGGCGAGTTGCTAGCAGATCTTCGCCAGGAGCTCTTCGAGGGAGAAGCCGCGCCACTGATTCTCGGCTTTCACGAGGGGCGCGATCCACAACTGGTTGCCGGCTGGCTGCCCTATTACCGCCAGCGGATCGCCACGTGGTCGGGTGATTCATTTCGAGATCGCGAGATCATCCTCTCACTCGGGCACATCCCGGTGGCGGAATCGGCACTGATGCTGACCGATCTGTTCGACTGGACGACATCCTCCCAGCGACTCGACGTGGTGCGGGCTCTCGGTCGAAACGGCACCGCCCCGGCACTGGAGACACTCAGAAATATTGCAGCGGATGACCCCAATCCAGTGCTACGTCGC
>CAVOEM010000234.1:0-4584 GCA_963694575.1 Planctomycetes bacterium UBA1146 | reverse complement strand
GACGCAGGTGGAAGGAGTCTGACCCTGACCGAAGAGATTCAGCAGAAGTACCGTGACATCGACCAGGTTGCGGGTTCCGTCCATGTTCAACTCACCGCGAATGAAATCGGATCCAGTACCTGAAAGATCTCCTGAAAACATGTAGATGACACCGTTGTCTCCACCGATCAGGTAACTGACGGGAGTGCCAAAGGGTCCGGTTTCCGTCGAGGAGATCCCGACCACTTCTCCGGTGTTTACTGAGGGAGCGATATCGAATCCAATTCCGCTAGTGACGCCGTCGACCGAACGCTCGATCCGGCTGATTCCGGCGTCGTTCAGTGAGCCCACCGCGAAATCACAGACGCTGTTGTTCGCGGTATCGCGGGAAGTGATTCCAGCGAGGAATACGGCCACTCCGGTGGGAGTCGGGGGGACCGACATCCACATGCCATTGGTAGTTCCATCCGCATCGAAGGCGAAGAAGGAGGCGACGGAACGATCGATTCCGAGGAACTGCTGGCGGTTCGTGGACCAGGTGATCTCACCGATCAGACCCAGTGGAGTCGGCGACTGAAGAGTCGTGCTCGAGATGATGGAGCCTTGCAGGTCGGTGTGAATCAACTCCCCATCTTCGGTCATCCAGGCGAGGGTGTCATCGGAGGCGTTCCATGCCAGGCCCGACAAATTGACCGTCGTTGTGAAAGGACCTGCGATGCTCGCTACAGGAGTCAGATCTTTGGAGTAAAGCCAGGCTGTAAGCCCGGATGCATCGGCGACCACCAACTGGTTGGTGCTCTCGATGACAGTGGTGGGGCCCGACTGTGTTCCGCCGAAGGCCACCTGCCCCAGAAGGCGACCAAATCCGACCACGACTTTGCAGATCGCCGCAGGAAGAGCGGCACCACTCGCAGGTACAGGCTGTAGTGAGTACGAGTAGGTTCCGGAATCGAGATCGGTATCGGTGTAAGTGGAATCGGTACCGGAAAGCGATGCGATTTCATCACCGTCACGCAGCAACAGGATACTCGCGTAGGTGATGGGGTTGGTCCACTCGAGGGTCACATTGTTGTCGCCGTCGGCAGCACAGGAGAAGACAGTGATCGAAGGAGCATTGGGATTGGGTACCGGGACTTCGACGATCGAATTGTTGGTGAGATCGATCACGAATTCACTGGGGCCACCCCAGGATCCATTCTCGGTCCAGGAGATTCCGGTGACCCAGCCAGAAAGGGCATTGATGCTGGCGAGCGGGTAAAAGAGACCCTGTTGCTCTCCAGTATCATCGACCCGCTTCACCTGAGAAGAGCGCTGATCGGAAGGGGCTCCGACGGGAATATCGAACAGGTATTCGCCGGTCAGGGGATCGAGTGTGATCGTCAGCCCGAGACCAAAGACCTCTGCTGTGGCGGTAATCACTTCGGGATTCTGAAAGGAGTTCCCTGAGAAGGTGCCGTCGCTGAGGAATTCGAGGTAGACATCCGCATTATAGGCATTGGTCCAGTAGTTTCCGGTCCCGGCATGCCATGCCAGCCCGGTGACTCCACCGATGCCCGCGGGTAATTCGACGGCGGTCTGAGAGATCAAGATTCCGCCCGAACTGGAAGCCACCAGCCAGTTCTGTCCCTGGTCCTCGACCAGCCAGTAGAGCAGGTCTTCGTCGTTATTCCAGCTGACACCCTGGTAGGCTGCAGGACCCATTGGACTCAGGTACTGTGCTGGAGTCGAACTCAGTGAATTGACCTGGTACTTGTAGAAGAAGCCACTGAAGGCATCGGCGACGACGAGACTCGACTCTCCGTCGATCACCGTGGTTGCCCAGGGGTAGTCCCCCGGATAACTGGTGTTCTGGACGAAGCAAGTTCCGAAGGGGGGATCGCTGACGGGGCAGGGAACCTGCGCCTGGAGAGATCCTGCCAATGAGATCAGTAGCACGATCACCGGTAGCCATGCTGCCCCATCGGCGAGGGGAAACTGTGAAATGCGGGAATCGGATGATGGTCGAGAGATCATGATTCGTCTTTCATCGCTACGGCCCCTGGTCGGGAGCCGGTAAGATTCTTCGTCGAGTACGAACAGGATCGTGACGATCAGTGAAACGACTCACAGGGGAGCGGGATGTTCAGGTGCTGTAACTCAAGGTTCCCAAGGGTACGGTTTCCTGAAAGTTACGGTCCTGAAAGTAACGGTCCTGAAAGTAACTTTTCTGACGGTCTCTGTTCTGAATGACTCTGTTCTGAATGACTCTGTTTTGAATGACTCTGTTTTGAATGACTCTGTTTTGAATGACTCTGTTTCGGACTTGCTCAGGGTCGGCAACCACGGCCAACCCCATCCAGATCGACTGAATTGGCCACGTGGATCGGGCCAAGAATGTTCGAAGAAACATTCAGGGGAGTCAGCGAAATCGCACGCCAGGGGCGACAGGTCGACTTGCTGATACTGAATATCGACGGGACTTCAGGAGCCCCAGGGCATCGTTTCTTCACCAACCTGAATTCTATCCGAGAGTAGTGGCGTGTCAATCGGCCCAGATAGAGGGGCTTTAGAGCGGTAAAGATTTCCGGAATCGAGCGGTTGAAACGAGCTACCGGCTCGCGTTCTTGGCCAACTCTCGGGCACCAAAATGACGTCCTACCGCCCGTCTTGCACGGACCAGGGAGTCGGCGACCGCCTGCTGCGACACTTTCAATCGCTCTGCGATCTCCTGCTGCATCAGTGATTCACGGTAGTAGAGTCGTACCACCTCTTGCTGACGGGGAGTCAGCATCTCGATGTTGTCGAGCAGCACATTGACGCTTCGAAGGCCCATGTAGAGTCGGGAGAGGTCCTCAGAATCGACTCTTCCTCGCTCCATACTGGGGATTAGATTCTCGACCAGATCGCAGATTTTCGCGCAATTGGAGCGGATCGGGCAGGTGGAGCAGAAGGGGCCGTAGGCACCCACGTTTGCCGTCGAATCGCCGGCTCCGTGTCCGTTCATTTCGGGATTGGCCATCGAGTTTCCGGCCGCTGCCATGAGTATCGCCTTTCACAACCCAGGACCTCCAGTGGAGAGGTCTCTTGATCAAGCATACACCACGATCTCGTGGACGGCATCTTTCGAGTTTGAACCCGATGGTACCAAGAAATACGGGTCCCGCTGAACCATACGATTCAGCGGGACCCGGTCGATTCTCACTTCTGTGCAGTTCGATCTCCTAGTAGGGAGAATCGATGCAGTCGAGTACGTCGTCGGTCGGATCCAGGCCGGCATCCGGGTAGGGTGCGGCGGGCGGAATCAGCGGTGTTCCTTCAGCATGGAGGTAGTAGAAAATCATCAGCATCGCATCGCCGATGGTGACGATTCCGTTGTCATCGAAGTCTGCCGAATCGAAGCAAGTCGGCTCTGCTCCGCCGACGAAGAGCCAGTTGAGTACCCAGATTCCGTCGGCGATGTCGCAGTTGGTATCACTGTTGGCATCTCCTCTCAGGAACGTCTTGACGGATCCAGAGCAGGTGGTGGAGGTGGTGATTCCATCGGCATGCTCAGCCCAGATCCTGTAACTGTAAGTGCCCTCGGCAGGGACCACATCGACGGCGCTGGTGGAGGAACCCGGAATCGAGGAGATCAGGACTCCGTTGCGTTCGATATGAATGCTCGAGTAGGTCGCAGTGTTTTCCCAGTCGAGATGAACCGGTGCACCGAAGAAGGTGCAAGACAGGTTGATGGGCGCTGTCAAGATGGTCACCGAGCAATTGATGGGAGCGGTCTGCGATCCCGCCAGTGTCGCGACGATCTCGTAGGAGTAGGTTCCGGCTTCCAGCGGGAAGTCGGTGTAACTCTCTTCGGTTCCATCGACGAATCCAACCAGCACGCCATTGCGAGAGATCTGGATCAGGTCATAGGACTCACCGTTACTCCAGGAAAGGGTGTTGCCGTCACCGATGGTGCTGCAGGCGATTCCGGAGAGCGGTTGCGGCACCACGATGGTGCAGCAGGTGGTGGCTCCGGTGCCATTGCCGATGTTGACCACCAGGCAGTACTCGTAAGTTCCGGGGCCCGGATTGTCAGTGGCACTGGTGTCGGAACCCGCCAGTGAGCCGATGGGGGCACCGTTGCGAGTCAAACTGATGAAGTCGCCTGCGGCGGGGAGGTCCCACGCCAGTTGCACGGTGGATCCACCCGCAAGAGTACAACTCATGTTCTGCGGGGTAGAGGGGACCTCTTCCGAGCAGGATGCGGTGGAGGAGGTGCTCGCATCACCGAGGGTGGCGGTCAACTCGTAGCTGTGTGAACCATGAGGCTGGGCCGGATCGGTGAAGCTGTTGGTGGTTCCGGGCAGTAGTGCCAGCAACGCACCGTCTCGTGTCAACGACAGGGTGTCGTAATCATCGGTGTTGGTCCAACTGAGAACCACATCACCAGAGGTGGCGACGCAGCCGAAGCCGGTCGGAGCGGAGATCACTCGAGCAGAACAGCAAGTCGCAGCACTGGTGCCGGTACCGATCAGGTTGACGACACAGTACTCATGGGTGCCGACCGGGGCTCCCGAGTCATCGTAGGAACTGGCACCACCTCCAAGGGTGGCGATCACAGTTCCATCACGACTGATCTGGACGGTG
>CAVOEM010000233.1:0-4605 GCA_963694575.1 Planctomycetes bacterium UBA1146 | reverse complement strand
AAAACTATGACCAACTCCGAGGTGATGGCACTGATGACTGGAGGCATGGCGACCGTGGCGGGGAGCGTATTTGCCGCCTATGTCAGTCTTGGAATCGACGCGGGTCACCTGCTGGCGGCCAGTTTCATGTCGGCTCCTGCCGCCTTGGTGGCGGCCAAGTTGATGGTCCCCGAGAAGAAAGATCTAGGTAACCCCACTGCGGCCAAGTTGGAAATCAACCGCACCGACTCCAATCTTCTCGATGCTGCGTGTCGAGGAACCAGTGAAGGCTTGATCCTGGCACTCAATGTCATTGCGATGTTGATCGCGTTCGTCGCCATCGTGGCGCTGGCCAATGCGTCGCTCGCCTGGTTGACCCAGCACATCGCTTACTGGGCACTCTCCTTGGCAGATCTGTGGCAGCAGGGAGGAGATGACGCCGTGCTGGCAGATTCACCCTACTTCAACCTGCAAGACGTCTTCGGCTGGATCTTTTTTCCCTTTGCCTGGTTGCTGGGGGTCGACTTCAAAGATGTGCCAGCGGTCGCCTCGCTGATTGGAATGAAGACGGTGCTCAACGAGTTCGTGGCCTTTATCGAACTCTCCGGGGTCGACACCCTCAGCGAGCGCTCACGGGCCATCACTACATATGCGCTCTGTGGCTTCGCTAACTTTGCCAGCGTGGCGATCCAGATCGGTGGGATCTCTTCGCTCGAGCCTTCCTTGCGACCGCGACTCTCCTCTTTGGGATTGCGAGCTCTGGTGGGTGGCACCGTAGCGGCGCTGATGACCGGTTGCGTTGCCGGAATCGTCATGCCGTGACGGAACGATTCGATGTCGAGGCGGCTAGTCGATGGATTCGCGATCAGTGGCGTGAACTGGCGCGCGATGTCCAGCAGGACCTGTCCGAGGTGATCCCCGATGTGGGTGTTGTGCTCGGTTCTGGTATTCAGTTTCCCGCCGATGGGTGGACCGAATATTGCCGCATCACCGTCCGCGACATTCCCGGGATGCCATCTCCTTCGGTGGCCGGGCATGGGGGTGAGTGGATCCTCGGCGAGGTCGGAGGATCCACGATACTTCTGCTCGGTGGCCGGGTTCATCTGTATGAGGGATACGATGTGGAAGAGGTGGTGCGGGGAATTCGCGTACTCGCAGCTCTCGGTGCCAGAGGATTGATCCTGACCAATGCCGCCGGTGGGGTCCGTGAGGGCTGGAGTCCCGGAGAAGTGGTCTCCATCGAGGATCATATCAATCTGCAGGGGGTGACTCCGAGGGTCGGAATCGAAGCCTCCTCGATGATCGGCCAGCAGACCGGTCTCTTCGATCAGGACTGGATCGATCGAACCGAACTGCGGTACCGCAAAGATTCCAATGCTGGAGCGACCGGTGGCTTTCCCCGGGGAAATTACGCAGGTCTGACTGGACCCACCTACGAGACCCCTGCGGAGGTGCGGATGCTACGCAAGCTCGGGGCAGACCTGGTCGGCATGTCGACGATCCAGGAGGCGATGGTGGCGGTGGATTGTCGCCTCCGTGTGCAGGGATTTTCGCTGGTGACCAACCTGGCCGCGGGGATGTCGGGGCAGCCACTGAGCCATGAAGAGGTGATGGAAACGGGGCGCCGCTCCCGCGGACGATTGTTGAGGATCGTAGATGCGGCCATCTCTACGCTGGACCCCGATCCGCAGCAGGTCAAACCGGAGTAATTCCTCGTCTCAGTCGATGCTCAGTAGTGCATCCAGTGCGACCTCGACACAGCGATCTTCCAGTGCCGGTTTTTCCGCTACCGGGACAAATTCATCGTGTTGTCGACGGCCGAATACGGTGCATACGCACCCCGCTCTCCATCCCTTCACCGAGGCGAGGGTGAAGAGGGCCGATGCCTCCATCTCCATGTTGGCGACACCGATGCGGGCCAACTCCTCGATCACCTCGGGGTGGCGTGGCGAAAATCCATTCACTTCTCGCCCCTGTGCGCCGTAGAAACCGGGTGCGGTGGCGGTGATTCCGAGGTGCACCGGGTAGTCCTTCTTGCGCGCCTGCTGCAGTAATGCCTGGATCACATCCGGATGAGAGACGCTGGGGTAGCCCTCGGGAACGAAAGTGGTGGAGGTATTCTCCATCCGTACCGCCCCCCAGCTGACCACCAGATCGCCCAGCTGAATCTTCGGGTCGAGACCGCCACAGGAGCCTGCTCGGATCAGTACCGGGTCCTCGACGATGGCGGCCAGTTCCACCATGGCGATCTCGATGTTGCTGGCGCCGATGCCGGTCGCCATCAGGGTCACCCGTTCACCACGCCATTCTCCGGTGATGGTCAGGTACTCACGACAACTCCATTCGCCTTCGATGCGATCGAGTCGACCTGCGCTGCGCCGTACTCGCTCTGGATCGCCAGCAAGAAGGATCTTGTTGGCTACATCTCCTCGGGAGAGACCGATATGGTACTGACGATCGGTGTCGTCATGGTGTTGAGACATCTGTTCCTCCAGTGCTCGAGGGTGTGTTACCAAGATAAGCAAATCGAATCAATTCATCACCCATAAGCCCATATTCATCCAGATCCTAGACGATGGAACTGAAGAAGGAGGCGTGATATCTTGAGAGTGCCTGGAAGGTGGCTTCCTGGGCCCGTACTCCGATCCAGTCCTGATCGCGAGTCTCATTCGTTAAGAGAGCACCCGCCAAGGGTGCCATGGAGGAATCATGATCTACCAAAATCGTCCATCCAGAGGTTCATCGGCTCTTCTGTGGATCACCATGCTGTGCGGCATCTTTTCCTTCGCCGCGCTGGATGCGTCGAGCGCTCCCGATTCCAAAGAGATCAAGAAACTGGCCAAGAGCTTTCGCAAGGCGATCCAGGGTGAGAACACCGATAACGCCATCGATATCGTCCGGCAGATCGCTGCGTACGGTACCGAGGATTCGGTCGAGACCCTGTACGATCTGGGCTTCAAGGATGGACGGAATCCAACGGTCTACAGCACCATCTGTGAGGAACTCTCACGCATGGATGGTTGCGTCGATTTCATCTCCGAACGCTACACTAAACTGCGCAGCAAAAGTGATTTCCGCGAGCGCGTCTACCTGACCGACATCCTCTCCTTCCCCACCAACAAGCGCGGGAAGATCAATGACGACATCATGAAACTGGGCAAGAGGATCCAGGATATCGAGAATGACGGATTGCCTCCCGGTGCCGATCCAGGAATCCCTGACCGGCTGAAGCAGCAGCAAGAGGCACTGAAGAAGCAATTGCAGCGGCTGCGGGGGATCGACAATGACGACGCCTTGAAACTGCTGTGCTCCTTCCTCGAAGACAAGTCGCCCTTTGTCCAGGGGGCTGCGGTGGAAGGTTTTCGCAAGAGCCAGAGCGCCATCGGCGTCGAACCGATGATCTTGCTGCTCGAGAAACTGGTCAAGAAACGCAAGGATGTGCTGTACCACCAGGTGCGAGATTCACTGTGGGAGTTGACCGGACAGGACTTCGATCTGATCGAGGAGTGGCACTCGTGGTGGGAGCCGCGCCAGGACACCTTTGACCCGATGGAGGAGACCCACGACGGAAAGACCGGAGTCAAGCGCAAGCGCCGTGGAAATGATCCCGAATTCTGGGGCGTTCCTGTCGAATCAAAGAACATCGTCTTCGTCATCGATACCTCCGGTTCGATGCGGTATGTCCACAAGGATGATATTCCTGGCCTCGGTCGAGGCGATGGCTCGGATGGAGGAGGTTCCTCCGGTGGTGGCCAGATGACCCAGGAACAGATTCGCCTCGCCAAGTTCTGGTCCCGGATGGAGATGGCCAAGCGAGAATTGCGCAAGGTACTGAAGAAGATGTCCAAGGATGCCGCCTTCAATTGCGTTCGCTTTGACACGACCGTCAGCAAGTTCAAGAAGAAGGCGACTCCCGCCAGCACCGGCAACAAGAAGTCGGCGTTGAAGTGGGTCGATGGAATCAAGCACAACGGCAATACCAACACCCTGGATGCACTGGTCGAGGCGTTCATGCAGGATCCACGAACCAACACGATATTCTTCCTCTCCGATGGACTTCCATCGAAGGATGGCAAGGTGAAGGACCCGACCAGTCCGATTCTCGACAAGGTTTTCGAGTTGAACCGGTTCCGCAAGATCAAGATCCATTGTTTTGGTTTTCACCCCTTCACCCAGGGGGGGCAACAGATGGGGGATCTGGCCCAGGCCAACAGTTGGTTGAAAAGGCTGGCTGAGGAGACTGGCGGGACCTACACCGACATGAAGGTGGATAACAAGTTGAATCCCGATAATCCCGGAGACTGACCCTCTTTCGTGGCCGTCTCGCACGGTACGAGCCGCACGGTCCTGCAGGCGCTTGGCTAGTCGCGGATGATCCGGATCATCGCCCAGTTGGCGCGGTCGAGGATGTGATGTCCCGGACCCAGGTCGACCATCAGGGTGAACTTCTTCGCCCCCTTCAGGTCGATCCTGAAATCGACGCCAGGATCCTTCCAGGACAGGGTGCCGGCATCGAACTTCTTCTCTCCATCGACCAGGATGGAGAAGTCGGCACAGCCGATCCCCGGCTCTTCATCGGGCGGACGACTGCTGGCGTCGATCCCGGCGATCCCGACCAGGGTTCGA